>JAYTFS010000160.1:0-19713 GCA_043734185.1 Pseudolabrys sp. | reverse complement strand
GCACCCATGCCCGTATAGGTCTCGTGCTCCTGCTCGTGCGGATCGAAACCGTAATCGTTGTTTTTATTTTTGTTCGGGATGTAGTCGGGCAACTGATACAGCTCAAGCCTTTGACGGCGCATCTCATTTTTATCGACGGGCGCGCCGAACGACGTAAAAATCGCGTACCAATAATGCTTGTCGTCGTCGATCGGCACATGCCATTGGGAAATCGTCATTTCCCGGCTCATCGGAATCATGAAGGCGTTCGGAAACACCAGATTGGTGACCCGAACATGCGTGTTCTTGTCGCTGATCTGGCGCAGCGTCACCAGACGAAAGCCGTATTCGGTTTCTTCTACTTCAATCCTCGGCCGCGTCACTTCCCGCATGATCTGCGTCATCGGCTTATCGGAATCGCGCGTGGTGTCGCGGAACATCTTGCCGTAACTCTCGCTCGGATCCCCGTCGTTGAAGAAGCGATGCAGGAACGAGGTGTGCACCGGGTCGATGCCGACTTCGAGCGATTGCAGCCAGTTGCAATCGATCATGCCCTTGAAGGCAAAAGTGTGCGTCGAGGGCGCGACGAAACAGTCGAAATGCGGAAATGCCGGCGGCTCACCGGCCCCCATGTAAGCGAACAAAATGCCGCTCTTCTCCACGACCGGATAAGACTTGGCGCGGATATTGGCGCACAGGTTGCTATCGTCCGGCTCGGCCGGCGTTTCCATGCACTTGCCGTTCACGTCGAATAGCCAGCCGTGGAAGGCGCAGCGCAAGCCGCCGTTTTCCAGCCGGCCATACGCCAAATCTGTGCCGCGATGCGGGCAACGGCGGCCCACGAGGCCGTAGCGGCCTTTGTCGTCCTTGAAGATCACAAGGTCTTCGCCGAAGAGGCGCACCGGCTTGATCGGCCGGTTTCCGGCAAGCTCGTCGACCAGCGCGGCCGGCTGCCAATAGCGCCGCATCAGGTTTCCCGCCGGCGTGCCGGGGCCAACGCGGGTGATGAGGTCGTTCTGCTCCGCGCTCAACATGGCAACCTGCCCTTTCGCAGCCGACTTTATACGAAATCCGCGATGGACTGGAAGCTATCGCCGGGCACGCAAAAGCAAACGGCCGGCGATGTGCCGGCCGCGAATTTCAGAAAACCCTTCGGAATCAGCCCGGATGGCGGGCGGCCCAGCCCGTATCGACGCGGCGGCGCCATGCGGACTGGCGCAGGCCTTTCAACCGACTAGCGGTGGTCTTGGCTTCGGCGCGGCTGTTGGCCGCGCAGGTACGGTATTCCAAATCACACACATGCGAGACTGGTGGCTGGCGGCGGAACAGACGGGCGATCGGGCCGACGCCGCCATTCAACTTCAGGTCGGAAATCGCGTTGGCCACGTTGCCGGTATGGCCGAAAGCAATGACCTCGCCGGTCGTGGTGTGGCGGACTTCGTAGACTCCCGGACCAATCGGCGCCTCGACATGGCCACCAATCTGGGCGTCTGGAAAGCGTTTCCAGCTACTCCACGTCTGCACGGGCTAAACCCCTCGAAATAGACCTAATGACAAACCAAAGAACGCAACAACTACCAATTGGTTCCAAGCGGTCAACCGGTGTTTGTTGATAAATTTAGGCTTTTCGGCGGCCCCGGTGCGGACCGGGACTTACATCCTCAATGCCCCGGAAGGACAAGGACTTTCGGCTTTGCCGGCAGTGTCGTCTTGGACACCAGCACGGATGGTACTTCCGCGACCTCTACGTCCCAGTTCTGGCGCACCCGTTGCAGGAAGCGATCAAGCGTATAGGCGCTGAAATAATGCATCGGGATCATCAGCGGCGCCTTTAGCCCCTGCAACACTTCAACCATGCCTTCGAGATCGAGCGTCAGGGTGCCGTCGACCGGGACCATCACGATATCGACACGGCCGATCTCGTTGAGTTGCGCTTGCGTAAGCGTGTGATGGAGATGCCCGAGATGGGCAATACAAAGATTGGCCATTTCAAAAATAAAAATTGAATTGCCGTGCCGCTCGGTGCCGCCGCCGCCCCACGCGCGAATATTGGTCGGCACGTTGCGCACGCGCACGTCCTTATATTGAACGTCGACGCGCGCCGGCTTCTGATCTTCCGCCCAGCCGCGCAGGATATGCTTGATGCCCGGGTCCGGATTGTCCGTGTAATGCGTCGAGTGTGCGTGATTCATGGTCACGATATCGGGCAGCACCGGCGGCCGGACATAGTCATTAAAGTCGGTGGCGACACGCACAAGCTTCGGACTCTCGAGCAGGAACGTCGAGTGGCCGATGTAGTTGATGCGTACCTGATCGGCATTGAGCGCGGCAGGAATCACAAGCGGCGAGCGGCGGGCTACCAGGCCCGGACAGCTTTCAGCCATTTCAGGCTTTGCCGCTGGAACTGCGCCTTGCGCCAGACTTTGCGCCAATGCTGGACAGGGCGTCGAAGCAAAACAGATTGCCGACGCAATGATCGTCAGGGACGTGCCGCGCATGATCCACCCACACCTTTCGGCAGAGCGAAATCTGACACGGATTTGAGTCGCTCGCCACTGGCCTCACGCTCAAAAGAAAAGCGGCGCCCGAAGGCGCCGCCATTCTATATACGCGCGTTGGCGTTCAGATTATTGGAAATAGCGGCGGTCGCGCATCGACACGATGATGCCCTTCGGCGTCTTCACCACCCAGCGGCCGTCCTGGAGCTTGATCGATTCCACCGGCCCGAGACCTGGCAACGGCGCGCCCGGCACGACCTGATAAATCTCGCCATTGCCTTGCACGTAAACAAAACCGTCATGCGCGTCGCGAATACTCCAGCCCGACACCACCATCGGACGGGCGGGCGGCGGCGGTGCGCTTTCGACGGCGGCAACTCGCGGCGCCGGACGCGGCGTCGGAAACGGGGCAATGGTCTGCGGTTCCGAGATCGATCCGGTGATCAATTCTTCATTCGCCGCGCGATCGAAGCGCTCGGTGATTTTCGCGATCTGACTGTGCGCGGATTTATTGGCGGCATCGAGATTGGACTTGAGCGAGGCAATTTCCTCGGTGAGCGCACCGAGCTTCTGCTGCATGGCGACGCGGTCTTCCAGCGCGGCAACCGCGGGCCGCGGGGTTTCCGGCCTAAAGCCGCCGCTGCCCGCGAACACTCCAACCATCGCGCCAAGCGCAGCCGCAAACGTCACCGACGCCGCTAGCAAGGCGGAACGCTTGTGGCGAGGCCGCACGGCAAACGACAAAATCGTTGTGGGCTTCGCCACCGCGTCGACGGCAGGCGTTTCCGTTTTCGCAGGTTCGATGATCGGCGTGATCTCTGCGACAAGTTCGATCGCAGGAGTCGCCGGCGAAATCGATGGCGACTCGACGCTCGGCAGTTCGACCTTGGGGATTTCGGCTTTCGGCTCGTCACTAGCCGCTTCGTCCTTGCGCTTTTCCATGGCCGGTCCTCTGAATTGGGTCGTTCACCAATCGGTAACCACGTTCGGTTACCAATTGGTTACCAATTCAGCCCGGATCGTCAGACCGCCAGGCCGTTCTCAGCCGCAAGGCCTTTCAGCGACACGGCAGGCCGGGCCCCGATATGCTGGATCACTTCCGCCGCGGCGAGCGCGCCAAGACGGGCCGATGTGCGGTGATCCTTGCCGTGCGAGTGCCCGACCAGAAAGCCTGCCGCGAACAGGTCGCCGGCGCCGGTGACATCGACCACCTTTTCGATCGGCATGGCCTGCACCGCTTCGACCCCGTCGCGCGCGACCACAACGCAACCTTTTTCGCTGCGCGTCACCACCGCGAGCCGCGCATCCGCGCGCAACGCCTTCACCGCGGTATCGAAATCGGACGTTTCATAAAGACTGAGCAGTTCGCTTTCATTGGCGAAAACAATGTCGACGGTGCCCTTGCGGATCAGGTTGAGAAACTCGGCCCGATAGCGGCTGACGCAGAACGCGTCCGACAAAGTGAGCGCGACGCGGCGGCCGAACCTGTGGGCGATGTCGGCGGCCTTGATGAAAGCTTCCTTGGCGTGCGGCGGATCCCATAGATAGCCTTCGAGATAGATGACGGCCGAAGCGGCGATCGTCGGCTCGTCGATGTCTTTCGGATGCAAGTCCTGGGCGGCACCAAGAAACGTATTCATGGTGCGCTCGCCATCCGGCGTCACCATAATGTAGCAGCGCGCGGTCGAGGGTCCGCTGGTAGCGGGCTTGGTGTCGAAGCCGACCCTCGCCGCGCGAATGTCATGGGTGAAGGCGCGGCCCAGTTCGTCATCCTTGACCTTGCCGACGAATGCCGCGCGACCGCCAAAACTGGCGACGCCGACAATAGTGTTGGCCGCCGAACCGCCGGAGCTTTCCGTCGCCGGTCCCATAGCCTTATAAATCTTCTTGGCGCGCGCCTCGTCGATCAGCGCCATGCCGCCCTTTTGCATGCCGTGTGCAACCAGGAAATCGTCCTCGGCACGGGCAATGACATCGACAATAGCGTTGCCAATACCGAGCACGTCGTAGCGAGAAGCGGCCATTCGTAACCTCTTGGATGCGGGCGGCGCACTATAGCGGCGACCGCCGTGCTGGCAACGCCATTACCGAAGCCAACGCTCCGCCTAGTGAGGGGGTGGAAGTCTTTTCAGCACTTCCAAACTCCACCAGAGAAAGTAGCCAGCGATCAGAATGCCGAGCGCTACTTTCACCAATTGGATGATCAGCTCATCTTTGCTCATTTAAAGCCCATTTGCCGCTCGCCCGTCCGTATGATCCCGACAACCCAGTCCCAGTATAGTTGGGCGGCACCGTCTTTGATATTGTTATCCCGTGTCGACGCTAGACATTGGTTGTGCGCGCAGCGGGGTTGCACGGCAAACGCCATCATGCGATGTGGCCGGCAAAGTGGCGAGGGATAATCGTAATGGCGTTCAAGGAACGGGTATTTTCCGGCGTGCAGCCGACCGGCAATCTGCACCTCGGCAATTATCTCGGCGCGATCACCAAATTCGTCGCGCTGCAGGAGCGCTATGACTGCATCTATTGTGTGGTCGATCTGCATGCCATCACGGTGTGGCAGGATCCGGCCGAACTGCCGCGCGCCACACGCGAAGTGACCGCGGCGTTTCTGGCCTGCGGTATCGATCCGAAAAAGCAGATCATCTTCAACCAGAGCCAAGTTGCCGAGCACGCCGAGCTCGCCTGGGTATTCAATTGCGTCGCGCGTCTCGGCTGGCTCAACCGCATGACCCAGTTCAAGGAGAAGGCCGGCAAGGACCGCGAGAATGTTTCGGTCGGTCTTTACGCCTATCCAAACCTGATGGCGGCCGACATTCTGGTCTATCGCGCCACGCATGTGCCGGTGGGCGAGGATCAAAAGCAGCATCTCGAATTGTCGCGCGACATCGCGCAGAAATTCAACGTCGACTTCGCCGCCTCGATCCAGGCGCATGGCTATGGCGAAGCGTTCTTTCCGCTGCCGGAGCCGATCATTCAAGGGCCGGCGACGCGGGTGATGTCGTTGCGTGATGGCTCGAAGAAGATGTCGAAGTCGGAACCGTCGGATTATTCGCGCATCAATCTGACCGACGACGCCGACACCATCGCGCAGAAAATCCGCAAGGCGAAAACCGACCCCGAACCGCTGCCGAGCGAGGAAAAAGGACTGGAGCCGCGGCCCGAGGCCGACAATCTGGTCGGCATCTATGCGGCACTCAAGGGCGTCAGCAAATCCGACGTGCTGCGCGAATTCGGCGGCGCACAATTTTCCACATTCAAGGCGGCGCTCGTCGATCTGTCGGTCGCGCAACTCGGGCCCATCGGCGCCGAAATGAAAAAACTGGTGCAGGACCCGGTCTATATCGACTCCGTTCTGGCCGACGGATCGGCGCGCGCGCAGGTGCTCGCCGCCGAAACCATGAAGGCCGTCAAGGACATTGTGGGTTTTGTTCGCGCATGATCCCGAAAAGTGGGAGCCGGTTTTCGGACAAGATCACGCGCAAAACCGGCCGCTAGATAGCCCGCTTGTCGGCGTGGCGCGCGCCGTGCCACCATTCCCCCATGCCCATCAAACGCAGCAGCTACGAGACCGGCCACAAGCGCAAATACCTGGTCGTCATCGACGACACCGAGGAGTGCGACCGTGCGGTCTATTGGGCGGCCAAACGCGCCGGCCGCACCAAGTCGCAAATCGTCATGCTGCGCGTGATCGAGACCGCCGAACGCAATCAACAGTGGCTCGGCGTCGCCGACATCATGCAGGCCGAGGCGATGGAAGCGGCCAATGCGGTGCTCGACAAATTTGCCGCACGCGTCAAGAAGATCGCCAAGCTCAAGCCTGACCGTGTCATTCGCGAAGGCGACACCACCGACCAGATCAACAAGCTGATCGACGAGGACGCGGACATCGGCATCCTGGTGCTGGCTGCCGGAATCGGCAATGAAGGCCCCGGCCCGCTGGTCACCAATCTTGGCAAAAGCGCCGGCCAGTTCCCCATTCCCGTCGCCATTGTGCCGGGGCATCTCAGCGACAGCGATATAGACGCAAGTTCGTAGGCTTTTTGGGCTGGTTGACCCCGGCCTGCGCAAAGCCCATCTATCAGGTATAGTCACGCCACTCACGGGCCTTGAACCCGTGCGTGCATGATCCTGAAAAGTGAATACCGGTTTTCGGATAAGATCATGCGCAAGGCATAGGAGCGCAGACCATGTTCATTCAGACCGAAGCCACGCCCAATCCGGCGACGCTGAAATTCCTGCCCGGCAAACCGGTGCTCGACACCGGCACGCTCGACATGCCGACCAAGGAGGCCGCCGCGCAATCGCCGCTGGCGACGCGGCTGTTCGACATTCCGAATGTCGGTGGCGTATTCTACGGTTCCGATTTCATTTCGGTCACCAAAAACGACGGCGACTGGCAGCAGATCAAGCCGGCCATCCTCGGCGCCATCATGGAACACTACATGTCGGGCGCGCCGCTGGTGGCGACCGATGCAAAGCCGGTTGCCGGCTCTGACGATGAATTCTTCGATGCAAAGGATGCCGACACGGTCGCCACCATCAAGGATCTGATCGAGACTCGCGTGCGGCCGGCAGTCGCCAGCGACGGTGGCGACATTACTTTCAAGGGCTACAAGGAAGGCATCGTCTTTTTGCAAATGAAAGGCGCTTGCTCCGGCTGTCCCTCTTCGACCGCCACGCTGCAGCACGGCATCCAGAACCTGCTCAAGCATTTCGTGCCCGAAGTGGTCGAGATACGGCCGGTTTAAGCGGCGGATATCGCCAGATTCTGCGTCATGCCTGGGCATGACGGTGATAAAGTCCGGTCATGCGTGTCCTTGCCATCGATACCGCGCTCGAGGCCTGCTCGGCCGCCGTGCTCGACACCGAGACCGCCGGTGTTGCCGCCCGTGAATCGCTACCGATGGTGCGCGGCCACGCCGAAGCTCTGATCCCGCTGATCGCGCGTGTGTTGGATCGCGCCAAGCTCACCTTCTCAGAGATCGACCGCATCGCCGTCACCACAGGGCCCGGCAGCTTCACCGGCTTGCGGGTGGGAATTTCCGCCGCGCGCGGCATCGCGCTCGCGACCGGCAAGCCGGCCGTCGGACTTTCAACGCTTGCGGCCTTCGCCGCGCCCTTTATCGCCGCCGACGACACGCTGCCGGTGGTCGCGGTGATCGATGCGCGCCACGATCATGTCTATCTGCAAGTGTTCGGACCTGGTGGTCGCACGATCGTGCCGCCGCGTATCGTGCCGCTACGCGAAGCGCTGCGCGTATCGTCAACCGGCGCACCGCGCCTGATCGGCACGGCGGCTAAACTGCTGGCTGCGGCATGGCCCGCGGGCGAACGCGCGCCTAGTTTGGTCGAGCAGCGCCCGGCTCCGGACATTGACTGGGTGGCGCGGCTTGGGGCTGCGGCGGTGGAAACCAACTCGCCGCCCAAGCCACTCTATTTACGCGCGCCCGACGCCCAGCCGCAGAACGCCGCGCAACTGGCGCGCCGATGATCAAGATGCTCGCCAGGCTATTCGCGTTCGGCGAGCCGGTATTGTCGGAAGCAAGCGCCCGCGACGCCTCCGCGATTGCCCCCCTGCATGCCGCTTCTTTCCGGCGCGGCTGGAGCGAGCACGAGCTCGAAGAACTGCTGGTCGACCGCCATGTCATCGCACATCGGGCCACGATCGGCGGCAAACTCATTGGCTTCATCATGTCGCGGCTGGCGGAGGATGAAGCGGAAATCCTTTCCATCGCGGTCGCAGGCGCGAGGCAACGGCGCGGTCTCGCAGCCAGACTGCTCAACTTGCACTTGCGCCGGCTTGCGGCCTTTAGCGCGCGCTCCGTATTCCTGGAAGTCGATGAACATAACAAGCCTGCCAGGCGGCTTTATGACCAGGCCGGTTTTCATGAAATATCGCGCCGTCCCAACTATTATCAGGCGGCCGGGGGCAAAGCGGCCGCCGCGTTGGTGCTGCGCCGCGATCTCGGCTGAGATATGATATGACGGCCGCAAGGGAATAGACCGCGCATGATCCCGAAAAGTGGGAACCGGTTTTCGGATGAGATCATGCGCAAAAGGTAACAAAGTGGCCACGCCGGACAAACGCAGTTCCGAGAAGAGAAATATCGAGGCTCTGTGCGCCGCCAAAGGCATGCGCATGACCGAGCAACGGCGCATCATTGCGCGCGTACTGGCGGGCGCCGACGATCATCCCGATGTCGAGGAATTGTACCGGCGCTGCGTCAAGGTCGATGATCGGATTTCAATTTCCACCGTCTACCGCACCGTACGCCTGTTCGAAGATGCCGGCATTATCGAGCGGCACGACTTCCGCGAGGGCCGCGCGCGCTACGAGACCGCGCCGGAAGCCCACCACGACCACCTGATCAATCTCCGCAGCGGCGAGGTAATCGAATTCCAGTCGGAGGAGATCGAGCGGCTGCAAGCCGAAGTCGCGCGCAAACTCGGCTACAAATTGGTCGACCACCGGCTCGAGCTTTATGCCGTGCCGCTCAACGACGACAAGACAAAAAGCTAACGCATGATCAGGAACGAGCGCTAATGCGCGGCCTGTTGATCGCCGTCGTTTTCTTCTCCGTGACGCCGATGTTGATTTCGATTCAGTAGTTACTCGGCAAGCTGCGTCTGCCGGGCTGGGGTTTCATCGCATCCAACTATTATCGGGTGTTACGCTCGCTACTACGCATTAACGTGCGCGTTGTCGGCAATCCGATACGGGACCGCGCCGCCTTGTTCGTTTCCAATCACGTCTCGTGGACCGACATTATTGTGATCGGCTCGCTCGCCTCGGTCGCTTATGTCGCCAAGAGTGAAGTCGGCAGCTGGCCGCTGGTCGGTCTTGCCGCCCGCGCACAGCGCACGATATTTGTCGTCCGTTCGAAGCGGCAGCAGACCGGCGACGCTATCAGCGAAATTGTCGCGCGGCTGGCCTCCGGCACGTCGGTCGTGCTGTTCGCGGAAGGCACATCGAGCGACGGCAACCGCGTGTTGCCGTTCCGCTCAGCTTTGATTGGCGCCGTGAAAGAGGCGGGCTCGCGGGCCGAGCACGGCATTCTGATCCAGCCGATGTCGATCTGTTACACTGGCCTCAACGGCATTCCGATGGGCCGCCAGCACCGCTCGACGGTCGCGTGGTACGGCGATCTCGACTTCATGCCGCATATCAAGGCGCTGCTCGCGCACGGCGCTGTGGACGCGGTGGTCAGCTACGGCGAGCCGTTCCCGGCCGATGGCAGCGCCGACCGCAAGGTCATGGCGAAATCGCTGGAAGACGCGGTGCGCCAGATGACGTCCAACACCTTGCGCGGGCGGCAGCAATTGACCCAGGCGTCTTAAAAGCGCAACAAAATCAATTATATGGATTGGCGGGACAGCCCAGCCACGACAGGCTAGATTAGTCCCATGGTTCGAATTTGAACGGCATGAGCAGACCCCGCAAAGTCTACGTCAAATCGTTTGGCTGCCAGATGAACGTCTACGATTCTCATCGTATGGCGGACACCTTGGCGCCGGCCGGCTACACCGAAACGGCGCTGGCGAGTGACGCCGACCTCATCATCCTGAATACCTGCAACATCCGCGAAAAAGCGGCCGACAAGGTCTATTCCGAGATCGGCCGCATCGCCGAGCTCAAGGAAGCTGCCGCCGCCCAAGGGCGCCCAATGTTGATTGCGGTCGCGGGCTGCGTGGCACAGGCCGAAGGCCGAGAAATCATCCGGCGCACAGACGCAGTCGATCTTGTGGTCGGCTCCCAGAACTATCATCGCCTGCCCGATATGATCGCGCGCCTGCAGGACGGGCAGCCGATCGTCGATACCGATTTTTCGGCCGAAAACAAGTTCGACATGCTCGCGCCGCCGTCACGCGGAGCCATCGCCAAACGCGGCGTTGCCTCATTCGTCACCGTACAGGAAGGCTGCGACAAGTTCTGCACCTTCTGCGTGGTCCCCTATACGCGTGGCGCCGAAATTTCGCGGCCGGTCGAAAAAATCGCAGCCGAAGTCGAACGCCTCGCCGCAGCCGGGGTGCGCGACGTCACGCTGATCGGCCAGAACGTCAATGCCTATCACGGCGACGGAACCGATGGCCGCCCTGCGACACTCGGGCAATTGCTGCGGCGTCTGGCAAAAACTCCCGGCATTCTTCGGTTGCGCTACACCACCAGCCACCCGCTCGACATGAACGACGATCTGATCGCAGCGCATAGCGATTTGCCGGCGCTGATGCCCTCGGTGCATCTGCCGGTGCAGTCCGGTTCGGATCGCATTCTGGCGGCGATGAACCGCCGTCACACACGCAAACATTACCTCGACGTGATCGCGCGCCTGCGTTCCGCGCGGCCCGACATCGCCTTGACCTCGGATTTCATTGTCGGATTTCCCGGCGAGACCGAAGCCGATTTCCGCGACACGCTTTCGCTGGTGGACGAAGTCGGCTTTGCCGGCGCTTACAGCTTCGCTTACTCGCCGCGTCCGGGCACGCCGGCCGCCGCGATGGAAGCCATTCCCGCGGAGGCGAGCGCCGAACGGCTGCAACGGCTACAGGCATTGATTACCAAGCATTGGCGCGCGTTCAACGCCAGCTTCGTTGGCGGCAGCGTCGACGTGCTGCTGGAAAAGCCCGGCCGCTTGCCTGGGCAACTGGTCGGCAAAACGCCCTATCTACAGACCGTGCAGGTCATGGCGCAGCCCACACTGATCGGACAACTGGTTTCGGTCAACATCACCGGAACCGGAACTAATACTCTGTTCGGCGAATTTGCCGAACAGCGTGCTTTCGCCACAGCAGGAGCTTGAGTCCCACCTTGCGCACATCGGATCCCGTGATCCCGCCCACCGCTGCCTCCGAAGAGACCGCGACCACGCAGACGGTGCTCGCTTTCGAGGACAACAAGCTGGCGTCGGTCCTGTTTGGGCAGTACGGACAAAACCTGGCGTTGATCGAGCGACGTCTCGGCGTGGTGGCGGATCAGCGCGGCAATCACGTCACGCTGGAAGGCTCACGCGGCGCCTGCGAACAGGCGCGCCGCGTATTGGAAGGACTCTACGAACAGATCAAGCTCGATCACGAGCTTTCTTCCGGAGACGTCGAGGGCGCAATCCGGCAAGCGATCGCACAAGGCTCCTTGTTCGACTACGAGCGAGGCAGTAATCGCGCCGCCTTCGAGGAAATCAATTTGCGCAAGCGCCCGGTGCGTGCTCGCACCGCCGCGCAAGATGCGTATATCCGCGCGCTCAAGCGCTACCCGCTGGTGTTTGGCACCGGCCCGGCCGGCACCGGCAAGACCTGGCTCGCGGTCGCGCAGGCCGTCCAGATGTTCGAGCGCAAGGAAGTCGACCGCATCATCCTGTCGCGACCGGCGGTGGAAGCCGGCGAACGGCTCGGCTTTCTGCCAGGCGACATGCGCGAAAAAGTCGACCCGTACCTACGCCCGATCTACGACGCGCTTTACGACCTGATGGATGCCCGCATTGTCGAGCGCGCGCTGGAAGGCGGCGAGATCGAAATTGCGCCACTCGCTTTTATGCGCGGCCGCACGCTGTCGAACGCCTGCGTGATCCTCGACGAAGCGCAGAACACCACCTCGATGCAGATGAAGATGTTTTTGACACGGCTCGGCGAAAACAGCCGCATGATCGTGACCGGCGATCCGAGCCAGGTCGACCTGCCGAATGGGCAGACCTCGGGACTCGCCGAAGCCGTGCAATTACTCGACGGCATCGAAGGCATCGGCCATGTCGCCTTCTCCGCGCAGGACGTGATCCGCCACGAATTGGTGGGACGCATCGTTGAAGCCTATGACCGCGCTACACCCGCGCGCGGGAGCAAGAAATGACACCTGCCCGTAAGCGGCAAGAAGGCGCGCCTCCGGTCGACATTCAGGTCGTTTCGAAACTATGGAACACCCAGCCTCTGGCAGAGCAAGCCGTGCGCGACGCGATTACCGCTGCGACCTCGGCTCTATCAACGAAGAATAATGGAGAAGTAAGTGTCGTCTTGACCGACGATGCCGCCATACGCGCCCTCAACCGCGATTGGCGCGGGATAGACAAATCCACCAATGTATTGTCGTTTCCGGCATCGAAGACCAAAGCCGGCGGCGGTACCGCGATGCTTGGCGACATCGTCATCGCCTATGAGACGCTTTTCCGGGAATGCGCCGAGGAAAATCGGCTTTTCTTGCATCATCTGACCCATCTTACGGTGCATGGTTTTCTTCATCTCATCGGCTACGATCACCAGAACGACGCCGAGGCCGACGAAATGGAAGGGCTCGAGACCAAGATCATGGCAAACCTGAAAATGCCCGACCCCTATCTTGCGCGCGACATTGGCAGCGCCTGACCGCCAAATCTGAGAACCATGCCCGACAGCGACCCAACAAATAGTCCAGGCGGCGGCTCGCCCTTCGAGCCGCGCAATCTGCCCGTGCCGGTGCCGCCGGCGCGCGAAGGCGGCGAAAACTGGCTGGTGCGCGCGTTTCGTACCTTGTTTGGCTGGAAGCCGGGCTCGATCCGCGCCGATCTCAAGGACGTGCTCGATGCCATGCCGCCAGCCGAATCCGGCTTCTCGCCGGACGAAAGCCGGATGCTCAAGAATATTCTGGGCCTGCGCGAGCGCCGAGTCGGCGATGTGATGGTGCCCCGCGCCGACATCGTCGCCGTGCAACAGGACATTCAGATCGGCGAACTGGTGCGCGTGTTCGAGGGCGCCGCTCATTCCCGGCTCGTGGTCTATGACGACACGCTCGATGATCCTGTCGGCATGGTGCACATCCGCGACTTAATCGGGTACATGACCGCGCAGGCGGCGGTCGATCCGGAAAAGAACGCCAAGCGCAAGAAGCCCCTGCCCGCCGGACTCGATCTAAAAGCCATCGATCTCGCCACGCCGCTGTCGGCGGCCAAGATCGTGCGCGAAATTCTGTTCGTGCCGCCGTCGGCGCGGGTGATCGATCTGCTCGCGCGGATGCAGGCGAAACAGATTCATCTGGCGCTGGTGGTGGACGAATATGGCGGGACCGACGGCATTGTCTCGATCGAGGACATCGTCGAGCAGATTGTCGGCGAAATTGCCGACGAGCACGATGAGGACGAGACCGCCGATGTTGTGCGCCAGCCAGACGGCTCCTACGTCGCCGACGCGCGCGCCAAGCTTGAGGACGTGGTGGCGATCGTCGGCCACGAATTCGACGTCGGCGACGCAGCCGAGGAAGTCGATACGCTTGGCGGCTATCTGGTGACGCGTGCCGGCCGCCTGCCGCTGCGCGGCGAGATCATCCCCGGCCCCGATTTGTTCGAATTCGAAGTGCTGGACGCCGATCCGCGCCGCGTCAAGCGCGTGCGTATCATCCGGCTGAAAGAGCGGCGCGAACGTCCGCGTGAGCCGCGCAAGCGCGGTGAGCCTGATGCCGTGCTCGCCGGCACCACGCCGCCCGTTTTGGCCATCGACGATACGCCTGCGCAAAAGTCGGCAACCGATGCGCCGGCAACCCCGCGCCGACCGTGACGCTAACCCGCCTCACCCATTCGATCATGCTCGCATCGGGCTGGCGGCGCGCCGTCATCGCCATGGTTGCAGGCGCGCTGTCGGCACTGGCGATGGCGCCCTTCAATGCCTGGCCAATTTTGTTTGTGACATTTCCGGTGCTGGTCTGGCTGGTGGACGGATCGGCCGCCAGTCGCTGGAGCGGCGCGGTTGCCGCAGCGGGCGCTGGCTGGTGTTTTGGCTTCGGCTTCTTCGTCGCCGGACTGTACTGGACCGGCTACGCGTTTCTGGTCGATGCCAAAACCTTCGCGTGGTTGCTGCCGTTCGCGGTTGCAGGCTTGCCGGCTTTTCTCGCGCTCTACACAGCGTTGGGACTTGCCGCGGCGCGGCTGATCTGGGTGCGCGGGCCAGAGCGCTTGCTGGCGCTGGCCGCCATGCTCACGGGTGTGGAATGGCTGCGCGGCCATTTGCTCAGCGGTTTTCCCTGGAACACTTTCGGTTATGCGCTCATGCAGCCGTTGGTGCTGGCGCAAAGCGTCTCGCTGCTCGGAATCTGGACTCTTACATTTTTGACGATTGCAATTTGTGCAAGCCCGGCCGTGCTGGCCGATGATTCCGTCGATACCCCGCATCCCTATCGCGCGCCATTGATCGGCTTCGTGATCCTAGCTGGTCTCACCGGCTACGGCGCGGCTCGCCTATGGATGCATCCGACCACTTACGTGGACGGCATAAATTTGCGCATCATGCAGCCCAACCTGCAGCAGGACGAAAAATTCAACTACGCTTCCAAGGAACAGGTGATGGCGCGCTACCTGCGCCTGTCGAACCGCGCCACCGGACCGCAATCGGGCGGCATAAAAGACATTACGCATTTGATCTGGCCGGAATCGGCATTTCCATTCTTTCTCACGCGCGAGCCGGATGCGTTGGCGCAAATCGCCGGTTTCCTGAAACCGGGCACCGAGCTGATTACCGGCGCCGTGCGCGCGGCTTCTTCTTCCACTACACAAAACCCCCGCGCCTACAATTCAGTCTATGTGATCGATCCTGACGGTTCGATCCACGGCATCTATGACAAAGTGCATCTAGTACCGTTCGGGGAATATCTGCCGCTCCAGCGCATACTCGAAGGGCTCGGTTTGCGCCAACTCACCAAGATGGCGGGCGGATTTCTTTCGGGCGACCGCAGGCGCGCCATGGACGTACCGCACGCGCCGAAAATGCTGCCGCTGATTTGCTACGAGGTCATCTTTCCGGGCAGCGCGGTGCCGAGCGGCGAGCGGCCGGGCTGGCTGGTCAACGTGACCAATGACGGCTGGTTTGGCATCAGCACGGGGCCGCACCAACATTTCCAGCAAGCGCGCGCGCTCGCCATCGCCGAAGGCCTGCCGCTGGTGCGCGCGGCGAACACCGGAATTTCCGCGGTTGTCGATCCAGTCGGGCGGATCATCAGCGCATTGCCACTCGGCGTTGAGAGCGTGCTCGATTCAAAACTGCCGAACGCGATCGAGCCAACGTTTTTTAATACGGTTGGCGACTACCCCTTGATTCTATCTTTAGTAGTAAGCTTGATTGCCGTCGGTCGCAGGCGTCTTCATCCTTAGATTGAATGATGCCTTGATACGCGTTTGAAGCTGCTTGGCGCGCGAATACAACTGCGGCGCATGGGCAGCCAACATAGGTTACGACCATACGAAAACCGTTGAAAATTATAACTAATTTTCATTCTTCTTTGACGCTATAGATCGAGCGAAGGGAAATCACGGATTGCATAGTTGCCGCCATTTGTGACATTACCCTTCTAGATGGCGGCATAGGAGTTGTTTATGGCCAAGAAGGTGCCAAATCCGATCGACAAGCATGTGGGCTCGCGCGTCCGCATGCGCCGGATGATGCTGAGCATGAGTCAGGAAAAGCTCGGCGACGCCCTCGGCCTAACCTTCCAGCAAGTTCAAAAATACGAGAAAGGCACCAACCGCATTGGCGCCAGCCGGCTTCAACAAATTTCCAATATCCTGCAAGTGCCGGTTTCTTTTTTCTTCGAAGGTGCGCCGAACATGCCTGGCCACTCCGGCATGGGCGAAGCCCCATCACCGGCCTATGTGTCGGACTTTCTCGCCACCTCCGATGGCCTTTCGCTCACCAAGTCGTTCATGAAAATAAAAAGCAACAAATTGCGCCGGCGCATCGTCGAACTGGTCGAACAGATCGCCGGCGAGGATAAAAATTAGGCCGCCGCCGATCAGCTTTGGCTCGGATTCAGTCGACTTGGCCGTTGTTTCTTTGAGGTTATTGCCCACCGCTGCCCGCATCTTGACCTTGCTCCCCGCCACTGCAAGAACCTCCCCGGACGCAAAAAAGGCGCCGCTTTCAAAGCGCGCCACGGGAGGAGTTTCAGCGGTGGCGCACACGAATTTCCTGTTTACCAGCGAGTCGGTTTCCGAAGGTCATCCCGACAAAGTCTGTGACCAGATTTCCGATGCCGTGCTCGATGCGTTTCTCGAAAACGACATCAAACATAACGTTGCCGATAACAGCCAGTTGAACACGCGGCTGGGCTGCGAGACGCTGGCCACCACCAACAAGATCGTCATTGCCGGCGAGGGCCGCGGCCTGGACCCGTTTTTCCACAAGCACGGCGACAAGGTGGTAGTGAACCGCGAATTGATCGCGCAGATCGCGCGCGACGTGGTCAAGGACATTGGTTACGACCAGGATGGTTTCTCCTATTACGGTGCCGACATCGAAGTGCTGCTGCACGGCCAGTCGCCAGACATCGCCATGGGCGTGAACGCCAAGCAGAAAAAGAGCGGCGAGGAAGAAGGCGCCGGCGACCAAGGCATGATGTTTGGCTTTGCCTGCACCGAGAGCGAGGTCTACGAGAAGAATTCATTCATGCCGGCGCCGATTTATTTCGCGCACAAAATCCTGAAGGTTCTCTCCGACAAACGCCGCTCCGGTCAACTGTTCGACCTGCAGCCCGATGCCAAGAGCCAGGTCACCGTGCGTTATGTCGACGGCAAGCCGGTCGGCTGCACCAAGGTTGTGGTCTCGACCCAGCACAATGAGAAAAGCCGCAACGGAAAAAAATACACGCCCGGCATGGTCAAAGAGATGGTCGCGGACGCGGTAGAGTCCGCATTGCCGAAGGGCTGGATGCCACAGCGGCCGTCAGATTTCCTGGTCAATCCGACCGGCAATTTCGTGGTCGGTGGCCCCGATGGCGATTGCGGCCTCACCGGCCGCAAAATTATCGTCGACACTTACGGCGGCTACGCGCCGCATGGCGGCGGCGCCTTCTCCGGTAAGGATCCGACCAAGGTGGATCGTTCGGCCGCCTATGCCGCGCGCTATCTTGCCAAGAACGTAGTCGCCGCCGGTATCGCTTCGCGCTGCACGATCCAGGTTGCCTACGCCATCGGCGTCGCCGATCCGATGTCGGTTTTGGTCGATACCCACGGCACCGGCAAGGTCCAAGAAAAGAAGCTTGAGAAAATTCTGCCCGAGTTGTTCCGCCTGACGCCGACCAATATCCGCCGCACGCTCAAGCTCAACCGACCGATCTACCGGCGCACCGCGGCCTATGGCCATTTCGGCCGCGCGCCCGACAAGGATGGCGGTTTCTCCTGGGAAAAGACCGATCTCGCCGATGCCATCCGGCGTGCGGTAAAGTAGCTTTTCTTGTCGCCATGCGCGGGCTAGACCGGCGCGTGGCGATGAATAAGACCAACGAACCCAACGAAAATTCGACACGCGCTTTCTTCGGGCGGCGCAAAGGTCATCCTTTGCGGGCGCGACAGGTAGTGCTGTTCGAGACGCTGCTGCCGCCCCTGGCGCTCGATCCGGCAAGCCCCGCGCCTGCAGACTTGCGGTCGCTTTTCGTAACCACGCCAGAGGAACTTCGGCTCGAAATCGGATTTGGCGGCGCCGAGCATCTGATTGCGCAAGCAATAGCGAACCCCCGTGTTGGATTCATCGGCAGCGACGGCTTCCTCAACGCCATCGGCAAAGCGCTCACAGCGATTGACGACAACACGCTTGGAAATATTCGCCTGCATTACGGCGACGCCAGCGAGCTGATCGATTGGCTGCCGGAAAGCGGTTTGTCGCGCATCGATCTGCTCTATCCCGATCCGTGGCCGAAACGGCGGCACTGGAAGCGGCGCTTCATCCAGGACGACAGCCTCGCGCGGCTGGCGCGCATTCTAAAAACCGGTGGCGAATTGCGCTTTGCGACCGATATTGCCGATTACGCTGCCTACGCGCTGGCACGCGTGATGCGCTCGAAGGATTTCATCTGGACCGCGGAGACGGCTTTGGACTGGCGGCAGGCCTGGCCGGATTTTTCCCCGACGCGCTACGAAGCGAAAGCCAAGCGCGAGGACCGCACGCCGGCATATTTCATTTTCCGAAAAATGTAGTCTCGTTTATTCGCCAACGCCCGGACGCACTTGCCAGAAACGCACGACGCGCTGGGCGGTGGGCGCGGTCAATTTCTCGAAATTCTCCGAAGCAGCATCGATCACCTGGCCCGACGGCTTAGGTCCGGGCCGCGCGCTGATGACTTCCAACACTGTCGCCCAGCTAAAGCCGGCGGAACGCGCCAGGATCAGCACCGGATCGGCACGCTCGCCGCTCATCAACCGGTCCACCACCTCGACCGGAACCGCACACAGCGTTGCCAGCCCCGCGATGGTCTCTTCGTACTTTCCGGCTCTTGCATAGTCTGCAATGTCGGCTTCGGTGAGCTTGCGTTCCTTGTGCAATTCGCGCACCGCGGCCAGCGCCGCCGTATAGTTGCGCGGCGCAGCCTTGGCGCCGACTTCGTCGGTTACTTTCGCCAGCACGCGGCGAATCTCTTCCTGCGTTTCGGGCTTGGCCTGTGCCAACAGGCGCTTCTGCACGACTTCGCTCGCCTGCATCAGCAATTGGCGAAACAGGCGCGGCGGAATGTCGGTGCGCAAGCCGACCTTCTCAGCCAGCACGCCATCCTGCTCGGCGCGTTTCACCAGCGTGGTGAAGGCACCTTCCGACAGACTGGCTTTGTGATTGTTGGCGATACTGCGGGAGACCTCGCGATCGCCGCGCTCGACGAGAATTTCGGAAATCGCCTCGCTGATGCCAAGCCGGTTGGTCAGCGCGAGCAGATGCGCCTGGCTCTTGTTCTCGGCAATGTATTTGAGATCCGGATCGGAAAGCGCCGCGGCTTTGAGCACCGGAGCGGCGACGTCGATATTATCGTTTTTGGCGAGCTTGCTCACCACGCCGGCCGGCGCATTGGCCACCGGCGCGATCCGGCGCGCCAGTTCCGCCAGCGCCTTGGCTTCGATTTCCTCGATCAGGCAGCCGATGACGTCGTCGAACAGCGCGACATGGTCGTCGTTGAAAGCCTTGGCACCGTCGAGGAACAGGCTGGTGATGCGCTGCAGCGTCTCGGCGCGTTTTTCCGCCGAGCCATGCTGAACGACATGTTCCAATTCGGGGAGCAGCGAGGCGGGAGCACCCATTACAAAACCTACAAAACGGCCTGTGGAATCCGCCTGGACCGGCGGCTTTACTCAAATTTAAGGGCGATTTCTGAAGGAAGAGTTAGCTCTCCGGATGCCCCGTTACCCTTGCAAGAGGCCGGAAATTCGCTATATTTCCGCTTGTCACTAAGACACCCTCATAACCGAACGGGTTTTGAGAGTGGGTTCCCCCGGGGACCCGCTCTTTTTTGTTACCAAAATGGCTGTACGCG
>JAYTFS010000159.1:0-4569 GCA_043734185.1 Pseudolabrys sp. | reverse complement strand
CAATCAAAATACGCTTGAACATGCGGCCTTGAGAGTGACGCCCCTCGCCCAACCGGGAGATGGCTGCGGATAACCGGCACCTGTTACATTACTGACTTGGCGCGCTTGTATCTAGGGGCGGGGAAAAATCATATCCTCAGGCGTAATTCCGCCGTCACATTGTTCTCCGCGCGCAGCGACCGGCAAAGCGTCCATGCTCTTTTGGCGTGACCCTGTTCCACCCCGGCACGGCTGCTTATATTAAGCGCGCGAACGCATACGATCTTAAATATTGGAGGCTCATCATGGCACTGGCGATTGGCGATACCGCTCCGGATTTCGAAGCGGAAACCACCGAAGGCAAAATCCGCTTTCACGAATGGCTGGGCAATTCCTGGGCCGTGCTGTTCTCGCACCCCAAGGATTTCACCCCGATTTGCACCACCGAGCTCGGCACCATGGCCCGGCTCAAGCCGGAATTCGACAAGCGCAACACCAAGATCATTGGCCTGTCGGTCGATCCGGTCGACAACCACAAGAAATGGGCGGTCGACATCAAGGACGTGGTCGGCTTTGCGCCGAACTATCCGATGATCGGCGACACCGACCTCAAGATTTCCAAGGCCTACGGCATGTTGCCGGCGAGTACCAACGGCACGTCGGAAGGCCGCACCCCGGCCGACAATTTCACTGTGCGCAACGTGTTCATCATCGGACCGGACAAGAAGATCAAGCTGATCCTGGTCTATCCGATGACCACCGGCCGCAATTTCGATGAGGTGTTGCGCGTCATCGACTCGCTCCAACTTACCGCCAAGCATCGAATGGCGACGCCCGCGAACTGGAAGCAAGGCGAAGACGTGTTCATGACGGGTGCGATCACCGAGGACGAAGCCAAGAAGCTTTATCCGGCCGGCTGGAAGTCACCGAAGCCTTACATCCGGATCGTGCCACAGCCGAAGTAAATTCTGTAAACCTCTGCTACACGTCAGGGCGCGGGTCACGATCCGCGCCCTTAGCATTTGTGGGACCATGGCGAAACTCGGACTTACCCATCGTTTCATTCCAGCGACACAGCCGGGACTTGCCCCTTTGCTCCTGCTGCATGGCACCGGCGGCGATGAGAATGACCTCCTCCCGCTAGGGGGACAATTGTCGCCCGGCGGCGCCCTGCTTTCGCCGCGCGGCCAGGTGCTGGAAAACGGCATGCCGCGTTTCTTCCGCCGGCTGGCGGAAGGCGTGTTCGATCTTGAGGATCTCAAGCTACGCACGGATGAGCTTGCCGCTTTTGTTGCGCAAGCCCGCAACATCTACGGCATGGCCGCTCCGATCGCGGTCGGCTTTTCCAACGGCGCCAATATTGCCGCGTCGCTGATGCTGAGCCAGCCGGACGTGTTGCGCGGCGCCGTGCTGTTGCGCGCCATGCTGCCGTTCGAGCCAAAGCCGGCGCCAAAATTATCCGGCAAGCCGGTGCTCCTGCTTTCGGGCAGTGCGGACCGGATGATCCCGGCCGCCGCCAGCAAACGGCTGGCGGAAGTCTTGCAAGCCGCCGGCGCCGATCTTGTCTACAAGACGATTCCGACCGGGCACAATCTCACGCAAAGCGACTTCGTGACGGCAGCGCAATGGTTGAAAGAATTGAAACTGGAGCCAAATAAATGAACGACGCGCAATTGAACCCGGCAGCGATCCAGCAGCCGCCTTTTGCCGAATTCCTCGGACTAAAGATCACCCATATTTCGCCGGAGCGCGTCACCGCCGAGCTTGTTGTGCGCGATGAGCTCAATAACCGCTTCAACATCATGCATGGCGGCGCCATCATGGCACTGGCCGACAATCTCGGCGGCACCGCAACCACCGCCAATCTCAAAGATGGCCAAACTACCACGACCATTGAAAGCAAGACCAATTTCTTCGCCGCCATTCCGATCGGCGATGTGGCAAAGGCCGAATGCACCCCTTTGCATCGCGGCCGCACCACCATGGTCTGGCAGACGCGTGTCACGCGCGGCGACGGCAAATTGTGCGCGATGGTGACGCAGACGCAGCTAGTGCTGGAGCGCAAGAAATAACTATTCCGGCACTACGGACGCCGCCGCGTTCCCGGCAACCGGCGTTAGGCGGGCACCGCGGTTGACGATGAACACGCCGACCGCGCAAATCACCATGCCGGCGATTGAAAGCGCGTCCAGCCGCTCGCCGAACAACAAGTAAGCCATCAGCGCCGTCACGCCGGGCACCAGATAAAACAGGCTGGCAAAGCCGGTCGCGGCCGAGCGGCGGATGAGCCAATACATCAGCCCAACCGCCATGATCGACAGGACGATCACCAGCCAGGCCATGGCGAACACCAGTTCCCCGGTCCAATGGATGATGCGCGTCTCGGAAGCGAAGGCGCCCAGCGCAAACAGCAGAGCAGCGCCCGTATATTGCACCAGGTTTCCCGCGCGCCAGTCGATGCCGCCGCAAAACCGCTTCTGATAGAGCGTGCCGAGCGTGATGCCGATGAGAGACAGGAAGCTCGCGATCCAGCCCAGCGGCGGCGCGGCCGCAATGATGGTGCGGTCATGCAGCACCAGCGCGACACCGACGAGACCGAGCGCGAGGCCAAGCCACTGCATGCGCGTCACCGTCTCGCCCATGAAGCGATTGGCGATGGTCGAGGTGAGGATTGGCTGCAAACCTGGAATCAACGCGGAAATGCCGGATGGCACGCCCAGGCTGATCGCCGTGAACACGCCGCCGAGGTAAAGCCCGTGCACCAGCGAGCCCGCCACCAGACTATGTCCGATCTCGGCGCCATCCGGCCAGCGCACGCGCGATATCAGGGCGAAGACGCCCAGAATGAGCACCACGAATCCCATGCGTACGGCGAGAAACGTCAGCGGCTCGATGTAAGGCAGCCCGAAACGAGCACCGATAAAGCCGGTGCTCCATAGCAGCACGAACAACGCGGGCGCTGCAGCAATCGCCACTTTCATCAGGCGCATGGTGGTATCGGCATAGCTTCCGTATGGCGTTTGCGTGCGCTCTATAACATTTCCGTATCATTTTGCGCGAAACATAGAGTTCCACCGTTGCCGGCGCCCACTTGTGGTACGGTCCGTGCGAGCTACAACCGGGAAACAACCGACATGCAACTCATAGCTTTTTATGTCCTATTCGTTCTGATCGGCGATTTCGGCTCATATTTAATCGGGCGCACCGTGGAAAGTTATTCACCGTCGGCAAGTTTGCCGGTTTTTCTCGCCTGTTTCTTTCTGGTGTTCTGGCTCGCTTGGCTGCTGGCCCTGCGCGTGACGGCATCGAAGGCCGCATAGCCGCTCTGCACACTGGATTTTCTGGAACCGCAGGGCCGGTTTGCGGGTTTCCTCTACTGGGATAATTATCCAAGGAGGAAACGCCATGACTGATCCGCGATTTACCGATCCGCGCAACGACCCGGTTATTCGGGACGAGCCCATTGATGGAACTTGGGGCTGGATTGCCGGCCTCGCAGTGCTGGCCTTGATCGCGTTTGTGTTGATCGCCGGCTGGAACAGCAATCCCAATACAGCCGATAATGGGTCGGCGCCTGCTTCGATTAACGCCAGCAGCTCGCCGATGCGGCCTAGCCCGCTGCCGAGCACGACGACAGGCTCCGGTACGATGTCGCCGCAGCCGTCCGCGCCAGCGCCTTCTGTCGCGCCGGCACCGGCCGACAGCAACGCTAAGTAAGTCTGGTAGCGTTTGGGTTCACGGAACCCTGGCACTTAAAGGCGCCGGGTGTTTCGTGCTGTCAGGCGAATGCCGCAGAAATTCCAAAGCCGAGCGTTGCGCTGACAATCGCTTCGATTGCCTGGAATTGGATGCCGCTGAGTACGTGGCTGACATACGGAAACAGCATGCCGCCCATCGGCAGCATTACCGCCGCCACCATGATCACGCATAGAAGTCGCGTGATGAGTGCCTGATTGATCGCCATGTCGTCCCCCCGCCCCGTCTTATCTTTTTTTGCAGTTTGGCACGCCACGCATCGGCTAGGCAATCAGCCTGTCAGGTCTGGAAAGCCGGGTCGATGGGAACCCGGTAGCCATTGGCAAGCCGGTTGGTTTCATTGGCCATTCCGGTGACCGCCATGAGTTCCCCGAACATAGCCTCGCTCATCCCGACCTTGCGCGCCGCCGCTGAATGGCTGGCGATGCAATAGGCGCAGCCATTGGTGACCGATACCGCCAGATAGACCATTTCCTTGGTCAGCGGATCGAGTGCGCCCGGCTTCATGACCTCCTTGATGCTTTCCCAGGTGCGCTTGAGCGTGACCGGATCGCGCGCCAGATATTTCCAGAAATTGTTCACGTCCGGCACGTTGCGCGACGTCTTGATGTCGTCATAGACGGCGCGCACCGCAGGCGATGCATCGGCATATTCGATGGGTTTCGTCATGGTAATTCCTCCGGAGCGATTTCTGCCATCTTGTCATTGCGAGCCTTCATCGGGCAATCCATGATGCGCGACAGAACAATAAAACCTTCGGGAGGCGCGCATGCCGAAAACGCCGGATTATTTCGCGGGGAAGACCATCCTCATCACCGGCGCCGCCAGCGGCAT
>JAYTFS010000158.1:0-11749 GCA_043734185.1 Pseudolabrys sp. | reverse complement strand
CGCTTGCTCGCCTGGGCGCGGCCATCAAGCAAAAGTGACGCCTTGGCAGAATGGCCCGCCATTGCCACAATTGCCCTGTCCAGATAGCCCATAGCCATTAGCGGCCGTATTTCAGTCCAGGAGCCTCACTTGCGTATCACCCGACGTGAATTTTGTCAGAACACCGCCACTGTGGCGCTCGCCACAGCCGTGCTCGGCATCTCCCCATTGCCGCCTTTCGTGAATCAGGCACAGGCGCAAACGATTCCGGAAGCCGAGTTGCTGAAGCCGGACAAGCTGCCCGACATGGTCATGGGCTCCGATAAGGCTTCGGTGACCGTGATCGAATACGCCTCGATGACCTGCTCGCATTGCGCCCATTTCAACGAAGTCACATTCCCGGAACTCAAGAAGCGCTACATCGACACCGGCAAGGTGCGTTACATTTTCCGCGAATTCCCGCTCGACTCCCTGGCGGCGGCGGCCTTCATGCTGGCGCGTTGCACCGGCGAGAGTGACAGTTCGAAATACTTCGCCATGGTCGACACGCTGTTCCGCCAACAGCGGACCTGGGCGGTTGAAAAGCCACTGCCGCCGTTGCTGGCCATCGCCAAGCAGGCCGGCTTTACCCAGCAGACCTTTGACGCGTGCTTGGCGAATCAGAAGGTGCTCGACGGCATCGAAGGCATCCGCCAGCGCGCGGCGACCACGTTCAAAGTGCAGTCGACGCCGACCTTTTTCATCAACGGAACGGTCTACCCCGGTGCGCTTGAGATCGACCCCATGGCCAAGCTGATCGACGCGCAAGTCAAGGGCTGATAAGGGTTTTTCGGCCTGGGCGAACGCTGTCCACGGCTAAATTTTGCGCGCAAATTGACCGAAAGGTCTGGAAAACCGCGTCGCCAGCGCGCATCCCTGTTGCTCAAGCGCGCGTGGCGATTCATTGTCCGGCCAGAGCGCAGTCGCTTGGCCATGCGCAATCACACGAGAATTGAAGAATGAAGCTTACGCGGCTGCGTTTGATCGGGTTCAAGTCGTTCGTCGAACCGACCGATTTCCTGATCGAGCCGGGTCTCACCGGCGTGGTTGGGCCGAACGGCTGTGGCAAATCTAACCTCGTCGAAGCGCTGCGCTGGGTGATGGGCGAGTCGTCGTATAAATCCATGCGCGCCTCCTCGATGGACGAGGTGATTTTCTCCGGTTCCAACACAAGGCCCGCGCGCAACAATGCCGAAGTGGCGATCTCGATCGACAATTCCGAGCGCTCGGCCCCGGCCGCCTTCAACGACCAGGACCTGATCGAAATTGCCCGCCGCATTGAGCGCGAGGCGGGTTCCGCCTATCGCATCAACGGCCGCGAAGTACGCGCCCGCGACGTACAGATTGTGTTTGCCGACGCCTCCACCGGTGCACGCTCGCCCGCGCTCGTCCACCAGGGTCGCATCGGCGAGATCATCCAGGCCAAGCCCGAGCAGCGCCGCCGCGTGCTGGAAGAAGCCGCTGGCGTGTCCGGCCTGCATGCCCGCCGCCATGAGGCGGAACTGCGGCTCAAGGCCGCCGAAACCAATTTGCTGCGCGCCGAGGATGTGATCGGCCAGCTCGCCGCCCAGATGGACGGCCTCAAGAAACAGGCCCGCCAGGCGATCCGCTACCGAACCGTCTCGGCGCAAGTGCGCAAGTCCGAGGCGACGCTCTACCATCTGCGCTGGAGCGCTGCGAATATCGAGGTCCGCCAGGCCGAGCAGGCCAAGGATGTGTCTTTCCGCGAAGTCGCGGCGCGCACCGAAGCGCAGGTGGAAGCCTCCAAACGCCAGGCGCTTGCCGCAGCATCGCTGCCCTCTTTGCGCGAGGCCGAGGCAAGCGCGGGCGCCGCCTTGCACCGGCTCAATATCGCATCGCAGGACCTCGATCGCGAGGAAACCCGTGCCAAGGACCGCATCGCCGAGCTCGATTTGCGGCTGGTGCAATTTGCCGCCGACGCCGAGCGCGAGCAGCGGCTTGCCGCCGACGCGCAAGCAGCGCTGGCCCGCCTTGCGGCCGAGGAAGAGACCATTCGCTCCGAGGCGCGCGAAAGCGCCGGCCGCCGCACCGGCATCGATGCCAAGGTGGCGCAGGCCGACGGCGCATTGGAGGCTGCCGAGAAAATTTTCTCCGATTTGACCACGGCGCTGGCCGATCTTTCCGCGCAGCGCAATCAATTTGAGAATGCCGCGCGCGAGCATGGCGAGCGCATCGCCAAACTCGCCGGCGAGATTGGCGAGATCGAGCGCGAGCTGGCCACGCTGCACAAAGGCGACAGCGCGCCGCTGACCGCGGCGGTCGCTGGCGCGCAAGCGGCGCTAAGCGAAGCCGAGGCTGCTGCGGTTGCCGCCGAAGCGACGCAAACCAATGCGCGCGCCGAACTGGAAGCGGCGCGTGCCGCGCTCGGTGAATCTGAAAAGCGCACGCAACGGCTGGAGACCGAGGCCAAGACTCTTTCCAAGATGCTCTCGCTTGAGACCCGCAGCCTGTGGCCACCGGTGATCGACCATGTTTCGGTCGAGAAGGGCTACGAAAAGGCGCTGGGCGCAGCCTTGGGTGACGATCTCGACGCGCCGGTCGATGCCTCCGCGCCGATGCACTGGACCGAAGTTGCGCCCAATGCCGATCCTGTTCTGCCCGAAGGCGCGCAGGCGCTGTCGCGCTTCGTCAAGGCGCCGGCGCAGCTCGCCCGCAGGCTCGCGCAAATCGGCGTGGTCGAGCGCGAGGCCGGCAGCAAGCTTGCCGCATCGCTCAAGACCGGCCAGCGGCTGGTGTCGCGCGAGGGCGACCTGTGGCGCTGGGACGGTTTCGTCGCGGCCGCGCATGCGCCGACCGGCGCCGCAAGGCGGCTGGCGCAACGCAGCCGTTTCACTGAGATCGACGCCGAATTGGCCTCGGCACGCGCCGAGGCCGACGGCAAGCGCGGCCTCCTCGAAGCCGCGCAGAAGAAATTCGACGCCGCCAATACATCCGAGGCCGAATCCCGCACGCGCGAACGCGACCTCAACCGCCAGGCAGCACGGCTATCCGCGCTGGCCGAGGCACGCTTACGTCTTTCCACCAGCCGCGACGAAACCACCGCCGCCAAAGTCGAAGCCGAACGCGCGCTCGGGGCACTCGCTCCCGCAGGCAACCTGGAAACCAAACTCGCCGGCGTGCGCGACGACATCACCGCCAAACGCGCCAATGCCGCCGAAATCCGCGCCGAGCAACAGGCGATCGTGCGCGAAGCGGAAATGGCCGACCGCAGGCTGCAGGCGCTTTCCGCCGACAAGACCGGCTGGGTTGAGCGCCAGGACAGCGCGCGCAACCAGATCGAAACGCTCAACCAGCGCATCACCGAAGCCAAGCGCGACCGCGTCGAGCTTGAAAACGCGCCCGCGACGTTTGCTGAAAAGCGCCAGGCTTTGATGACCGAAATCGAAGCGGCGAATGCCGAGCGCCGTGCCTGCGCCGACCGCCTGCAGGTAGCCGAGAACGCGCTGGCCGAAGCCGATCGTGACGCCCGCGCGGCCCTGGAAGCGGCCTCTGGCGCACGCGAAGAGCTTGCCCGCGCCGAGGAACGCTTCGAAGGCGCCAAGCGCCGCCTCGCCGACATCGGCCGCGAAATTCACGACATGCTGGAAATCGAGCCTTCGGGCGTGGCAGAGCTTGCCGGCATCGCCGCCGACGACGTACTGCCCGATCTCGCCGACATCGAGGCGACGCTGGAGCGGCTGCGCCGCGAGCGCGAACGGCTCGGCGCGGTCAATCTGCGCGCCGAAGAAGAATTGCGCGAGGTCGAGACCCAGCACACGTCGCTTACCACCGAGCGTGACGACCTCGTCGAAGCGATCAAGAAACTCCGCCTTGGCATCCAGAGTTTAAACCGCGAGGCGCGCGAGCGCCTGCTGGCGTCGTTCGAACAGGTCAACAAGCACTTCCAGCAACTCTTCACCAAGCTGTTCAACGGCGGCACCGCCGAATTGCAACTAATCGAAAACGACGACCCGCTGGAAGCGGGCCTCGAAATCCTGGCCAAGCCCCCCGGCAAGAAGCCGGCAACGCTATCACTCTTGTCCGGCGGCGAGCAGGCGCTCACCGCGCTGGCGCTGATCTTTGCCGTGTTTCTCACTAATCCGGCGCCGATCTGCGTGCTGGACGAAGTCGACGCGCCTCTCGACGACCACAACGTCGAGCGCTTCTGCGACATGCTCGACGAAATGACTCGCTCGACCGACACCCGTTTTGTGATCATCACGCATAACCCGATCACCATGGCGCGGATGAACCGGCTCTACGGCGTCACCATGGCCGAGCGCGGCGTGTCGCAACTGGTCTCGGTCGATCTGGAAGCGGCCGTGCGGTTCCGCGAGGCGAGCTAGGTCTGCGGCCGATCGGCGGCGCGCACGTCGAGCACACGCGAATTCGGCATCACAATGCCGCTTGCCAAGCCGAGCTTTTCGAACAAACGAATCGTGCCATACGTCATATCGAACTCCCACCAGGCGTGGCCGTGCTTGGCCGAGCGCTGGTCAGCATGATGATTGTTGTGCCAGCCCTCGCCGCTGCCGAGCAGTCCGATCAGGATATTGTTGCGGCTGTCGTCATTGGTCTCATACGTTCGATAACCCCACATGTGGGTCAGCGAATTGACCGACCAAGTCACGTGCCACACCACGACCGTTCGCACGAAGACGCCCCAGATCAACAGACTGGAACCGAACTGCAGCGCATCGCCAACGGTGCCGCCAAGCAGCAGTTCGGCTGCAAATCCACCGACGAAGAACACCGCCCATGACAGCAAAATCACAAAATATTGATAATGATCGAGCGCTACATAAAACGGGTCGCGTAACAGGTCCTTGGCGAATTTCTCGCTCATGGGCTGTCGGAAAATTTCGCCGTTGCGAACCACCAGCCAAGCCATGTGAGCCCATAGGAAACTGACAAGCGGGCTGTGCGGATCGCCCTCGTCGTCGGCATGCTGATGATGCATGCGATGCGCCGCCACCCAGCGTAGCGGACTGTCCTGGACGTTGCACACACCCAGCAGGGCGAGAGCACGCTCGAACCATTTTGGACATTCAAAGCCGCGATGGGTCAACAGGCGGTGATAGCCAATGTTGATTCCGAGCATGGCAAACAGGTAGTGGCCAATCACCACCAATGCGACGCCGGTCCAGCTGAAAAACCACGGTAGCAAAGCGAGCAGCGCGACAAGATGATAGACGACAAGAATGGCGGCGTGGCTCTTGGCGAGCCGATAGGGTTTTACGCCGGCGGGAAGCGGCAAGCGGGCAGCCCGCGTGGCCGCCTGCGGCGAACTAATTGACATTCTTTATCTTTCCCCTGAGGCGCCGAAGCATGTGCAGGAAACTCTAGCAGCCAAAGCGCCGCGTCGTCGACCTCGGCGCAGATGAACCCATTCTATGGCTCCGGCGTGACGGAGCGTGTGTTGTTCGTAGGGCGGGACTCTGTGGAAAAGCGAAAATGGTGGAAACCTGTCCGGAACCAAATCGCGGGGTCGCCGTTAATACCCCGTGTTCAACCGGGCGGCTCCCCCCTTACCCCCCGAATAGCCGTCTGGTGATAAGGCCTCGGGCTTCGGCTCGAGGCCTTTTTTTGTTCTCTTTCAATCAGTTAGCAAAAGTTCCGCTCCCACCCCGTTGCCATTGACCGCAACGTATCCATCTAGGCTAGGCTTTCGTTCCACGTTTTTGTGAGGAGCTGCGCCATGTCCACTACCGGTTGGGTCGTTCTCGGCGTCATCGCCGTGGTCGTGATCTGGGCCATCAGCGTCTACAACGGCCTCGTCGCCATGCGTCAGAGGACTAATCAGGCCTTTGCCGACATCGACGTGCAGCTAAAGCAGCGCTCCGATCTGATCCCCAATTTGGTGGAGACCGTGAAGGGTTATGCCGCCCACGAGCGCGGAACCTTGGAAGCCGTCGTCAACGCCCGCAACACGGCCCTGGCGGCACCCGGCGTCGAACAGAAGGTGGCGGCGGAAAACATGCTCAGCAGTGCGTTGGGCAAATTATTCGCGCTATCGGAGGCTTATCCGGACCTCAAGGCCAACCAGAATTTCCAGCAATTACAGTCCGACCTGTCGGACATCGAAAACAAGCTCGCCGCCTCGCGTCGCTTCTACAACAACGCGGTGCAGGAGTTTAACACCGGCATCCAGCAATTCCCGGCCGCGCTGTTTGCCAGCATCTTCGGCTTCAGCCAGCGGACGTTCTTCGATGTCGGCGAGAACCGCGCGCAACTCGAACAGGCGCCGAGCGTGAAGTTCTAAGCCGCCGCCGTAGCGTTTTTCGCCGAAGGACGGACCATGGCCGCCTACGGACTCTATACGCATATCCAGTCGAACAAACGCCGCTCGGTCGCGCTGCTGCTTGGGCTGTTCTTTCTGGTCTATCTGATGGTGTTTGCCGGCGCGCTGCTGTCGGAGGCGCTGTTGCGCGACGTGCCGTTCGAATTTCTGCTGCGCGCCGCGCAATACGACTTCATATTGGCGCTGCCCTGGGCGACCGGCGGCACCATTGTTTGGATTCTGATCGCCTACCGATTCCACCAGTCGATGATCGACGCGGTGACCGGCGCCAGCGAAGTCAGCCGCGCCGAGGAGCCGCGGCTCTACAATCTCCTGGAAAACCTCTGCATCTCGCGCGGCATTGCCATGCCGAAGCTGCGCATCGCCGACGACGGCGCGCTTAACGCCTTCGCCACCGGCCTCAACGAAAAACAATATTCCATCACGGTAACGCGCGGCCTGCTCGGCGCTCTCAACGACGCCGAGATGGAATCCGTACTGGGCCACGAACTCACCCACATCCGCAATGGCGACGTTCGCATGCTGGTGATCGCTGTTGTGATTGCCGGTGTGATTTCGTTCTTCGGCGAAATGGTGTTCCGGATTCTCATTCAAGGCCCATGGAGCGGCCGTTCGCGTAGCGGCGGCGACGGCGATAAAAAGGGCGGCGCCGGCATCGCCATCGTAATCGCGCTGGCGTTGATTGCGCTCGCCTGGTTCCTTTCGGTCGTTATCCGCATGGCATTGTCGCGTCAGCGCGAATATCTGGCCGATGCCGGTTCGGTGGAATTGACCAAAAATCCAGACGCCATGATCTCGGCGCTGCGCAAGATCGAGGGCCGCGGCGAAATCGCCTCCGCCAATTCCGCTGTGATGGAAATGTGCATCGACAATCCGCGCACCGGATTTTCCAATATTTTCGACACCCATCCGCCGGTCGACAAACGCGTCGAGGCGTTGGTGAAATTTGCCGGTGGGCATGATCCGGGGCCGCTGGCGTTGCCGGCAGAGGGCGAAGAGCCCGCCCAGATCGAGCCGCCGCCTGCGGGCGGTCCCTGGGGCGGCGCTGCGCCGGACGCAGGCCAGCATGGGCCGTGGAGCTCTCCGAAAACTTAAATATTACGCGTGATCTTATCCGAGAGCCGGTTCCCACTTTTCGGGATCACGCGCTAGTGCCCCTCGAACGAGATCAGCGTTCGCACCGGCACGTTCATCGCGCGCAGCTTGGCGGCGCCGCCGAGCTCGGGCAGGTCGATGACGAAGCAAGCCGCCAGCACCTCAGCCCCCATCTGCCGCAACAGCTTCACGGCGCCTTCCGCGGTGCCGCCGGTGGCGATCAGATCGTCCACCAGGATCACGCGCTCGCCCTTGGTCACGGCATCCTCGTGCATTTCCATCTCATCGAGGCCGTATTCCAGCGAATAGGCGATGGTGACGCGCTTATGGGGCAGCTTGCCCTTCTTGCGGATTGGAATGAAACCGGCCGACACCTGATGCGCCACCGCGCCACCGAGTATAAATCCGCGCGCCTCCATGCCGGCGACCTTGTCGATCTTCATGCCGGCCCAGGGTTGCACCAGTTCATCGACCGCGCGGCGGAACGCGCGCGCATTGCCGAGCAGCGTCGTGATGTCGCGGAACATGATGCCGGGCTTGGGATAGTCCGGAATGTTACGGATCGAATTGCGCAGGTCGTCGTCGAGGGTGTTCATGGTGCCACTATTTCTTCATGCGCTCCACGAAAGTCTGCCCGCCCTTCATCTTGTCGTTCGGCGGACATTCGACGATTTGCACGACCACGGCGTCCGCGGGAACGCTGCAATTCTTCATCACCGCCTGGGTGATGTCATACATCAACGCTTTCTTGGTTTCGTCGCTGCGGCCGGCGACGAGATTGACGGTGATTTCGGGCATTCGGTCTCTCCTGTTGGCCAGCATAAGGAAGCGCGCGCGGCAAGATAGTTCAAGCCCCCGATCAGCCCGGCAGCCAGCGCCGCGAGCTCTCGCGCTTGTCATCATATGCCGCCTCGAACACCGGCGCTGCAAGCGTCGACAGAATGTGCAGCGTGGTGGAGCCGGTATTGGAAAAGCCGTGCTTGCGGCCGGCCGGAACGACCACCAATTGGCCGCTGGTCAGCGTGGCGTGCGTATCGTCAATCCACACGTCGGCCTGCCCGTCCTGCACAAGCAGTACTTCCTCGACCGCATGCAGATGGGTCGGAGCACCGTTTCCCGGATCGCACCACTGCTCGAACAGGCAAAGTTGCGCTGCGCCGTTCGCCGCCGAAGCGCGCATCCGGGTTCTTACGCCGGCACGCCACTCTTCGCGCGGTTGTTTTTCCAGATCGACGACTTGCATGGGCGTTTATCCTTTCAGCACCCGGCCCGCGACGGCGTCGAGCTTCTTGAGCAGCTCGGGATCGCGCGCCTCGGGCGCCGTGATCAAGGCGCTGTCGAGCGCGCGGTCGGAACCGATCGGGCAAGCCTCATGCTCGCGCGGAAAATCCTGCGCCAGCCGCGCTACCAGCCGCTTGGCGCGGTCGGCATTGTCGACCAGCACCTTGACGATGTCCTGCACGGTGACCGCGTCGTGATCCGGGTGCCAGCAGTCGAAATCGGTCACCATGGCGACGGTCGCGTAGCAAATCTCGGCTTCGCGCGCGAGCTTGGCCTCCGGCATATTGGTCATGCCTATCACCGAATAACCGAGTTCCTTGTAGGTCATGCTTTCGGCCAGCATTGAGAATTGCGGGCCTTCCATGCAAACGTAAGTGCCGCCCCATTGCGGCACGATGCCTTCGGCGAGAGCGGATTCGCGCAAGCGGCGGCGCAACAGCGGCGCCACCGGATGCGCCATCGAAACATGCGCGACCATGCCCTTGCCGAAAAACGAGCTCTCGCGCTTGTGGGTACGGTCGACGAACTGGTCGACCAGCACGAAGGTGCCGGGCGGCAGATCTTCTTTGAACGAACCGCAGGCCGACAGCGACACCAGATCGGTAACGCCGGCGCGCTTGAGCACGTCGATATTGGCCCGGTAGTTGATGTCGGACGGCGAAAGCCGATGGCCCCAGTCGTGGCGCGGCAGGAAAACGACCGGCAAGCCCGCGATATCGCCAATGCGCAGCGCGCCGGACGGCTCACCCCACGGGCTCGCAATGCGCTGTTCGCGCAGGTTTTGCAGACCCGGCAATTCGTAAATGCCGCTGCCGCCGATGATGCCTAAAACCGCCTTGGCCATTGCCCTCATGCCCTCAGAAAAACAAAGGGCCCCAAATGGGGCCCCAGCGTCAAGACGTATCGCGCCGACTTAATGTAGCGCCGACCATACCTTCTTCTTGGTGTAGTACATCAAGCCCGCGAGCACGATCAGGAAGAACATCACCTGCAGGCCCAGGCGCTTGCGCGCGACCAGATGCGGCTCGGCCACCCACATCAGGAACGCCGAAACGTCCTTGGAGTATTGCTCCAGCGTCTGCGGCGAGCCGTCGTCGAATGTGAGCTGGCCTGCCTGCAGCGGCGGCCGCATGGCGATGATGTGGCCGGGGAAATAGGTGTTGTAATTGCCGCCGGTCGGAAGCTTGAAGTCCTTCGGCGGGTCGACATAGCCCTTGAGCAGCGCCGCGATGTAGTCGGCGCCGTGCTCCTGGTACTGTGTGAACATGTCGAGGATGAACCACGGGAAGCCGCGCGAGTAGCTGCGGGCCTTGGCAAGCGTCGACATGTCGGGCGGCACCGCGCCGTGAACGGCCACCGCGGCAAGATCGTTCGGGAACGGCGGCGGGAAATAATCGGCAAGCCGCCCGTTGCGCTCGACCGGCTGGCCCTTGTCGTCGATGTCGGCGATTTTGTATTCGCTCGCCACCGCTTCGGCTTGCGCTTCCGAGAAGCCGGGACCGCCCGGATCGGCGAGATTGCGGAACGCGATCATCTTCATCGAGTGGCAGACCGAGCAAACCTCGCGGTAAATCTTGAAGCCGCGCTGCAGCTGCGCCTGGTCGAATTTTCCGAACGGGCCCGCAAACGACCACTTCACGCGCGGCGGCGGCACTTCGTGCTCTTCCGCGAAAGCCGGCACGCTCAGCGCGAAGAATGCACCGGCAACCGAAGCAGCGAGGATCGTCCGAGTTATTTTCATGATCCCGCTCACGCCTTCGAGCCCAAAACCGATTCCGAAATCGAATTCGGCAGCGGCTTGGTCTTTTCGAAAATTCCGAGCAGCGGCAGTGCGATCAGGAAAAAGCCGAAATAGTAGAAAGTCAGGACGCGCGCCAGGATGACGTAGATGCCCTCCGGCGGCTTGGTGCCGAGCCAGCCAAGGCCGATGCAGGCGATCACGAACAGCCAGAAGAATTGCTTGAACAGCGGCCGATAGCGCGCCGACTTCACGGGCGAGGTATCGAGCCAGGGCAGGAAGGCGAGAATGCCGATCGAACCGAACAGCGCGATCACGCCCATCAGCTTGTCTGGGATCGAACGCAGGATGGCGTAAAACGGCAGGTAGTACCATTCGGGCACGATTTCGGACGGCGTCACCGACGGATTGGCCGGGATGTAGTTGTCGGGATGGCCGAGGAAATTCGGGGTGTAGAACACGAACCATGCATAGAGGATGCAGAAGCAGGCAACGCCGAAGCCGTCCTTGAGCGTCGCATAAGGCGTAAACGCCACGGTGTCCTTGTCCGATTTCGGCTCGATGCCGGTCGGATTGTTCTGGCCCGCCACATGCAGCGCCCACACGTGCAGCACGACCACGCCGGCGATGACGAACGGCAGCAGGTAGTGCAACGAGTAGAAGCGGTTGAGTGTCGGATTGCCGACCGCGTAGCCGCCCCACAGCCAGGTGACGATGGTGTCGCCGACGCCGGGAATGGCGGAGAACAAATTGGTGATGACGGTCGCCGCCCAGAAGCTCATCTGGCCCCAGACCAGCACGTAACCCATGAAGCCGGTCGCCATCATCAGCAGATAAATGATGACGCCGAGAATCCAGAGCACCTCGCGCGGCTCCTTGTACGACCCGTAGTACAGGCCGCGGAACATGTGGACGTAGACAGCTAGGAAGAACATCGCGGCACCGTTGGCGTGCAGGTAACGCAGCAGCCAGCCGTAGTTGACGTCGCGCATGATCCCTTCAACCGACTTGAAGGCGAGATCGACATGCGGCGTGTAGTGCATCGCCAGGATGATGCCGGTGACGATCTGCACGCCGAGCATGAACGAGAGGATGGCACCGAAGGTCCACCAATAGTTCAGGTTGCGCGGCGTCGGATAGACGACGAACGAAGAATGAATCAGGCCGCCGATCGGCAACCGCTTCTCGAACCATTGCAGAACTTTATTCTGCGGCTGGTAGGTGGAATTTCCGCTCATGGTCGAACCTTGACGCTTGTTCAGCCGATTTGAATCTTGGTGTCGGATACGAATTTGTAGGGCGGCAGCGGCAGATTC
>JAYTFS010000157.1:0-2974 GCA_043734185.1 Pseudolabrys sp. | reverse complement strand
GGACCCGAAGGCGATCGCGCTCGGTCCCAGCGTCTGCCATGCGCCTTCGGAAGGCGGCAGCGGTTTGCCGCCCAGCCACGGCTTGTTGCACGAGGCCTTACGCCCGGCGTGCGCGAGCTGGATCGCGGGCACCGCGCCGTGCGCGCGGATGAAGTCCGCCGCACGCTTCCACGCCACCGCGTGCGCGGCGGACCAGATGCCGGCGTCCCAGGGCGTGATGCGGCCCTCGGGCGAGACCGCGCTCGCCTCGACGCAGACCAGCGATGCGCCGCCGATGGCGCGGCTGCCGAGGTGAACGAGATGAAAATCGTCCACCATTCCATCGTTGGCCTGGTACGTACACATCGGTGAAACCGCCACGCGGTTTTCAAGTGTGAGGCCGCGCAACGTGAAGGGAACGAACATCGGCGGCGGCGGTGGCTGGTTCGAACCCGCGGGAATGCCAGCGAATTCCTGGTTGACCCTGTGGATGAACGAGGGCGCTGCTTTCTCAAGGTCGCGATGATTCACGCGTAGTGATCGCGTCAGTGTGTTGAACGCAAAGGCCGAAGTCGAAAGATCGACATAGCGATGGAGATTTTCCAGCCAGTCCATTTCGAGGTCGGATGCTCGTGCGGTGCTTGCCACCACGGCGCGCCGGGTCTTTTCGTAGCGCTCCAATGACTGCTCGCCTCCCTCGGCGACTGCGGAAGCCAGATCCAAGGCGTCGTCGAGCGAAAGCTCCGTGCGGTATAAAAAGGACGGGTGTGCGGCTTTGGCTGTGCCGCCAAGCAGGATGCGGTTTCCGGAAAGCCACCGGCGTGGAATGGCCGAAGCGCTTCGGGACAGGCGGCCAGCCGAGGTGACCGTGCCTCCATCAAGCGAGCGCGAAAAAGCCGCCGACACAAACGCGGAAAGAACAGCGGGCTCGGCATCGAGCAAGCCTTCATGCGACCAGGCATCATCGGTCGCCTCGACAAAAAAAGAAGCCTGCCCGTTGCCAACCGAAAAGCCATGTCCGAAGAAAAGCGAAGTTCCCCGTTCGACGACTTCGAGGACGCGGTCGGCGGCGAGACCTGTCACGGCACAGCAGACGCCGAAGACGCGCCGCGGCGCGAAGTCGCATTCAAAATGAGCCCGGTCTGGTAGGATGTCGGTTTCGTCCAGAACCACGACATCGAACGTTGCCAATTCTCGCTCCAGGTCGGCAGACCCGATGCGGCGCACGATACAGTTTTGAACAATTGCAGCCTGTTCGAGGGCGCTCATCAACCGAGCCCGCTCCACGGCGCCTCCCAATTCGCCGGCAACAGATGTCGTTGCGCCGCGGTGGATGATATCGGTGCGCAGCCAACGATGAAGCGGGTAAGCACCTATTGCCGTTTCAAGCCGGCCCCTAATATTACGCCGCCGATTGTCCGACAGCGCAAAGCCGGTAGCCGCGCCGGAGCCGGTATCAACGCCGTACCGAAAGACCGTCACCGCGTTCGCTTTGGCCTTTCTCTTGACCTCGAGCGCGAAGACAAAGCTTGCCGGGCCTGAACCTACACATGCAATATGTTGCATCGGCTCCTTCGTTCAATTGAATTTTCTGTTCGTGAACCGGACTGTGTTGCCATCGGCAAGATTCGTCATCTCAAAAGGCAAGGCGAAGATGACACGGCAATTATGCCTGAACAAGAACACGGAGAGCGGTTGACCAGGATCGCTTGCAATTAAATCGATGATGACTGCATCATGGGCCGGTAGCGCCATCGCGGCGCGCGGGCGTTCCGTCAGTTGAAAGGTGAGAGGGAAGGCATCATGAATCTTCCCCGCAGAGCTTTTCTGGGTCTGGCAACAGGCGCTGCCGCCACTCCCGTCATTGGGCGAATTGCGCGGGCGCAGACCTATCCGGCACGGCCGGTGCGTATCATTGTTGCGCAGGCGCCCGGTAGCGGTTCGGACATTGCTTCGCGCGTGATGGGCCAATGGCTATCGAGCCGCCTCGGTCAGCAATTCGTGGTCGAGAATCGGCCGGGGGCCGGCGGCAATATCGGAACTGAATTGGCCGTTCGTTCGGCCCCGGACGGCTACACGATCCTCCTGGTCGTGTCGGCGAACACCGTCAACGGCACGCTCTACAACAACCTCAGTTTCAATTTCATCCACGACATCACGCCGGTCGCTGGCATCTTCGTCGTGCCACTCATCATGGAGGTCCATCCATCTTTCCCTGCCAAGACCGTTCTGGAATTCATTGCATATGCCAAGGCCAATCCCGGCAAGGTCACGATGGCTTCGTCCGGTATCGGGAGTGCACAGCACGTCGCAGGCGAGTTGTTCAAATTCATGACCGGCGTCGAAATGGTGCACGTGCCGTATCGAGGTTCGACGCCTGCGGTGACCGATCTGGTGTCCGGACAAGTCGACGTCCTGTTCGATGTCACGCCGTCATCCATTTCGCAGGTCAGGGCCGGCCGGCTACGCGCGCTGGCGGTGACCACGGCGACGCGATTGGAATCGCTGCCTGAAATTCCGGTCTTGGGTGACTTCGTGCCGGGCTACGAGGCGAGCGCATGGCTCGGATTTGGCGCGCCAACCGGTACGCCAACTGCGATCGTCGACATGCTCAATCGGGAGGTCAATGCCGGTCTCGCCGACCCCGCGATCAAGCAGCGATTCGCCGATCTCAGTGCCGCGGTGTTGCCAGGATCTGCCGCGGATTTCGGCAAGCTCATCGCCGCTGACACCGAAAAGTGGGCCAAAGTGATCAAGTTTGCCGGCATCAAGCCTGAGTAAATGACCTCCGCGCGCCGTCGATCTCTCAGTGGATTGTCAGGACGGTATTTGCTCGGTCGATCAAAGCCGGCGAAGATTCGAACGCCTTGGTTACAAGGTCTTGGATTTCCTGGCCGGTCGCTGACTCACCGACTATCAAATTGCGCGCTTTGCTATCGGCGATATAGGCGGGGTCCTCCATAGTTTCTTGAAAGGCGCGCCGCACGGCTTCGAC
>JAYTFS010000156.1:0-2191 GCA_043734185.1 Pseudolabrys sp. | reverse complement strand
TTATTTCAAACTCTATGTTTTGTGCGTATGAGTGAGTAACCACATGTCGCGTTCCAGCGTGTCGTCTCGCCCGCGTAATTATACGCATGTCTGGCCGCGCGTCGCGGTTCTCGCAATGGTCGGCATCGCTGGCGCCAGTTGCTCGGACTCCGCGCGCTTCGACTCCAATCCATACGCTTCCAATCGTCAGTCTTCGCAGCAGGAGACGACTGGCTCGATCGCGTCGCGCCCGGCCTCCCGTAGCTACGTCGAAGCGCAACCGCTGCCGGCGCCGAGCCGGCCTGCCACCGTCTCCGCCAATGGCACCGCCAACGGCGCGCAAGGCCTGGGCGCCTATCGGCCCGGCTCTGGTTATTCTTCGGATGTCACCGGAACAGTATCTACGCGTCCAGCCGCGGCAGCGCCTACCGGCGCCTGGACCTGGGACGGCGGCGCGCCTGTGACCGTCGGCTACGGCGAAACCGTCGAGCAGATCGCGAAAAAATACGCCGTGCCGATGTCGGCCTTGATGGAGACGAACGGCATCACGAATGCCGCTTCCGTCAAGCCCGGCCAGCGCCTGGTCATTCCGCGCTACGTCTCGTCGTCCGCGCCACAAGCGCCGGCCGCGAAAGCCACTGAGTCCGTTCACATCGTTGCGCCCGGTGAGAGCCTGATGGGGATCGCGCATCACCACGGCATTGCGCTTACGACACTCGCCAAAGCCAACAACATCCAGCCCTACACTAAGATAAGCATCGGCGACCGCCTCACCATTCCGGGTGGACACCAGGTGGCCGCGCGCCAAATTCAGACTCCGGCGCCGCAAGTTGCGCAGCCGCGTACCGTTTCAGTTGATCGGGTTTCCAGCATTCCGGCACAGAACGCGCGCATGGCGACGCAAGTGCCGGAAAAAACCGAAAACGTGGTCGCAGCCGCGGAGCCGGCCGGCAACATGCCGTCCTTCCGCTGGCCAGTGAAGGGCCGCGTCATCGCGGGCTTTGGCCCAAAGACCGGCGGCGCGCAGAACGACGGCATTAATCTCGCGGTGCCGGAAGGCACGCCGATCAAGGCCGCCGACGATGGCGTCGTTGCTTACGCGGGCAACGAGCTTAAAGGCTACGGCAATCTCGTGCTGATCCGTCACGCCAACGGTTTCGTGTCGGCGTACGCGCATGCCAGCGAGTTGTTGGTCAAGCGCGGCGACACCATCAAGCGCGGCCAGGTGATTGCGAATGCGGGGCAGACCGGTAACGTGACGTCGCCGCAATTGCATTTCGAAATTCGTAAAGGCTCGACGCCGGTTGACCCGGCGCAGTATCTCGCCGCCGCCGGAAACTAGTCTTTCAGCGCGACACCGAGCCGGCCCGCCAAATCCTGCACGAACTGCCAGGCCACTCGGCCGGAGCGCGAGCCGCGCGTGGTCGACCATTCCAAAGCATCGCGGTGCAGCGCTTCGCCATGCGCCGGAATTTTGTAGTGCGCGACATAGCTCTCGACCATCGCAAGATATTCATCCTGGCTGCAACGGTGAAAGCCGAGCCAGAGCCCAAAGCGATCCGACAATGAGACCTTTTCTTCCACCGTTTCGCCGGGATTGATCGCGGTAGAGCGTTCGTTTTCCATCATGTCTCGCGACATGAGATGACGGCGGTTGGAAGTTGCGTAGAAGATCACATTGTCGGGGCGCCCCTCGACGCCACCTTCCAGCACCGCCTTCAGCGATTTGTAGCTGGTGTCGTCGTTGTCGAACGACAGATCGTCGCAGAACACGATAAAGCGGTAATGCGAGCCGCGGGTGAGCGCCATCAACTCTGGCAGGCTCTCAATGTCCTCGCGGTGAATTTCGACCAACTTGAGCGGGTCGCTTTTGCTGCTGAGTGCATTTTTGGCATTGACGGCCGCATGCGACGCTTTTACCAGCGATGACTTGCCCATGCCGCGCGCGCCCCAGAGCAGCGCGTTGTTGGCTGGCAGTCCCTTGGCGAACCGTTCGGTATTCTCCACCAGCATATCGCGCACGCGATCGATGCCCTTGAGCAGTGACATGGCAACGCGGTTGACATGCGCCACTGGCGCAAGCCGGCCATCGGGGTGCCAAATAAAGGCATCCGCGGAGGTCAAATCGGGCAGGGTCGCGCGCTGCGGCGCCAGCCGTTCGAGCGCGCTGGCGATGCGCTCCAGCACGTCATGTTGTCCAGCGGGTTTAGCC
>JAYTFS010000155.1:0-5615 GCA_043734185.1 Pseudolabrys sp. | reverse complement strand
TGATAGGGCTCGATTTCGCCAAGTTCTGGAAACAATTCACGAGTGAAAGCATTTGTCGCAACAATGACGCGACCGGCAATTAAGGTGCCCCGATCAGTCTCGACATGATGCCTATCGGGACTTTTCGAGACGATGCGTTGCACTTTGGTGCGGGTGTACAAGCCGACACCGGAACTGATCGCGCTACTCAGCTCGCCGCAGACAAACTTAAACGGATGATACGTGCCGTCGCCTGGTATGAAGCGACCGAGGTAGTGAGAATCGATCCCGAACTCCGAACGGATTTTGGCACGCGACCAGATTTCGATACGCTGGCCGTGTTGTGCAGCCAGCGAGACCTCATCGCATATTCCCTGTTCTTCTTTTTCGTTGGTTGCTAAATGCAGCCAGCCTTTCGGCGAAAAATCACACGAAATTCTTTCATTGAGAACCGTCTCTTTGAGAAGATCGCGGTTACGAAGTGCGAGTCCCAATACCAGGGATGCTTGCCGTTCGCTGATCGCACGCAGGACCTCGTGGGGCACGCGCGGATATCTGCGTTTCATAAAGGCAAGCCGGCCTGGGGCAAGCCCTTCGTAGGTTCCTACGGAATTTTCCGGAAGCAATTCGAAATTGCCTCCATTACGGCCACTGGCTTCGCCCGCGGGGTCCCCCTGATCCAGAACGACGACTGTTTTCTTGCAGTCGCGCAAGCGGTAGGCCGCAGCAGCGCCTGTCAGGCCTGCGCCGATGATGACTATGTCGGCCGCGGCGGGGAGAACGCCGGTTGACCGGTAATTTGCGAATGGATTGGGATCCCGATGCCAAAACGGCAAATCGTCGATTGGCAATTCGATGGATCGCGTTGTTGAGACGCCGACTTGCCCAAGAAGCTTCTGAAAATAGGGTAATGCTTCCGGCGTGAACTGGACCGATTTGTCGATTGCCTGAAGATATCGCCGCGTCTGCTCGGTGATAATTCCGCTTACGGCCCTCTTCAGACAATGATCAGCGAGTGCACGGACGTTTGAAATTGCCCAGACTTGTGAACGGCTTGCGTTTTTTTGTGGACGTGCGGCCCGCAATACCGAGCGTGGCACGTCAAAAGGCGGATTCGCCCGCAAAGGAATCGACAAGAGAGATGCCCCCACCGCTCCAGCCAAAGTAGATCAAATAGTTAGATAGCTGTCGAGCGGCGGGCGGCTTTCTTCGAGCTCTCGTGGAGCGGATTTCTGTTCTTCCGAAGGGCTATGACCGACGCGCCGGAAATGTTGTTGGATCGCTGAGCATCGTCAATATCGGCTCAGCGCAGTCCACGCGGGGGGGCTTTCGCTCCCGAGGCGTCCCTTCGCGCGAGCCGCTCTCTGGTGGCTGTGGCAACTTCGGGCTGTTGCGATATGATCTGCGCAAGTGGTTATCCAAGGGGATATCCATATGCCGTCAATCTGCGGGGCGCGCTGGCGGCTCTGGCCTTTACATCGATAGTCTGTTTGGCCGCGACGCCCGCCGCGGCCATCTGATTGTCACGTTTTGCACACCGGCTACCGCATGCTTCAAAAAAACGAGAGAGGGCGCGATGTCTAGATCTATGGTGTTTGTCGTTTTCCTGGCCTGCCTTGTCGCGTAACCGAGCTTCGGTGACGAAGCCAATAAGGTGGTCGGAACTTGGAAGCTGGTTTCTTACGAGGTCGAAGTTCAAGCAACCGGCCAGAAGGGACCGGTGATGGGAGAAAAGCCGACCGGCTATGCGACTTTCTCTCCAGAGGGGCGCGTGTTCTTTGTACTGACGGGAGAAGCGCGTAAGCCCGCCAAGACCGACCAAGAACGGGCGGAACTGTTGAGCACGCTTGTCGCCTATTCCGGCAGCTACAGCATCGAAGGAGACACGTGGACGACCAGTGTCGAGGTGGCTTGGAACCCGGAGTGGGTCGGCACCAGACAAGTGCGGTCTTTCAAGCTGGACGGCGAGCGATTGGTCGTCCTGACGCCGTGGCGCGTAATGCCGAATTGGGCGGACAAGGGCATGACAAGAAGCATCGTCACCTTCGACCGCTCCAAATAGCCGCCGCGGGAAGCCAAGAGGCCACCTTATCTGGCGGCCTCTTCATGTCAGAGAGGGTCGCGAGCGCGATACCGCCTCATGGCGCCCGTCGCGAGCGCAGCCAATTATCAATCACTATCGTGGCAAGGTCGCCTCCGCATTGATTTACGAGCTGCTTGGGAGCGTGGTCGTGAAACTTCCCCGCCGCAAATTTCTCAATCTCGCGGCCGGCGCCGCCGCGCTGCCGGCGTTATCGCGTCTGGCTTCCGCGCAAGCCTATCCGTCGCGGCCGGTGCACATCATCGTTCCCTTTCCGGCCGGCCAAGCAACCGACAGCGTCGCCCGCCTCATGGCGCAATCGCTATCGGAGCGGCTTGGGCAGGCGTTCGTTGTCGAGAACAGGACTGGCGCCGGCGGCAATATCGGCACCGAGGCGGTCGTGCGCGCGCCACCGGACGGCTACACGCTTGTGCTTTCCGGCCTGTCGGGAGCGATCAACGTCACGCTTTACAAAAATCTCAGTTTCAACTTCGTCCTGGACATCGCGCCGGTCGCGAGCGTTGGCGGCAGCCCTTATGTCATGGTGGTCAATCCGGCGGTCCCCGCCACGACGGTTCCGGAATTCATCGCATACGCCAAGGCCAATCCCGGCAAGATCAACATGGCATCGTCCGGCAATGGCGCGGTATCTCATGTCTTCGGCGAATTTTTCAAGATGATGACCGGGATCGACATGGTCCACGTTCCGTATCGCGGCGGCTACGTTCCCGACCTGCTCGGCGGACAAACGCAGGTCGTGTTCGGCACTATAGCGTCGTGCATTCAGCTCATCAGCGCCGGCAAGCTGCGTGCGCTTGCGGTGACAGCGGCAACGCGTTCGCCGGCGTTGCCCGACGTTCCGGCCATGGGTGAATCCGTACCGGGCTACGATGCGACCCAGTGGTACGGCTTCGGTGCTCCAAAAAATACGCCCGCCGAGGTGATCGGCAGGCTCAACAAAGAGATCAACGCTATCGCGGCCGATTCCAATATGAAGACGCGGCTTGCCGGTATTGGCGTCGACCCGATGTCGATGACATCCGCCGAATTCGAGAAATTCATCGCCGACGAAACCCGGAAATGGGGCAAGGTGATCCGAGCGGCCGGCATCACGCCGGTGTAGACCCGAGGCCGCATCGCGAATGCCATAACCGCCAATCGCGCGCCCATGTAGGCGCCATTGCTACCTTCTAATGGACGGCGGCAGCATCGTAGAACCTCGCCAGATCAGTCCCGCCGTCGAGGTCTCCATCGCGTTTGAGAATAGCCAAATAGTTTTCGACGCCGCTGCCTTCGACCGCTCCGACCCGATCAAAAGCGTGCAGCTTGGCGAAAAAATCATACGTGTCAGCCACGTCCTTGGGATCGGATTTAAGGTAGGAGATCAAAATCGAAATCGCCTCGTCGCGATTGGCTCGGTCATAGAACCAGTCGACGCTCTTTGCATAAGCGGCAAGGAAACGCCTGATGACAGCTTTGTTATCGCGCGCCCAGTTCAAATTGACCGAATAGGTGGCGAACGGAAAATTCTTCGTGTAATTGCCCGATAATCCCAAACTGGCGTAACCGTCACGAAGCGCCAGAAAATTGAACGGCGGAAAAAGGATTGTCGCTGCAACCGAGCCGCTTGTCAGAGCGGAGAAACGGGCTGCGGTCGAGCCTGCGAACACGTAATCATACTCACCGGGAGCAAGCCCGTTCGGCTTCGCCATATCCTCGAAATAAAGCCGCGTGATATCTTTCGCGCCGCCGATCATGACCGTCTTCGTGCGCAAATCGGTCCACGACTTTACTGTCCGTGCTCCGATCACCTCGTAGGGCGAAACGCCCACGCTGATGCGCAGGAGGCGGGTGGGCGCGCCCTTATCGGCCGCCCGCAACGCGTCGGCCAATCCCGTGGTTCCGAGATTTAGCGAGCCGGCGGCAAGCTGCTGCATCACGGCTGCGCTCGATTGAACGCCCACCCATTCAAGGTCGAGCTTCTCTTGCTCCAGATAACCCTTCTTCTGAGCAATGTAGAGCGGCCACTCCAACGTATTGCCGCCGCCCACGGTGCCGATGATGATCTTGTTCTGCGCCGCCGCCGAAGAAATAGCGACCACCGAAATAACAATTGCGGTGAGACCCTGCGTGATCCAAGACATTGTAAGCTCCTCTCGTTCTGACGACTCCGCGAAGGCTTATCCGGCCAAGCCGCGGCCGGCGTCCGCGATCTCTGCGCCGGTCGGCTGCTGCGCGCTCGCCGCGAGCGATACCTCTACTGCGGAACGGTCCTCGGTTTCGTTGGATCGCTTACTTGAATGACGAGGTATTTTACGACTTTGTCGGAGCTGGGATTGCGAGACACAGCGTGCAGCGAGCCAGGCGGCTCATAAAACGAGTCTCCCGATTGAAGCTGGCGCACGGGGCCATCATCGATCTTAACTTCGTAGGTGCCTTCCAGGACGTAGCCAAACGTATGGTGACCTGGATGGCGATGTGGGGAGCTTGCGTTGCCGGGATCGCGCTCGGTGACACTGATGCGCATCTCACGTGCCAAGTCAGATAGTACCTGCGTCATCACCTCTTTGCTTCTTTGGCCAGTGGCCTGCGCCTGTGCAGTTGCTGGCGTAAAGACGCCGGATTGGCCGATCGTAAAAATATAAGTGACCAGTGATGCCGAGATGGCAGCAACGCTCGCCACCGCAGCATGTGACAACAGTCGCCTCATGTCCGCCCCCAAGGATCGAGAGAAGGATCGAGAGAAGGCATCGTATCGGCTAAAACGAGTGCTTTGATAGGGGTTGAGACCGATTTCGCTAATACAACATGAGCGCGCCGCTCTCAGTCAACCTGCAGCCCACCCGATTTGATGGGGCCTTCCCAGCGGGCAACCTCGTCCTCGACGAACTTGGCAAGATATTCCGGCGATCGGCGATCAGGCGCGACGCCGGTCACGCCGATCTCCAGCATCCGGCTTTTGATCACCGGGGTTTCCATTGTCGCCTGCGTGACCTCGTTGAGCTTGTCCACGATCGCGCGCGGCGCGCCTTTGGGCAGGAAAATTGCGTTCCAGGTGGTGATGTCCATCCCGGTCAGGCCCTGCTCATGGGCGCTGGCGAGTTCAGGCATCAGCGGCGAGCGAGCGCGCGACAACACCGCGATCGCCTTGACCTGCTTGCCGACGATCAGCGGTGCGGCGGCCCCGAGATTGCCGCACAGGTAGTCGATCTGCCCGCCGATCAGGTCATTCGCCGCAGGCGCGGAGCCGCGATAAGGAACGTGCGTGACGTTGACGCCGATGGTCGAGTTGAGCAGCGAACAGGCCAGATGCGTGGTCGAACCGGCGCCCGCCGAGCCGAATTGCATCTTCGAGGCGTTCGCCTTCAACAGCGCGGCGAATTCCGGGATGGTGCTGGCGGGGAGGTCCTTGCGTGCCTCAAGCACCATCGGCTGCTCGGCAAACAGCGTGACCGGCGTGAAATCGTTGATGGCGTCGTAGCGGCGCTTTTTGTAGATCGTCTGGTTATAGGCGTGGGTGCCCGTCGAACCGAGCAGGATCGTGTAACCGTCGGGC
>JAYTFS010000154.1:0-16680 GCA_043734185.1 Pseudolabrys sp. | reverse complement strand
TTCCGTGCTGGAGGAAGCCGGCCGCTTCGCCACGGACGTGATCGCCCCGCTCAACCGCATCGGCGACAAGTTCGGCACGCCGTTCAAGGACGGCAAGGTGACCACGCCGCCGGGTTGGAAAGAGGCGTACTCCGCCTGGGCCGCCGCGGGCTGGAACGGGCTCGCCGCGCCTGCCCAATGGGGCGGTCAAGAACTTCCGCAGGCGCTCAACGCCGCCTGCATCGAGATGTGGAACTCCGCGTCGATGGCCTTCGGCATCGGCCCGGTGCTCACCATGGCAGCGGTGGACGCACTGGCGGCTTATGGCGCCGACGATCTCAAGCAACGCTATCTCGGCAAACTCATCAGCGGCGAATGGATGGGCACCATGCAGCTCACCGAGCCGCAGGCCGGCTCGGATGTCGGCGCGCTGCGCACCAAAGCAGTGCGCGCAAACGATGGTGCCTATCGCATCACAGGCTCCAAAATATTCATCACCTATGGCGAGCACGATCTCACGGACAACATTATTCATTTTGTGCTTGCGCGTTTGCCCGATGCGCCGCCCGGCACCAAGGGCATCTCGCTGTTCTTGATTCCGAAATTTATGCCCGATGGCAGCCGCAACGACGTGCGTGCACATTCGGTCGAACACAAGCTCGGCATTCATGGCTCGCCCACCTGCACCATGGTCTATGGCGACAAAGGCGGCGCCATCGGCTTCCTCATCGGCGAGGAGCACAAAGGCATGGCGTCCATGTTCACGATGATGAACCGCGCCAGGCTGGCGGTCGGGCTACAAGGCGTGGCGATTGCCGAACGCGCGACGCAGCAGGCGATGGCTTATGCTCGCGATCGCAAACAGAGCGGCCACACCATCATCGACTATCCGGATGTAAAGCGCATGCTGCTCACCATGCGCTCGCTCACTGGTGCTGCGCGGGCGATTTGCTATGCCACGGCGGCGGCGATCGACCGTTCCCATCTGGCCAAAACCGACGCCGAACGCAAAACCGCGTTTGAGCGCGCGTCGCTGCTCACGCCAGTCGCGAAAGCGTTCTCCACCGACATCGGGATCGAAGTAGCCTCGCTCGGCGTGCAGGTGCATGGCGGCATGGGCTATGTGGAAGAAACCGGCGCCGCGCAACATTTCCGTGACGCGCGCATCGCCGCCATCTACGAGGGCACCAACGGTATTCAGGCCATCGACCTAGTGGCGCGCAAAGTGCCGCTGAATGGCGGCAAGACGGTCGCGACCTATATCGAGGAATTGCGCCAAACGGCGGTGGCGGTGAAAGCGAGCAACACCCCCCTATTCGGCGAAAGCGGGGCGCGTCTTGGCGAAGCCATCGACAGTCTTGAGCGCGCGACCCAATGGATACTGGCTCAGAAATCGCCGGAGGCAGGCCTTGCGGGCGCGACGCCCTATCTGCGCCTGTTCGGCAATGCCGCCGGCCTCGGCATGCTGGCCGATCAGGCGCTGGCGAGCTTGCGCGCGGGCGATGGCGCGGCTCGCACCGCCTTGGCGCGTTTCTTTGCCGAGAACATCGCGGTGCAAGCCGCGGGGCTCGAACGCGGCGTTACCGAAGGCGCCGAGAGCGTCAATAACTCACAAGCGGCCCTCGATGGCTGATCTCGTCATCGTTACAGACGATGGGCCGGTTCGCACAATTAGGATGAACCGCCCGGAGAAGAAAAATGCGCTGACCATGGCGATGTATGACGCCATGGCCGCCGGCATTGAAGGCGCGGGGCAAAATCCAGCGCTGCGTTGCTTGATATTTGCAGGCGCGCCGACCGTGTTTTGCGCCGGCAACGACATTGGCGACTTCCTCAATATGACGGGACCCAATGGCGCACTCGGAGCGCCGATCCTGCGCTTTCTTTATACGCTGGTGCGTTGCGAATTGCCGCTGGTTGCCGCGGTGCAAGGCAACGCGGTCGGCGTCGGCGCGACGATGCTGATGCATTGCGATCACGTCGTCGCCAGCGCCGAAGCGAAATTTTCCACGCCCTTCGTCAGCCTTGGCTTGGTGCCCGAGGCGGCATCCAGCTTGATCGCGCCGCGGCTGCTAGGTCACGCCAGAGCTTTCTCGCTCTTAGTGATGGGCCAGCCGCTAGGCGCCGCCGAGGCGAAAGCCGCGGGCCTCATCAACGCCGTTGTCACGCCTGAGGCGGTCGAAGCGGAAGCGATAAAGGCCGCAACCAAGATCGCGGCATTGCCGCCACAGGCCGTTCTGGCGTCGCGCCGCCTGATGCGCGGCGAACCCGGCGAAATCATCAAACGCATCGACGAGGAAGCCGAACAGTTCAAGACCCGGCTTCAGTCCGCCGAAGCACGGACGGCCTTCGAAGCCTTCATGACGCGCAAGCGCTAGACTTCTAGCGGCTTCAAACCCGCCTCGATCTGCTTGCGGCGCGGCTCCAGGAATGGCGGCAGCACCAGGCTCTCGCCCAGCCTGTCGAGCGGCTCGTCGACCGCAAAGCCCGGCCCGTCGGTCGCAATCTCGAACAGAATCCCGTTCGGCTCGCGGAAATACAGCGAGTGAAACCAGAAGCGGTCGACCTTGCCGCTGTTGGGGATGCGCAATTCGCGTAGATGCTGCGCCCAGGCATCGTAATCCTTGTCGGGCGAACGGAATGCCACGTGATGCACGCCGCCGGCGCCGGGATGCGCCGGCGCAAGATTGGGCCGCACCGCGACATGCAGTTCGGCGGCGGGCCCGCCCTCGCCCATCTGATAGACGTGGACGCCGTCGCCCTTCGATTCCGGATGCGGATAGTCGCGCACCTGTTTCATGTTTATCACTTGGGTGAGCACCAGATCGGTCGGACGCAATTCCGGCACGGTCATGATGATTGGCCCGAGCCCGCGAATTTGATGCTCGGCCGGCACCACGCTCTTGTCCCAGACATTCGCCGTGCCCTTGCCGCCGTCATCGACCAGCCCCAGGCGCTGGCCTTCCGGATCCTCAAATGCGAGCGTGGCGCGGCCATCGACGACAGTAATGTCGCCGACCTTCGCCGCTGCCTTTTGCAGCCGCGCATGCCACCACTCCAACGTCTGCTCGCCGTTCACGCGCATGCCGGTGCGAGTGATGGTGTTGTTGCCGCGCTTTTCGCGCCCGGTCGGAAAATCGAAAAAGGTGATGTCGCTTCCCGGCGAAGCCACCCCGTCGGCATAAAACAGATGATAGGCCGAAACGTCGTCCTGGTTCACGGTCTTCTTGACCATGCGCAGGCCCAGGAGCTTTGTATAAAACTTCACATTGCCGGGGGCGTCGGCTGATACGGCCGTGAGGTGATGGATCCCGGAAAGCTGCATTTTGTTGCCTCTTGAGGCGCGCCATAACGGCGGCTGTGTTATCGGTCCTTAGGAATGGTTCTTTGCCTATCTAACAATTCCGGGTTTGTTTTTAAGAGGGCACATCGATGACACTAAAGGGCAAAACCCTGTTCGTCACCGGCGGCTCGCGCGGCATCGGGCTAGCGATTGCACTGAAAGCGGCCCGCGACGGCGCCAATGTCGCCATCGCCGCCAAGACCGTCGATCCACATCCCAAGCTTGAGGGCACCATCCATACCGCTGCCGCGGAAATCGAGAAAGCCGGCGGCCACGCGTTGGCGCTCGCCGTGGACGTGCGCGAAGAGGCGATGGTGAAGGCCGCCCTCGATCAGACCGCGGCACATTTCGGCGGCATCGATATCGTGGTGAACAATGCCAGCGCGATCCAGCTCACGCCGTCCCAGCAGACCGACATGCGCCGCTTCGATCTCATGCAACAGATCAATGCGCGCGGCACCTTCATGGTGTCAAAATACGCCATTCCTTATCTTCTCAAGGTTGACAACCCGCACATCATGATGCTGTCGCCGCCACTCGACATGAAGGAGAAGTGGTTTGCGCCCGCAACAGCTTATGCCATGGCGAAATTCGGCATGAGTCTCGTTGTGCTGGGGCTCGCCGGCGAGCAGCGCGGCAAGATCGCGGTCAATGCATTGTGGCCGCGCACCACGATTGCCACCGCCGCTATCAAGAATTTGCTCGGCGGCGGCGCCATCATGCGGATGTCGCGCAAGCCTGCAATTCTGGCGGAAGCCGCCTATCGTATCTTCCAAAAGCCCAAAAGCTTCACCGGCAACTTCCTGATCGACGACACGTTCCTGGCCGCCGAAGGCGTGACCGATTTCGACCAGTATCGCGTCGATCCAAGCCAGCCGCTGCAAGTGGACTTCTTCGTGCCGGACGACGTGCCGCCGCCGTCAGGCGTAAGTCTGAAAGCAAAAGCCTGACAGGGTTGGCGTCCGCGTTTTAGCGCGTTAGAACAAGATAATGTCCACGCTCCTCGTTTCCCATCCCGCCTGCCTCAATCACCTGACCCCGCCCGGCCATCCCGAGCGGCCGGATCGCTTGCGCGCCATCGAAGAAGCGCTATCGGACGAACGGTTCCAAATCCTCGCGCGCGAACAGGCGCCGATGGCGGAGGCCGAGATTATCGCGCTCGTACATCCTAAGGATTACATCGAGGCCATTCGCAGCGCGTCGCCGTCCGAAGGCATGGTGCGGCTCGACGCCGACACGTCGATGTCGCCCGGCAGTTTCGAAGCGGCGTTGCGCGGCGCCGGCGGCGCCATCTTGGCGGTCGACGAGGTGATGAATCAAAAGGCCACCAACGCCTTTGTCGCAGTGCGCCCACCCGGTCATCATGCCGAGGTGGCGCGGCCGATGGGTTTCTGTCTATTCAACAATGCGGCGATCGCGGCGCGCTATGCGCAGGACCGTTACCACGTCGAGCGCGCGGCAATTGTCGATTTCGACGTGCATCACGGCAATGGCTCTCAGGACATCTTCTGGGCCGACAAGAGCGTGATGTACTGTTCGACCCACGAAATGCCGCTTTATCCCGGTTCGGGCGCTGTGAACGAACGCGGCGAACACAATACCATTGTCAATGCGCCGCTTTCGGCGGGCGATGGCGGCGACGCGTTCCGCGAAGCTTTTGAAGTTGCGATCCTGCCGCGCTTGCGTGAATTCAAGCCGGACATTTTAATTATTTCCGCCGGCTTCGACGCGCATACCCGCGATCCGCTCGCCAATCTTAATCTGGTGGAAGCCGACTACACCTGGGTCACACAGCGGCTGATGCAGATAGCGGATGAATCTGCGCAAGGCCGCATCGTCTCCGTTCTGGAAGGCGGCTACGATTTGCAAGGGCTGGCGCGCTCAACGGCAGCTCATGTCACCGCATTGATGCGGGGTTAACGCGCTGTCAGCCCGCCGTCGATCGGCACGTCGGCACCGGTAATGAACGCCGCCGCGTCCGACAGTAAATAAACGCAAAGCTCGGCGACTTCGGCCGGCTGGCCCAGGCGGCCCAGCGGAATGTCGCTGATCAGCTTCTGATGCACCGCTTGTGGATTGCGCGTGCCATGTGCGATGTAGTCGACCATTGGACCTCCGATGAAGGCCGGGCACACGGCATTGCAACGCACCGCAGGCTTGTAGCGCGCGCCGTTGAGCGCCACCGATTTTGTCAGCATCGACACCCCGCCCTTCGACGCATTGTAGGCGGTCAGGTTTGAGCTGCCGACCAGCCCCAACACCGAAGACAGATTGACGATTGAACCGCCCTTCTTGCGCAACAACGGAAATGCGTACTTGCAGCCGAGAAACGCGCCGTCGAGATTGACCGCGAGCACGCGCCGCCAGGTGGCGAAGTCGACCTTCTCGATGCTGCCGACGGCGGCAATGCCGGCGGCATTCACCAGTCCGTCAAGCCGGCCATGTTTGCTCTCCACATCGGCGGCGACACGTTGCCAATCAACCTCAGCTGTGACATCGAGCGTCTGATCGATGTCAGCGCCCTTGGCAAGATCGGTGGCAATCGCAACGCCGCCGGCACGCTTCACCGCTGCCGCCACGGCAGCGCCGATGGCGCCTGCCGCGCCTGTAATCAAGACGACTTTTTGCTTGAGATCGGCCATTGTGCTCCTTGCGTGCTTACTTCACGACGCTATGTTTCATAGTCAAACATTCACCGCAAGAAGTCACTGATGCAGCCTGTGTGTCTCATTACCGGTGCCTCCGCCGGTATCGGCCAAGCGCTGGCTCGTGTGTTTGCCGAGCATGGCCACACATTGGTGCTCACCGCGCGGCGCGAGCCGGAATTGCAAGCGCTCGCCGACGAGATTGTCGCTGTAGGCCAAGCGCGGCCGCAGGTGATAACCGCCGATCTTGGTACACCGGATGGCCCAGCGCGCCTGGCGGATGCCATGCAAGCCGCCAGCCTTGAGCCTTCCTTCGTCGTCAACAATGCCGGCTTCGGGCTGCTCGGCGAGGCCGGCGAACTCGACCGCGCGCGGCAACTTGCGATGATCGATCTCAATATCCGGGCGCTCACCGATTTATCACTGCGCTGGCTCGACCCAGTCACCCGCCACCGTGGCGGCATTCTCAATGTCGCTTCCATTGCCGGCTTTCTCCCAGGCCCAGGCATGGCGGTCTATCACGCCACCAAAGCCTATGTGATCTCGTTCACGGAAGCGCTGCACGAAGAACTCAAAAGCGACGGCGTTCGCGTCTGCGCGCTCTGCCCGGGACCAGTCGAGACTGAGTTCTTCAACCACGCGGGCATCCCCGACAACTATTTTCCAGGTTACCTTGCCCGCTCGGCGGAGCGCGTCGCGCGCGACGGTTATGACGGGCTGATGGGCGGCCACCGCGTGGTGGTGCCCGGCAAGCCCAATCGTATTCTAACTTTGCTGCCGCGGCTGCTGCCCCGCGGCCTTGTGCTGGCGATGGCAACGTATCGACGCAAACAGGCCGATCGCCGCGGTTGACGATTCGGCTGATCTACGCCATCCCAAGACGGCATAGGATGCGCTTCACAGACTGGCTGCCCGAGAACGGATATGGCCGAGGCCTCCAATACCGACGTCAAGAAAATGCCCTTCGAGCGGGCGATCGAGGAACTGGAATCGATCGTCAAGCGGCTTGAGGAAGGCAAAGTGCCGCTCGAGGAGTCAGTGGCTATTTATGAGCGCGGCGAGGTGCTCAAAAAACGCTGCGAGGAACTTCTGCGGCAGGCGGAAGCACGGGTGGAAAAGATCACCCTCGACGCTTCGGGCAAGCCAGCCGGCAGTGAACCCCTCGACGTTGACTAAATCGGCCTGTTTTTACCTCCCAAACGTGCAAAACCGGCCAAAAATAGGCCGTTCGCCGGTCCATTGAATTGCCCGCCCTGCCACAATTAGTGTAAGCCTCCCCTTGGGGCCTTCTTTTTAGGCGGGCACCAAAGCGCCCAGGCGCTGTTGACGGAGTTTCGTTTTGACAAATACCAGCCAGACACCGCTGCTCGATCGCATCCACCTGCCGAGCGACATGAAGAACCTGTCGACCGAGCAGCTCACCCAGCTTGCCAGCGAGCTGCGTGCCGAGACGATCAGCGCGGTCGCCGTAACCGGCGGTCATCTCGGAGCCGGGCTTGGGGTCGTCGAACTCACCGTTGCGCTGCACCACGTGTTCGATGCGCCGAGCGACAAAATCATCTGGGACGTCGGCCACCAGGCCTATCCGCACAAGATTTTGACCGGCCGGCGCGACCGCATTCGCACGCTGCGGCAAGGCGGCGGATTGTCCGGCTTCACCAAACGCGCCGAAAGCGAATACGACCCATTCGGTGCAGCCCACTCGTCGACCTCGATCTCGGCCGGCCTCGGCATGGCGGTGGCGCGCGATCTCAAGGGCGAGAAGAACCATGTCATCGCCGTCATCGGCGACGGCGCCATGTCCGCGGGCATGGCTTACGAGGCGATGAACAATGCCGGCTGGCGCAACGAGCGCTTGATAGTCATTCTCAATGACAATGATATGTCGATCGCGCCGCCGGTCGGCGCCATGTCGGCTTATCTGGCGCGTCTCGGCTCGGACCGCGCCTATCTCAAGCTGCGCGATTTTACCAAGCAGCTCACCAAGCATCTGCCGAAGAGCTGGGACCGCACGCTCACCCGCGCCGCCGAGCACGCCCGGAATTTCGTCGTTGGCGGTACGCTGTTCGAGGAACTCGGCTTTTATTATGTCGGTCCGATCGACGGCCATAATATGGAACAGCTGCTGCCGATCCTGCGCAACGTGCGCGATGCCGATCTCGGCCCGGTTCTGGTTCACGTTGTTACCCAGAAGGGCAAGGGCTATCCGCCAGCGGAGACTTCCGCCGACAAGTATCACGGCGTCGTCAAGTTCGACGTCGCCACCGGCGCGCAAGTCAAAGCCAAGGCCGGCGCGCCGCAATACACCAAAGTTTTCGGCGAGAGCCTCGTCAAGGAAGCCCGCAAGAACAGTAAGATCGTCGCCATCACCGGCGCCATGCCGTCCGGCACCGGCCTCGACGCGTTCGCGAAAGAATTCCCCGACCGTTTCTTCGACGTCGGCATCGCCGAACAGCATGCGGTCACTTTCGCCGGCGGCCTGGCGACGCAAGGCTTCAAGCCGTTCGCGACCATCTACTCGACCTTCCTGCAGCGCGCTTACGATCAGGTGGTGCATGACATTGCGATCCAGCGCCTGCCGGTTCGCTTTGCCATCGATCGCGCCGGCCTCGTCGGCGCCGACGGGCCGACCCATGCCGGTTCATTCGATATTGCCTATCTCGGCTGCCTGCCCGGCTTCGTGCTGATGGCGGCGGCGGATGAAGGCGAACTCGTACACATGGTGGCAACCCAGGTGGCAATTGACGACCGGCCATCGGCTTTGCGCTATCCGCGCGGCGAAGGCCTCGGCGTGCCGCTGCCGGCAGAAGGCGTGGCGCTGGAGATCGGCAAGGGCCGCATCGTGCGTGAAGGCCACAAGGTGGCGCTGCTGTCGTTCGGCGCGCGCCTTGGCGAGTGCCTCAAGGCCGCCGACGAACTCGCCGCGCTCGGATTGTCCACAACGGTCGCTGACGCGCGCTTCGCCAAGCCTTTGGATACGGATCTGCTGCTGCGGCTGGCACGCGAGCACGAGGTGCTTGTCACCATCGAAGAAGGCTCGACCGGCGGCTTCGGCTCCTACGTGCTGCAGGCGCTTTCCGACAATGGCGTATTGGATAGCGGCCTCAAGATCCGCACCATTGTGCTGCCGGATGAATTCATCGATCAGGATTCGCCGACCGCGATGTATGCCAAAGCCGGCCTCGACGCCAAAGGCATCGTCGCCCGCGTTTTCGAGGCGCTGGGCAAGGACGTCGCCGCCGAGACCATCAAGCTGGCTTAAGGCCGCTTCGAAAGGCTCGTATTGCCGAAAAAAGCTCGCATCGATCGGCTGCTGGTCGAGCGCGGATTATTCGAGAGTCGCGCCAAGGCACAGGCCGCGATTGAAGCCGGCTTGGTGATCGCGGACGAGCGCCTGGTGCACAAAGCGTCCGAAGAAATCGCGGTCGATGCTAATTTGCGCGCGAGCGCAGCGCATCCTTACGTTTCGCGCGGCGGATTGAAGCTCATCGAGGCGCTCGATCACTTCGGCTTCGACCCGAGAGGCCGTGTCTGCCTTGATGTCGGCGCCTCCACCGGTGGCTTCACGCAGGTGCTGCTGGAACGCGGTGCTGCTCATGTCATTGCCGTCGATGTCGGGCGCGGGCAACTGCACCAAAGCTTGCGAGCAAATCCGAAAGTCATGTCCCTGGAGGAAACCGATATCCGCAAGCTCTCTCCTGCTCTGCTCGGCGAAGCGCCAGACCTGGTGACCATCGACGTGAGCTTCATTTCGCTCAAGCTGGCGTTGCCGGCCGCTCTCGCCCTGACGAAAGTGCCGGCGCAAATGCTCGCGCTGATCAAACCGCAATTCGAGGCGGGGCGCGCCAACCTCAAACGCGGCATCGTGCTTGACCAAGCTGTGCACGCGCAAGTTTGCGATGACATTTCTGCGTTCGTCGCCTCGCTCGGCTGGCGCGTTCTCGGCATCATCCCCTCGCCGATTGACGGCGGCGACGGCAATGCCGAATTCCTGCTTGGTGCCGCGAAGTGACCGAACAACTTACCATTGCGCGTCTCGGCCATCGCGGCGATGGTGTTGCCGATACCAATGTCGGCCCGGTCTTTGTGGCCTACACGTTGCCGGGCGAGGTGGTCACCGTCGAGCGCGTCACCGGTCATGCCGACCGCCGCCATCTCATCCATGTCGACAAGCCCAGCCACGAACGCGAGACCCCGATTTGTAAGCACTTCGGCCAATGCGGCGGCTGCGCCATGCAACACTGGTCGCTTGCCGAATATCATCTCTGGAAACGTTCATTGGTGGTGGAAGCGCTTGCCCACGCCAACCTGATTGCGCCGGTCGAAAATTTAATCGATGCGCACGGCCAAGGCCGTCGGCGCGCCGTGCTGCATGCCCGGCGCGGCGCCCATGACCTCCTCGAAGTTGGTTTCACCGCGCCGCGCACGCATCACATCGTGGCAATCGACCACTGCCCCATCCTTGCCAGCGGCCTCGACGGCGCCATTCCCGCTGCCTGGGCACTCGCTGAAATCCTCAAGCCCTCGAACAAGCCGCTCGATATTCACGTCACCGCTACCGATTCCGGCATCGACATGGATGTGCGCGGCTCCGGCCCTCTGACGTCTCAGCGAATAACGGCGCTCGCGAAATTTACACAAGCGCACAAGCTTTCGCGCCTTACACGCCACGGCGAACTGGTCGCGCAAAGCGCGCAACCATTGTTGAAAGTAGGCCTCTCCCATGTCGCGCTCCCGCCTAGCGCGTTTCTGCAGGCGACCGCCGAAGGTGAAGCCGTACTGGCGAGATTGGTAATAACCCATGTGGGCGCGGCCAAACGCGTCGCTGACTTGTTTGCCGGCGTCGGCACGTTTGCCTTACGTCTGGCCGAGCGGGCGCGCGTGAGCGCCGCCGACAACGAGGCAAGCGCCATTCATGCGCTGGAACGCGCGGCCGCGACAACCTCAGGATTAAAACCGGTGGAGGCGCAAACGCGCGACCTGTTCCGCCGTCCGTTCATGGCCGCGGAACTGAAAGCCTATGATGCCGTGGTATTCGATCCGCCACGCCAAGGCGCGGAAGCGCAGGCGCGCGAACTGGCCAAGAGCAAAGTGCCGGTTGTGGTTGCGGTGTCCTGCGATCCTGCGACTTTTGCGCGCGACGCGCGCATCCTGGTCGATGGCGGCTATAAACTCGGCAGCGTTACGCCGGTCGATCAATTCCGCTATTCAGCCCATGTCGAACTGGTGGCGAAGTTCGAGAAGTAGACTTAATTCCTTGCGCATGATCTTTTCCGAAAACCGGTTCCCATTTTTCGGGATCATGCGCTACTGAAAGTCGATCCCGCCACCCCAGCGCTCCTGCCACAACTTCTCGCCGATTTTGCATGAGATGCGAGGCTTTGCGGCGCTGGCCGGAATAATGCGCGGCTCAGGCTGATGGCCGGCAATTTCCAGCACCAGCTTGGTGCGCGTCGCCTCGATGAATTTGGAGCGCTCCTTGATCGGCACCACGAAGGCGCCAGCTCCGCCGATCACGCAGTCCTCGTAGTAGATGTCGAGGTCCTCGATATCCATGCTGCCGACATTGCTGCGATTGAGCATGATCGGCAGGCCGTTGATGGTGATGCCGGCCGCAAGCACGTCATCGCGGGTCGCCGTTACCGACGGTCCGTTGTTATTGGCGCCGTCGCCGGAGACATCGATCACGCGGCGCAAGCCGTGATAGCCGCTGTTGTCGAACAACGGCTTGGCAAAGCGCAGCGCGCCGGAAATCGAGGTGCGCGAGGCGCGCCGGTATGGCGCGCGCGCGATCTCGGCAGCGACCGCATCGGCCGCTTCCGGGCCGTCGATCAGCCGCCACGGCATGACGATTTTCTGATCGCCCGCGCCGGCCCACTCGAAATAAGTGACGGCGATCTTGCCATTGGCGCCCTCACGCAGCGCCCGCAGGAACTCGCGCGACGTGAGCGCGATCGTATAGCCCTCGCGCTGTAGCGCCTGCTCTTCCGGGTCCATCGAATAGGAAACGTCGACGGCGATCACCAGCTCGACATCGACCGGAATGGCGCCTGAGCTTCTATCGGCGAAGCGCGGAAGGCTTGGCGCAGCGAGCGCAAAGCTCGCGGCAGCGATCAAACCGGCAATGGCGAGATAAAGACCGCGCCGTCCCATCGCCGAATGCTGCCACGCGGCTCCTCAACCCTCAAGCGGGTCGGTCGCCACAATTTCAATGCCGAAGCCGCCGACACCCACATAAGTGCGCTTGCTGGACGAGAGCAGCCGGATCGAGGAAATTCCAAGATCCTTGAGGATTTGCGCGCCCAGTCCGATCTCACGCCATTGCCGTCCGCGCGCGGCTTCAGTTTCACTGTCGGCCTGTGGAATTTCCGCCACCGGCACGCCGGCGGTGCCGTCGCGCAAATAGACGATGACGCCGCGGCCTTCCGCCTTGAAACGCTTGAGCGCCGCGCGGATCGACTTGGCGCCGCCGAAAACGTCGCCGATCACGTCAGCGCGATGCAGCCGCGCCAGCACGTTCTTGCCGTCGCCGATGTCGCCATAGACGAAAGCCATATGATGCACGCGGTCGAACGGCGTGACATAGGCGTAGCCTTTGAGCGTGCCGATGTCCGACGCCAGTTGAAATTCGCCCACCCGCTCCACCAGCTTGTCGCGGGTCTGCCTGTAAGAAATCAATTCGGCAATCGAAACCTGGGCGAGCTTGTGCTTGGCGGCGAATGCGACGACATCCGGCCCGCGCATCACGGTGCCGTCGTCTTTCATCAGCTCGGACAACACGCCCACCGGCGGCAAGGCGGCAAGGCGGCAAAGATCGACACACGCTTCCGTGTGGCCCGAGCGCATCAACACGCCGCCTTCGCGCGCGACCAGCGGGAACACATGTCCGGGACGCACGAAATCGGCAGCGCCGCTGTTGTCGTTCGCCAGCGCGCGTACGGTGTTGGTGCGCTCCTCGGCTGAGATGCCGGTCGACAGTCCATGACGCACGTCCACCGTCACGGTAAAGGCGGTGCCGAGCGGCGCATCGTTTTCCGCCACCATCGGATCGAGATGCAGCCGGCGTGCCAGTTCGACGCCGAGCGGCGCGCAGACGATGCCCGATGTGTTGCGAATGATGAACGCCATTTTTTCCGGCGTGCACAGCGAGGCGGCGACGAACAGGTCGCCCTCGTTCTCGCGGTCATCGTCGTCGGTGACGACCACGATCTCGCCTTTGGCGAAGGCCTTGACCGCGGCTTCGACTCTGCTGTGACTGTCGGGCACTTTACTTGACCTCGGGCCGCGTCACGCTTTGAACGGCCAGGCCGTACCCTCGCCGACCTGACCGCGATGCATCAGATAATGATCGGCCAGCACGCATGCCACCATGGCTTCGCCGATCGGCACCGCACGGATGCCGACGCAGGGATCGTGACGGCCTTTGGTCGACACCTCGGTGTCCTTGCCATAGCGATCAACGGTCTTGCGCGGCGTAAGGATCGAAGACGTCGGCTTGACCGCGAAACGTGCGACGATCGGCTGCCCGCTGGAAATGCCGCCGAGAATCCCGCCGGCATGATTGGACAGAAACACCGGCTTGCCGTCATTGCCCATGCGCATCTCGTCGGCATTGTCCTCGCCGGCCATCGCCGCCGTGGCAAAGCCGTCGCCGATTTCAACGCCCTTGACGGCATTGATGCCCATCAGCGCCGAGGCCAGGTCGCCGTCGAGTTTGGCGTAAACCGGCGCGCCGAGACCGGCCGGCACGCCCTCCGCCACGACTTCGATCACGGCGCCGACCGATGAGCCCGCTTTGCGCACGCCGTCGAGATATTCTTCGAAGAATTTCGTCTGCTTGGCGTCCGGACAGAAGAACGGGTTGTTGCCGACCTCGTTCCAGTCCCAGCGCGCGCGGTCGATCTTGTGCGGGCCCATCTGCACCAGCGCGGCGCGAACAATAAGTCCCGGCACGATTTTGCGCGCGACAGCGCCCGCCGCAACCCGCGCCGCGGTTTCGCGCGCCGAGGCGCGCCCGCCGCCGCGATAGTCGTGGATGCCGTATTTGACGTCGTAAGTGTAGCCGGCATGCCCCGGCCGGTATTTGTCTTTGATGTCGGAATAGTCCTTCGAGCGCTGATCGACGTTCTCGATCATCAGCATGATCGGCGTGCCGGTGGTCACCTGCTTGCCGTCTTCGCCGGTGAAGACGCCGGACATGATCTTCACCGCGTCGGGCTCCTGCCGTTGCGTGGTGAAACGCGACTGACCAGGACGCCGCTTGTCGAGGTGAATCTGGATATCGGCCGCCTCCAGCGGAATCCGAGGCGGACAGCCATCGACCACGCAGCCAATCGCCGCCCCGTGGCTTTCGCCGAAGCTGGTGAAGCGAAACATATGGCCGAACGTGTTGAATGACATGGAGTTTCGTACCCCGCAGCCCCGCGGCGGTCAAATACAGCTTGTTTGCGCATGATCTTGTCCGAAAACCGGTGCCCACTTTTCGAGATCATGCGCTTACCCGTAACGGGTCATTTTATCGCCCTGAAACACATAGACCACGCCCTGCGCGATATCGACCAGCGGCGCGGCCGCCGGTTTCTCGATGCCGAGAATGGCGATCAGCCCGCGCGCGGTGCCGCCGTGCGCGGTCGCCACCGTGTCGCGGTCGAGGCTCTCGTACCAATCGCGGATGCGCGCTGACATCCGCTCGTAACTCTCCCCGCCCGGCGGCAGGAAATGCCATTTGTCATGCTCGCGCTGAGCGATGCCTTGCGGGTCGTGCGTATGCAGTTGCGCGATGGTGAAGCCTTCCCATTCGCCGAATGAAATTTCCGCAAGCCGCTGCTCGATCCGGTAGCCTTGCGCCGGCAGGTCGAGCGCAGGCCTGACCAATTCCATGGTCGCGCTGGCACGTCCAAGCGGGCTCGAAACGTAGTCGAGGTCCGCAGGATTGCGTTTATCCTGCGCGAACAGATCGCGCAGGATTTCTCCGCAGTGAGACGCCTGCTCACGGCCGCGCGCATTGAGCGGCACGTCGCGGCGGCCTTGCAGACGGCCGCCAACGTTCCAATCGGTCTCGCCATGACGGATGTAATAGACGGTCGGCCGCGGCTTTGCCGGTGCGGCCATAGGCCTAGTCTTCGACCTTGCCCACCGCGAAGTCGGGCGCGTCGGGATGCTTGATGCCGACAACATGGTAGCCGGCATCGACGTGCGCGATTTCGCCGGTCACGCCGCTGGACAGATCGGAGAGAAAAAACACCGCGGCCTTGCCGACATCGTCCAGGCTCACGTTCCGGCGCAGCGGCGTGTTGTATTCGTTCCATTTGAGAATGTAGCGGAAGTCACCGATGCCGGACGCAGCCAATGTCTTGATCGGTCCGGCGGAAATCGCGTTGACGCGGATATTCTTGACGCCGAGATCGGCCGACAGATAGCGCACCGAGGATTCCAGCGCGGCCTTGGCCAGCCCCATCACGTTGTAATGCGGCATCCACTTCTCGGCGCCGTAATACGTCAGCGTCAGCAGCGAGCCGCCATTGGTCATCAATTTTTCGGCGCGTTGCGCGATGGCCGTGAACGAGTAGCAGGAGATCTGCATGGTCTTGGTGAAATTATCTTCGGTGGTATCGACGTAGCGGCCATCGAGCTGGTCCTTGTCGGAAAACGCGATGGCATGCACCACGAAATCGAGCGAGCCCCACGCCGTTTTCACGGCAGCAAACACCGCGTCCATGCTGGCCGCATCGGTGACATCGCAATGGCCGACGACCAGGCCGTCGACTTCTTCGGCCAGGGGCTCGACCCGCTTCTTGAGCGCGTCGCCCTGATAGGTAAAAGCGAGGTCGGCGCCATGGTCGCGGCAGGCGCGCGCAATGCCCCAGGCGATCGAGCGGTTGTTCGCCACGCCCATGATCAGCCCGCGCTTACCGCGCATCAGCCCCGAGGTTTCCGGCATTGGATTTCCCGTCCCGCCGGTAAGCGCCGGCCATTCCCGTATGGCATAGGGTCATGGGACCATCAAGCAACGCGGCCGGGCACATACGTTATGTTGGTGAATCCAATTCGTTTTTGGGAATATGATCGGGGTTGAGGGGTTTTTCATACAGATTGGGGTTGCCGGGCGATCTTGCGTTCGTTTGGCTACCCGCAACACGGAGGGCCGGATTGGCCACGTTTCAGAAGAACGTTGAGGCGACGATCCCGGCGCTGCGGCGATATGCCCGCGCGCTGACACGGGATTCCGACATCGCCGACGATCTGGTGCAGGACACGCTGGTGCGGGCGCTTCGCTCGGAGCATCTATTTCACGGTGAAGAAGTGCGAAGCTGGCTTTACACGATCCTGACTAATCTTAACCGCAACCGGTTGCGCTCGCTGGCGCGCCGGCCGGCGATGTCGTCGATCGACGACAACGATGCGCCGGATCTGGCGGGTCCCGAAGCCGGCTCCCGCGACATCGAACGCGCGCTTGCTTCTTTGGTCGAAGATCAGCGCAACGCCTTGCTGCTGGTGGTGCTGGAAGGATTGAGTTATCGCGAAGCCGCGGAAGTACAAGGCGTGCCGATTGGTACCGTCATGTCGCGTCTGGCGCGTGCCCGCGTGCAAATCAAGAATCACCTCGATGGCGTGCGCCCTGCGCTGCGCCGCGTGAAATAAGAGAGAAGGAAGACGCAATGATCGATCGCGATTCACCCGTGACCGAGGACGAGCTCCACGCGTTTGTCGATG
>JAYTFS010000153.1:0-2802 GCA_043734185.1 Pseudolabrys sp. | reverse complement strand
ATGGATGACCGACCGGCATGGCATGTCGCCGTTGCCGGCGAAGGATCAGACGGTCGTGCTCGATTATCTCGAAGCGACTTTTCCGCCGCGGGCGCCGGCCGGCCGCGGCGGCTGGCAGAATCCATTTTCCCCCCGTTGATTTCGCTCCGGCCGGCACAGCGCCGCGCCGTCTCCCGTTCGTTTTCGGTTGCAGGTGGCTTCCAGGCCCCGTTGGCCGGGTGCTAGCCTTCGAAGGGGCGACAGCAATAACAACAAAAAAACATTGGCATTGGCCGCAACAACAAAGACGGCCGACAAGGGGGAGGGCATACCGTGGCTCAGACAATTGAAGGCTTTGTCGGCAACGCGCTCGACAACGCGAAGATCTCGCCGCTTCATCGGAGAATAGTCGGGCTCATCGCAGCGGGATATTTCTTCGATGTCATCGATTTCACGGTGTTCGGCTCGCTGGTGCCGTTCATCCTCGGATCGAAGTTCGCGACGGGACCTGAAGTTGCGGCCATCGGCAGCGCCACCATTTTCGGCATGTTCATCGGCACCGCCGGTCAGGGTCAATTCAGCGACCGGTTCGGTCGTCGATTCATTTACCAGTTCAACTTGCTCCTGTTCGGCGTCTTTACGATCCTCGGCGCATTCGCCCCGAACGTGACGTTGCTGATCGTCTGCCGCTTCATCGCCGGCATCGGACTTGGCGCCGAGCAGCCGCTCGCCTCGCCTATGCCGGTGAATATTCACCCAAGGCGATCCGCGGCCGCATTCTGGCAATCGTGCATTTTATCGGCGGCGCCTGCGTGTGGCCGATCGGAACCTTATTGGTACTGTCCCTCAGCGGTCTGCTCGATACGCCCGATCATATCTGGCGCGGCGTCTGGTTGATTATCGGCATCGGAGCACTGGTTGTCTGGGTGTTCCGGTTCACCCTGCCGGAATCGCCGCGCTATCTGGCAACGCATGGCAGAGGCAAGGAAGCGCTCGATGTGCTCGGACGCCTCGGCATTGCGGGTCCAACCGAGCCGCTGACGACGGACGCCGCGAGCAATACCAAGAGCGATCCGTTCGGCGTCGTTTTCCGCTTGTTTCCGAAGCGTGTCATCGCCGGCATGATTTGCTTCACGGCATTCTTCGGCGTTGCCATCGGGCTTGGCGCCTGGCTGCCGAACATGATGAACGCGAAGGGTTTCTCCGTCACCAAATCGCTCCAATACACTCTCGCTATGAATTTCGCCGTGCCGTGCGCGAGCATCTTCATGATGTATGCGCTCGACAAATACGGGCGCAAAATCACCTCGATCTGCGCCTTTGTCGGTGCAGGCATTATGGCGATGGTGTTCGGCAATGCCGGCACCCCGATGCAGCTCATGATTGCCGGATTCATCATGGTCTTCTTCGTCCAGGTCGCCGGCAATGCGATGCAAATTTTCGCGTCGGAGGTATTTCCGACCAACGCCCGCGCATCCGGCTTTGGCTGGGCCGCCGGCGTCGGCCGGCTTGCGACGGCGTTCATTATGCCGACCATCTTGTGGGTGCAGAATGGCTGGGGCCTGGAAACAGTGTTTGCCTGCCTGGCAATTATGCTGCTGATCGCCGCCGCCTCGGTGACGCAACTCGGCCCCGAGTCGAAGCAAAAGGGCCTCGACGAGATCGCGGCGCCGACCGGGTAGCCGCGGCGGCCATCGCATGAAATAAAAAACGGCGGCGCTGCGATCTGCGGCGCCGCTGTTGATTTGATGCGGATGCGTCAGTAGCGGCGGTACGTCGCGCTCGGCTGCGACCAGCGCCACGGCGGCGACACGCCGCGGTGGCTGGTGTCGGTGGTCTGCGTCACCGCGTCGGCCTGGCAGTGCGCCGACTTGGCCATGCGGCCGCGCAGGAACGCGTCGGCTTCCTTCGAGGCAAGCTCGCGCTCGATCACCAGCTTGTCGAGGACGCAGGCCAGTGCGTTGGCGCTCGGCTTGCTGCCGCTGCCGTCGCAATACCAGCCGGTGAGATAGACCGCCGCGGTGTCGAAGCGGCTGCGGTAGGCGAGGCATTGTTTCCAGCGGCCGTCGGTGTCGACGCGCATTTCGGTGGCGCGGTATTCGCCGAACCGGGTGTCGAGGTCGTAGTTCGTCTGCGACATGATGATCGGACGTTTGGCCCGCAGCAGGTTGATGTCGGTCAGGTCCTGCAAGAACGGGGTGCCCATGCCGATGCCCTTCGGCGGCATGATCAGTGCGACGGCGAGGTCGGTGGTCCGGTTGTGTAGCTGGCCATATTGGAGAACTTCCGCGCGGCCGAAGCGGGAGCTGGTCACGACGTGACCGCTGGTCGCTTTGCTGGCGAATTCGCCGGCCGCGATGCGGAATGCCGGCGGCGCGTCGACCGCCTTCGGGACGAAATTCCCGATCGCCATGACGCCAAGCCCGATCGCGCCGAGGGCCAAGGTCCCGATCGCGTAGAACGCATAGCGAATGACGACACCCGCGACCGACAGCGACGATATCTCGCCGGCCGTAATGGTGTCGTACTGGCCCCGCATGCGCCCTGACCTTCCGCACTACCCAGCAATTTTGACGGTTTGTGCCATGCAAGTGCTTGCACGGCCGTTGCTTTCGGCGTTTCGGCGGCCACTTCGATTCCGGCGGTAAATAATCGGTTACGGCGATCGCGAGTGGCCGCGATACCGACGATACAGGCGCGACATTCGCCGGATACAGACGTGGGTTAATCCTCTCCTCATGGAGATCGGCGCGGCTTGGTGCGGCGCCGGACAAAGGGGGACAGACAGATGCTCAAGATGATCGTAGCAGCGGCCGTGGTGGT
>JAYTFS010000152.1:0-1550 GCA_043734185.1 Pseudolabrys sp. | reverse complement strand
AAGAAGAATTACCGCTTCAAGGATGCTAACGGCGCGGAGTTTGACTTGATCGACCTGTTTGGTAAACACGATACGCTGGTGACGTATTTTTGGATGTTTGGCCCACAGCGCGAGAGGCCGTGCCCGATGTGCACCAACTTGCTCGGTGCAGTCAACGGTAACGCTGCCGATATCAAACAACGTATTGCGCTGAAGGTGTTCGGCCGTTCGCCGGTGCCGCGACAAATTGCGTTCGCGTTAGAGCGCGGCTGGCGCGATCTCGACTTTGTGCAAACGGTAGGTGACGACTACGCCAGGGACATCGGAGCGCTGAAGGATGACGGTTCAGAGTGGCCCGCACTGACGGTGTTCAAGAAAGACGGCGATAAGGTGCGACTGTTCTGGGCGGCCGAGATGACGCCGGAGATGGCCGATCCGGGTCAGGATCCACGCAACGCGCCGGACATCGCTTCGCTGTGGTCGATTTTGGATTTGACGCCGGGCGGGCGCGGCCAGGGCTGGTATCCGAATCTGAGTTATTGAGCGCAACCCGCCGAGGCAGAAGAAGCTACATCCGTAAGCTAGGCAGTGCATGAATTTCCGGATGCGCCAAGTTTTGCAGTGGTTCTTCAAAACCGCGAGACTGGCTTTATTACGATTGCTCAAGCGCCGAACATCCTTCTGCGGATTGCGATCGTCGGGAGCCTCCTCCTCTGGGCTTGGCCACCACCAGGCCACTTCGGCGTTGCTTTGAAAATTATTGTCAAAGCCGCCATTTCTGTTTGGGCGATCGATGAGGTCTTGCGCGGTGTCAATCCGTGGCGACGCTGCCTCGCCCACGCGATCACGATAGGCGGCGCATCCCGGCATGCCGCCGATGATGATGATCGTGAGCGCTCGCTCCCGTCGGCGCCAACGACGGGCATCGACAGCGGAATCTCGGCTAGCAACGCTGCGGCCAGAAGCCCCGGCGGCAACGACATCGGCGGGGGTGCGCCTTTGGGCTCGCACTCCACGTCGCATTCTGGCTCGAACTCTACGATGCGCTCGGGGCCGGCACTTCCGTGACGATCGTCTGTCGGCCAAGTCTCGGCGCGGCGAAAAGCCGTTGTTCCGCGCGACCAGCACCGCCGTTGGAGCGGTGGCTATCGTGGTCCTGACCGCATCCTTTCCGCAAAACCGCATTGGTTTTCTCATGGGTCTTGCCGCGCTTATTCCATTGCCATCATTCAGGGAATTGGCGACAGTCGCCAGCGGCCGCTCTGCGCCAACAGCGGTCGATTAGGAATAGCCATTTGGGAGAGGACCAATCCGCATTTTATAGCCATGGTCTTGCGCTCGCTGTAGAGCGATGCGGCGCGCGGCATGGCGGAGGAATTTTCATGTCCGCCCCTACCGATGGCAACCTTCGCGCCGGACAGTTCATTCTCGGCCACACAAAATTGGAGAGCGCGGCCCGATAGTTCGGGATCGGGTGGTTGACGTTTTATACATCGCCGATCGACAAACGGCATCACTCCGATGGTCGCGCACGCGCCATAAATGGAAGCGATCGAATTTTCAAGATCATG
>JAYTFS010000151.1:0-3320 GCA_043734185.1 Pseudolabrys sp. | reverse complement strand
TTGCCAATCATCTCGGCCACCGCGTCCTCGACGCGTACCGGGTCCGCAGCAACGGCTGCGATCTTCCAGGCCAGTTGATCGGCGCGATCGAGGCGTTCGGCGGATTTGTAGGTGCGGACTTTGTGGTGCTTCACGGAATGGCTTCCTCGGCAATATCGCGGCGGTCCCGCAAACGATAGTGCCTGTGAAACGCCGAGTCCTGCGAAGATTTTCTAGTTGGGCGCTTCCGGCGTGGCGGACAGGTTTGTCTTCCGCTCGTCGCGGACGTGGATCACGGCGATGCTGTCCGTGTAGACCCGCTTCCAGCCCGGGATGTGATCAAGCACCCTGGTGGCGGGCAGCGTCGGCCCCAGCAGGGTGGCGTCGATCTGATACTTGTCCAGCAAAGCGAGCAGCGTCTCGACGTTCTTGGCAGTGACCGCGTCGAAATAGTCGAGCACGAATTGCTCGCCGAACAGCTCGGCGCGGCCGTCGATGAAGGCCTTGATGTCGCGCGACAGCAGATAGCCACCGAACGGCGAGGTGCTGAAGATTCGCTTGGCCTGCCGCTTCTGCAGCACGTCCACGGCGGCGACGGGTGTCTGCGACTCCAGGAACGTAAACGGGTGGTGCGCGATGAACATCTGCGTCGAGGCCCATCCGGCCACCGTCACCGCAAGCGCAGCGACCATCATCATGGGCGCCCGCGAACGGCCCTCCCGTGTGGAAGCAAGTGCAGTCTGGAGCGTTCCGAGCTGCTCGGCAAACGGCTTGGCCAGAACCAGCGGCGCGATGAACGCGAAAATTTCGATGTTGCGGGCATGCGACAGGGCCATCCAGAGCAGGCCGAGCAGCAGGATGATCCTCGGCACCGACAGCCTGAGCCCGCGATGGAAGGCGAGGCCGATCAGCCCGAGCAGGAAGAACTCGAAGAAGCTCCATTCGCCGAAATTGGCCGGCATCCACTCCCAGATCATCGACAGCAGCTTGCCGAGGCTAAGGATCTTCGCCGCTCCCAACAGCGTGTTCCAGCCATAGGGGGTGCAGCAGCACGCGACCACCGCGGCAATGCCGAACAGTGCCCATCGCATCGCCAGCCTGATGCGGTCCTTGCGTTCGCAGGTCCAAAGTGCTTCCAGGCCAATCGGTCCGATCAGCGCCAATCCCAAAACAAAACCGCCGTGCAGATTGGCCCACAGCGCCAGCACCGGCAGCAGCCACCATGACGGCGAACTCCGACGGTCCGAAGCTGCCATGAGTCCGCCGAGGAACGCGACCATGAACGGGAACGCCAGCATGTGCGGGCGGGCCAGAAAGTGAGTCGCCGATTCCAGCACCGCGAGCGTCACGAGCAGGATCGCGCGGGTCGGGTCGAGATAACAGGCAAACAGGTGCATGAAGATCGCAACCGTCGCGCCGATTGCGAGCGACGTCAGGATGACAGGGCCGGCCCAGCCCAGCCATCCATAGGAGACGGCATACAGTACCTGCGAGAGCCAGGAACTCGACATCCACGGTTCGCCGAACCGGGTGAAGGTATGGACGTCGGTGGTGGGCATGGCGCCATGCTCGACGATCCATTGCCCGATCCGGATCTGCCACAGCGTGTCGGAATCCCGCAGCAGGATTTCGCCGACCGACAGAAAGATCAGATAGGCGGCCATGCCCGACAGCAACGGCACCAGCATGCGTCCGAGGCTGCGCGTGTTGGCATCACTGGCGATCGGGTTGGCGAAGGAAATGGACATCGGCTTCTTGGTCGGGTTCTTGGGTTGGCCTGACAGGCGAACGGCATGCCGCCGGAATTTTCACTACCTGACCATGGCCGCGATACATTTGGGTGAATTGCGACCGCGCGCAGCCGAGAATGACGATGTTTGGCGAAGAAGCCGTTAACCGGAGGAACCCGCGTTTTAGTCAGAATTTACCATCACAGGGGCCACGGCGATGGCGGCCTAATCCAGTGCCGGCACCATTGCGGCTTTTGGTGCAGCCGGTGCCTTCGCTGACGAGGGCACCATGAGATATTTGGCAAGCCAGATGCCGACCACGGCCAGTGCGACACCGCCGAACACGTCGATCATGTAATGGGCGCCGATCACGGGGGTCGAGGCGATCATCAGGAGATTGAGCGCGACGGCAGCGCCGCCGACATAGCGCACCGGCCAGAGCGCCCAGATGTAGAGAATGCCCGATGCCGCATGAAAACTCGGGAACGAGACGATGCCGGTGATCTTGAACAGTTCGAGATGCCGCAGCGAGCCGTCGCGCAGCGCCAGGATGTCGCGCAGTTGCGCCGAGTACATCGAACCGTCCAGCGACGTGAATTGCGCAGGGTCGATGCCGAGGCCGTAATAGGTTCCGACCGCCGGCGTGAACGTCGAAATCAACAGCGTCATGATCAGCGTCAGGCTGAACGCAAACACGAACACCTGCAGCCGTACAAATCGCGATGTCAGGGCAAGAACGACGGGTATCGCGAGCAGGATGATCTTGATCAGGATGTAGCTGCGCACCAGCAGACCGCCGAGCCAGTCATGATCGTTGGCGTAGCGCGCGATCGTGTGCGGATCCATGCCCATGGCGCGATCGATCGTCAGCAAGGTTTGATCCTGCAGCGGCCAGTTGGTCACGCCAGCCACGTATGTCAGCGGCCCCATGATCGTCGCGATCAGCAGCAGTTGGGAAATGGCCCCCAGCGGAAAAATCAGTTTGGGATCCGCCTGGTCGCCCTTGGCGAACGCGTAGAGGTAGGCGATCAGCGCCAGCCCAGCTGCGACGCCCAAGGTAATCCCCAGCGCGACCGGCTCGATCGTGAAGCCGCAAAGCGCGCCCCCGATCAGCACCACGACGCCCATGGCGGCGATCGGAATCCAGTTCAGCTGAAACAGCCGCCAGGCCATGAAAGCGTTCGAATTGATCATGCCGCACCGGTGAGTTGTGCCGCACAGTCGCGCGAGAACGCTTAATATTCGGGAAACAGCTATGGTTATTGCGCCATCAATGGAATGCGGCGTTCAGCCGGGCTGATAGCCCAGGCCGTCATATTTGCTTCTTGTCATACGCCCTGAATAGTTGTTCAGTTCTTCAAAGCGATTGGGGACAATCGTCCAAAATAGTGAAGACGCTGCGCGTTCTTGAGAGGCCCGATCGGGGCTTTCGGACGTGCCGGGGACGGGGAAACGCGCCATGGTCTATCGGCGAACCCATCAGGTGGTGAAACGGCTGGCGGCGCGGCGCAGCGCCATTCTGGCAGCGGCGCGGGATGCCGCGGCTGACGGCGGCATGGCGGCGGTGCAGATCGCCCCGGTGGCGGTCCGCGCCAATGTCGCGGCCGGCAC
>JAYTFS010000150.1:0-3381 GCA_043734185.1 Pseudolabrys sp. | reverse complement strand
CCTGCGCCCATTGACTGAGGTAACCGTGAACCAAAGCGGCTGACGGTTCGAACGGCACGTCCGTGCGCAGAACCACCGACGCATCCGCGCGCCGCTCGATGCTGACACCGGCATCGAGGAACCGCAGCTCAAGCTCGGGCGGGACGATGGCGGTGCTCGGCATGGGAAGCCTCCGGGCGGGATGCGATGCTGGACGCGAACCAAGCAGCTATTTCGTCAGCGGACAGCCTCCGTCCTTCACGGGCCGGAACGCATCCTCGCCACTGATGGTGCCGACCACTTTCAGCAGGTCCCATTTCGACTGCGATTCATCCGGCTTCTTGACTTCGAGCAGATAGAGCGGATGGATCTTGCGTCCGTCGGCGCGAATGAAACCCTTGCCGAACAAGGGATCGTCGGTCGGGATCGCCTTCATCGCCGCGACAACGGCCTTGCCGTCGGTGGCGCCACCGACCTTGTCGACGGCCTTGAGGTAATGAATCACCGAGGCGTAGACCCCGGCCTGCATGTCGTTCGGATAATTCTTCTGCGGATGGCGTTCGGAAAAACGCTTGGCGAAGCTGCGGGTGCCGTCGTTCAGATCCCAATAGAACGGGTTCATGATCTGCGCGCCCTGCGCCGCCTTCAGCGTCAGCGCCGGCAGCCCGTTCATGCCGAGGATCAAGCCGACCAGCTTCTGCTTCGTAGTCAACCCGAATTCGGCCGCCTGCTTCATCGATGTAATGGTGTCATCGCCGGCATTTGCGATGCCGACGATATCAGCGCCGGACCCTTGCGCCTGCAGCAGGAAGGAGGCGTAGTCGGCCGTCCCCAGCGGATGACGGACGGCGCCAACGACTTCACCGCCAGCGGCCTTGACGGCTTCCATCGCCTGCTTTTCGAGGTCGTGACCGAACGCGTAATCGGCGGTCAGAAAGAACCATTTCTTGCCGCCCTTTGCGACCACCGCCTTGCCGAGGCCGTGCCCATAGGCGTAGGTGTCGTAGGTCCAGTGGACGGTATTGGGCGTGCATTTCTCGCCGGTCAGCAGCACGGTGCCTGCGCCCGAGCCGACGAACACCTTGTTTTTCTGTTCCGAGATCGCGGCAACCGCGAGCGCGATCGCCGAGTTCGGCAGATCAAAGATCGCATCGACGCTTTCGTTTTCATACCAGCGCCGAGCGATGCCGACGCCGATGTCGGGCTTGTTCTGGTGATCGGCCGCGACCACTTCGACGGCCTTGCCTGCGGCCTTGCCGCCGAAATCCTCGACCGCCATCTGGGCGGCGACCACCGAGCCGATGCCCTGGTAGGTCGCGAACACGCCGGACTGATCATTCAGAACACCGATGCGGACTTTTTCCTGCGCCTGCGCGCCGGACATCAGCAATACGGCAGCGGTCGCAACCAGCGACGTCTTCAGCCGCGAAAAAACATGGCCCATCCGGACCTCCCTGCGTTTACAACTCCAAAAGGCAATCTTCACGCTGCCCGAAATTACTTATATAATATAAGTATTTTTGAAAGTGTCAATCGCGACTGGGAATCACGAGCAAATGCAAGCGCCCCGCAGCCGCCCCGCGGCGAAAAAATCTCCGACGGTTGAAACCGCCGATGACAAGAAAAAGATGCTTGATCTGAGCGCGTTACAGCAGACGCCGGGGTTCATGATCCGGATCCTGCAGCTTCTGAATTTCGAAGCCTTCTTCCGGCATTTCCAATCGCTGGGACTATCGCCGGTCGAATATTCCATCCTGATGACGGTGCGCGACAATGAGGCGGTGACGCAGAGCGAATTGGCCGCCGTGCTCAAGATGCGGCTCCCCAACCTCGTGAAGATCCTGTCTGTCATGGAAGAGGCCGGCATCATCAAGCGCAAGCGCTCGGCGCGCGACAGACGCGCGGTTGAATTGTCGCTCAGCGCGGCCGGGCAGAAGCGGGCCGATGAAGCGCGACGGCTCGGCGAGACCTTCAACGAGCGCACGCTGGCGCCACTCAGCAAGCCGGAGCGGGCGGCGTTTTTTCAAATGCTGACGCGGCTGGTGGAAGCCTACCGGCGCGAATTTTCCCGCAGCGAAACCGCTTGATATCTAGCCGGCGCAGCCGATCCATTCGGCCGACGCGTCGTTGTCCAACGTCACCACCGCACTTGCCCGCCGGGTCAGCACCGCGCGCTGGTTGATGTAGCCCTTATCCGTGATCTCGCCGCCATCGACGGAAGCTGGCTCGGCCAAAAGCAACGCGCGCGTGGCGTGGCCGGACGAGTTGCCGCCTTGCGCTTTCAGTCTGGCAAGCCCCTGCCCGATCGCGGCGCGAACCTTTTCGTGGCCGATGACCTCTTCGGCGCCGGCGCTGTCGGGCAAACCGGCATGGGCGCGGCAAGCGGCGAAGTTCGGAAAGACCAGGAAGCGCACTTCATCGCGGCCATGGCCGGTGACGACGATGTCCTGCGCCAGCGGCGCCAGAGCCGCGATGCCGGCGACACGCAAGGTGCCGACATTGACCCAGGTTCCTGAATTGAGCTTGAAATCCTCGGCGACGCGGCCGTCGAAGAACAATCCGAGTTCGGGGCGGTCGAAGTCGGCAAAGATCACGGCATCGCCGATCAGATAGAAGCCTTCCTCATCAAAGGCCTGCGCGGTCAGTTCCGGCGCCTTCCAGTAGCCGGGCGTCACGTTGGGCCCACGGACGCGCACTTCGAGCTTGTCGCCTGACGGCACCAGCTTCAGTTCGGTGCCGGGGATCGGCACGCCGATATTGCCGGAATGTTTGGCCTGGAAATGGCAATCGGTCGCGAGCGGCGAGGTCTCGGTCGAGCCCCAGGCCGACACCATCGGCAGCGCATGGCCGACCGTCTTGATCGAGAGCTCTTCCAGCGCATCCCAGAGATTCTGCGGCAGCGCTGCGCCGGCGTAGAACGCGAACTTCACCTCGCCAAAGAACTTTTTGCGCAATTCGTCGTCGCTGCGCAACGCCGCGATCAGCATGTCGAAACCGCGCGGCACGTTGAAATACACCGTCGGCATCACGCTGCGCAAATTCGCCAGCGACGTCGCGAACAGTCCCGGTGCGGGCTTGCCGCCGTCGACATAGAGCGTGCCGCCATTGCGCAGCACGAGGTTGAAATTGTGGTTGGCGCCGAAGGTGTGGCTCCAGGGCAGCCAGTCGAGGATCACGAGATCGTCGCGGGCCTCGTCGAGAAACGTCCAGGTCTGCGCCTTGGCCTGCTGGCTCGAGGTCAGCATGCGCTGGGTGTTGATCACAGCCTTCGGCGTGCCGGTCGAACCCGAGGTGAACAGGAATTTTGCGATCGTGTCCGGCGTAACGGCCTTAAAGGCCTTTTCTACGTCTGGCGTTACGGGCGTGGCCGCGATGCTGCGGAATGAAATCGCATCGGCATCA
>JAYTFS010000149.1:0-1906 GCA_043734185.1 Pseudolabrys sp. | reverse complement strand
CAGCGCAAGCGCGCTGCACCGCGTCCGGGACACGAAAGACCGACGCTCTGGCGGCTCTCCAGTGAACTCACACTTAAAAGAGTCCCTGATACAGCAAGCCCGTTCGCTCGGGTTCGACAGCATCGGCGTCACCGATCCCGAAGCGATCACGCAGGCCGGAAAACATTTCCGCGAATTCCTCGAAGCCGGCGCCCATGGCGACATGGACTGGCTCGCCGCCAGTCCTGAACGCCGCACCGATCCGCGCGTGCTGTGGCCCGGCGTGCGCTCGGTGATCATGCTCGGCGTCAATTATGGACCGGATGAAAATCCGCTGCAGATTCTCGAGAAGCGCACGTGCGGCGCGATCTCGGTGTATGCCCAGGGCGACGATTATCACGATCTGATCAAGAAGCGGTTGAAGGCGCTGGCGCGCTGGCTGGTCGCGGCGTCCGGCGACGAGGTCAAAGTGTTCGTCGATACCGCAGCCGTGATGGAAAAGCCGCTGGCGCAAGCGGCTGGGCTGGGCTGGCAGGGCAAGCATACCAACCTGGTGTCGCGCGAGCTGGGTTCGTGGCTGTTTCTCGGCGCGATCTATACCGCGGCCGACCTGCCGCGCGATGAACCAGACAGCGATCATTGCGGCTCGTGCCGCGCCTGCCAGGACATCTGCCCGACCGCAGCGTTCCCGGCACCCTACAAGCTCGACGCGCGGCGCTGTATTTCCTATCTCACGATCGAGAACAAAGGCCCGATCCCGCACGAATTCCGCAAAGCGATCGGCAACCGCATCTATGGCTGCGACGATTGCCTGGCCGTGTGCCCGTGGAACAAGTTTGCGCAGGAAGGCCGCGAGGCCAAGCTCGCCGCGCGGTCCGAATTGCGCGCGCCACAGCTTTCGGAATTGGCCCGGCTCGACGATGGGGCGTTTCGCGCGTTGTTTGCCAAATCGCCGGTCAAGCGCATCGGCCGCGACCGCTTCATTCGCAATGTGCTGATTGCGATCGGCAACTCCGACGACGCATCATTGGCGGCTGAGGCCGAACGATTGCTTGATGACGAAAGCGCGTTGGTGCGGGGTGCCGCGGTCTGGGCGCTGGCGCAATTGATCGCGCAAGAGACGTTCGACGCGCTGGCGAGGCGTGCCACAGCAGTCGAGACCGACGCGGCGGTTCGCGCGGAATGGATGGATTGCGCCGCGCAGGCTTGATTTTGTCGCGCGGTTTCCGTCATGTTCGCCGGCCATGAAAAATCAACCCTTCTTCGCCAAAAACGGCGACGCCTTCATCCCCAATCCGGTTTCAAACGGTCCGTGGGACCCGAATTCGATGCATGGTCGCGTCGTCGTCGGGCTTCTGGCCTACGCCATCGAAGACCGCCACGGCTCCGACGAGTTCGTGCCGGCACGGCTGACGGTCGACATGTTCCGGCTGCCGGACATCCTGACGCCGGTGGAAGTCACCACAAAACTTATCCGCGACGGCAAGCGCATCAAGGTGGTGGAAGCCGAGTTTTTCTCCGGCGGCACCAGCATGGCGCGCGCCTCCTGCCAGTTGTTGCGCCGGACGGAAAATGCGCCCGGCAATGTCTGGTCGCCGTCAACCTGGGACGCGCCGCTGCCTGACACCATTCCGGCGCCGACCGACCCCAAGCTCGGCATGAACGGGAAATGGACGACAAGGCCGATCACAGGCCACATGGGTTCGCTCGGCCCGCGGCGGTTGTGGATGAGCGAGGTCCGTGAACTGGTCGAGGGCGTGCCGATGTCGCCGTTCGTCCATGTTGCAACCGGTGCCGATTTTGCCAGCCCGTTTGCCAATGCCGGCGATAGCGGGCTCGGCTACATCAACAGTGACGTGACGCTGTATTTGCACCGGCTGCCGGTGACGCGATGGATCGGCTTTGACGTGGTCAACCATCACGCCAG
>JAYTFS010000148.1:0-6783 GCA_043734185.1 Pseudolabrys sp. | reverse complement strand
TTCATCGAGATATGGAATCTCGTCTTCATGCAGTACGAGCAGTTGGCCGGCGGCAAGCGCACCAATTTGCCGCATCCGTCGATCGACACCGGCATGGGGCTGGAGCGCATCGCCGCGGTGCTGCAAGGCACCCACGACAATTACGGCATCGACCTGTTCGTCACCTTGATCCGCGCCATCGCCGAATTGACCAATGTAGCTTCCGATGGCCCGCAAAAAGCTTCGCACAAGGTCATCGCCGATCACCTGCGCGCCTCTTCGTTCCTGATCGCCGACGGAGTGCTGCCCTCAAACGAAGGCCGCGGCTATGTGCTCCGCCGCATTATGCGCCGCGCCATGCGCCACGCCGAACTGCTCGGAGCCAAAGAGCCGCTGATGTGGAAGTTGGTGCCGGTGCTGGTCCACGAGATGGGACAAGCTTTTCCGGAACTGGCGCGGGCGCAGCCGCTCATCACCGAAACGCTGAAGCTGGAAGAGACCCGCTTCCGTAACACGCTGGAGCGCGGGCTGATCATTCTCGACGAAAAGAGCAAGCGCCTGAAGAAAGGCGACATGTTCGACGGCGATACCGCCTTCACGCTCTACGACACCTATGGCTTTCCACTCGACCTGACGCAGGACGCGCTGCGCTCGCGTGGCATTAGCGTCGATATAGCCTCGTTCACCGACGCCATGGAGCGCCAGCGCGCCAAGGCACGCGCGTCATGGTCGGGGTCGGGCGACGTAGCGACCGAGGCCGTGTGGTTCACGCTACGCGAGAAGTTGGGCGCGAACGAATTTCTTGGCTATGAAACCGAAACCGCCGAGGGCGTGGTTTCCGCGCTGGTGCGTGACGGCAAGGAAGTGATCGAGCTCAAAAAAGGCGAAAGCGGGCTGGTGGTGCTCAACCAGACGCCATTCTACGGCGAATCCGGCGGCCAGGTCGGCGATACCGGCGAGATGCGGCGCGAGGGCGTCCGACTTTCCGTTACCGACACGCAGAAGAAAGCCGGCGACCTGTTCGCGCATGTCATCAAAGTCGAGGAGGGCGCGGTCAAGGTCGGCGACCCGCTGCTGCTAGTGGTCGATCATGACCGCCGCGCCGGCATCAGGCAAAACCACTCCGCCACCCATCTTCTCCACGAGGCGCTGCGCCAGGTGCTGGGCGATCACGTCGCGCAGAAAGGCTCGCTGGTCGCGCCGGACCGGCTGCGCTTCGACTTCTCACATCCCAAGCCGATCACCGCCCAGGAGCTTGAGCGGGTCGAGGACATCGCCAATGACATCGTCCTGCAAAATGCGCCGGTGACCACGCGGCTGATGGCGCTTGACGATGCGAGGGCTTCCGGCGCCCGCGCTCTGTTCGGCGAGAAATACGGCGACGAAGTGCGCGTGGTGGCGATGGGCAATACTTCCGAAGAATTGGGGACGGGCAATACGCTGGGCTGGTCGGTCGAACTGTGCGGGGGCACGCACGTGAAACGAACCGCCGATGTCGGTCTGATCACCGGCCTGTCCGACAGCGGTGTGTCGTCCGGCGTGCGGCGGCTGGAGGCGGTGACCGGCAAAATCGCGCGCAAATCGGTCAACAAACAGGTCGCGATCGCCAGGGCTGCGGCCGACGAACTCAAGACTAACCCTGAGGAATTGCCGGTGCGCGTCGCGGCGTTGCTCGATGAGCGCAAGAAGCTGGAGCGCGAATTGTCCGACGCACGCAAGAAGCTCGCCATGGGCGGCGGCGCCAGCGGTTCGAGCGCCGGCGATGACATCGAGGAAATTTCCGGCATCAAGGTTTTCGCCAAGCAGCTTAACGGCGTCGAGGCCAAGGACCTTCGCAATCTGGCCGATGAGGGCAAGAAAAAACTCGGTTCGGGCATCGTGATTTTGATGACGACGGATGCCGAAGGCAAAGCGAGCCTGGTGGTCGGCGTGACGCCGGACCTGACGGCGGCGAACAGCGCGGTTGCGCTGGTTCAGACCGGCGTGGCGGAACTCGGCGGCAAAGGCGGTGGCGGGCGGCCCGACATGGCTCAAGGCGGTGGGCCGAATGGCCAGGCGGCGGGTGCCGCCATAGCCGCCATTAAGAAACAGGTTAAGCCAGCCGTCTAAATGGAGGCGCCCGCCATGGCGCAATTGCATTTCACTAGCTGGCTGCAGGAAGTCGTGCCGGACGGGCCGCTGGAGGCGTCTGGCGAAACCGTCGGCGATGCGCTCGGCGCCGTATTCACGCAACGCCCGCACGTGCGCTCTTATTTGCTCGACGACCGCGGGCTGTTGCGCAAACATGTTTGCATCTTCGCCGATGGCGTCCGCTTGCCGCACGCGGGCGCGCTGAGCCATACTATTCGCCCGGATTCAAAACTATACGTCATGCAGGCGCTATCAGGAGGTTGATCCATGTGTGATCGCATGCTGGTCGCGACCCGCAAAGGCCTGCTCACGCTGGAGCGTAAAGCCGGCCATTGGTCCATCGCGCGCACTGATTTTGCCGGTGTCCCGGTGACCGCAGCGCTGCATGATGCGCGCGATGGCGCGCTCTACGCAGTGCTCAAGCATGGCCATTTCGGCGCCAAGCTGCATCGCTCCGATGACAATGGAGCCTCCTGGCAGGAACTGCCGGCGCCGGCGTTTCCACCGGATGCTGCGGGCGCGCCAACGCTGTTTCAGGTTTGGACGCTAGAAGCGGGCGGCGCCAATGAGCCGGGCAGGCTATGGGCCGGCGCACTTCCGGCCGGGCTATTTCGTTCCGATGATCGCGGCGAAGACTGGGAGCTTGTGAACGCGCTGTGGAACGTGCCGGAACGCTCCAAGTGGTTCGGCGGCGGCTATGACGATGCCGGCATTCACACCATCTTGCCCGATCCGCGCGATCCGAAGCGGGTGTTTGTCGCGATCTCCTGCGGCGGCGTGTGGGACTCAAAGGACTCGGGGAAAAGCTGGAGCTTGCGCGGCGACGGCATGGTCGCGACCTATATGCCGCCGGAGCAGGCCGGCGTGCGCGAGACGCAAGACCCGCATCGCGTGGCGCGCTGCACGGCCGCGCCGGACACTATGTGGATGCAGCACCACTGCGGCATTTTCCGCTCGACCGATGCCGGCGCCACCTGGGTGCCGCTCAAATTACCCGGTGACGATTTCGGTTTTGCCGTGGTGGCGCATCCCAGGGACCCGCTGACCGCCTGGTTCGTCCCGGCCATCAAGGACGAGCTGCGCGTGCCGCGCGACGGCGCCTTTGCCGTGACGCGCACAAACGACGGGGGCAAAACTTGGCAGGCGTTTCGCGATGGCCTACCACAGCGCGATGCGTTTGACCTAGTGTACCGGCACGGGCTCGACATCGATCCGAGCGGGACGCAGCTCGCCATGGGCTCGACCACCGGCAGCCTGTGGTTGAGTGAAAACTCCGGCGAGGGCTGGCATCTGGTCAACGCCCATCTACCGCCGATCTACGCGGTGCGGCTGGTCTAACCGACTCGTGTTGGCCGTGCTATCAAATCGGCATGTCACGCGAATCCACCAAGGAACTGCGCCGGCGAACTTATCTCGCGCTCGAAGAGGGCCCGGTCGGCGAGCGCATCGGCGCGGCTATCGACCAACTGCTGATCGCGCTGATCGTGATCAATTTGATTGCGGTCGCGCTTGAATCGGTGCCGTCATATGGATCGCGGTACGCGCGCATATTCGATCTGATCGAATATTTTTCGCTCGGTGTGTTCACCATTGAATACGCCTTGCGCGTCTGGGGCGCTGTCGAGCACGGCCCGCACCGGCATCTGTCCGCGACGCGGGCGCGGCTCAAATATATGCTCAGCCCGGCTGGCCTGATTGATCTGATCGCCGTACTGCCGTTCTGGTTCGCGCTCCTGCTGCCGGCTAACTTCCGCTTTGTGCTGGTGTTCCGCATGGTGCGCTTCTTCAAGATCGCGCGCTATTCGCCGGCCATGCGCTCGCTACTCGATGTGCTGTCGCGCGAGCGCCGCGCGCTGTTCGGCTGCCTCGTCATCACGTTGGGCATTGCCTTGGTGGCTGCCGCTTTGATGCATCTTGCAGAAGCCAAGGTGCAGCCGGAAAAACTTGGCACCATCCCCGATGCGCTATGGTGGTCGATCGTCACCATCGGCACCATCGGCTATGGCGACGTGGTGCCGGTAACGGTAGTCGGCAAGCTGATCGCAACCTGCACGATCTTCGCCGGGCTGGTTCTGATGGCGTTGCCGATCGGCATCATCGCCACGGCGTTCGCCGAGCAGATCCACAAGCGCGATTTCATCGTGACCTGGGGCATGATTGCGCGGGTGCCATTATTTGCCGAACTCGATGCCGGCGAGATTGCCGACGTCATGCAGTTGCTGCGGGCCCATCTGGCCGAAACCGGCGAGGTCATCATCCGCGAAGGCGATCACGCGCATTCGATGTATTTCATCGCCGCAGGAGAGGTCGAAGTGGCGGTGGACAAAAGGAAGGTGAAACTCGGCGCCGGACAGTTCTTCGGCGAGGTGGCAGTGTTGCGCGGCGAGCGGCGCTCGGGAACGGCGGTGGCGCTCAGCCGCACCAATCTGCTGGCCTTGTCGGCGCAGGATCTGCACGCTCTGATGAAGCGCGATTCACGCATCGCCAAGCGCATCAAGGACGTTGTGGAGAAGCGGACGGGAAAAAAGATGCGCTCGTCCAAAAGCGACCCGGGCAAAGCCAAATAAAAAAACCGGCGCAGTATTTTGCGCCGATCTAATTGTGAAAAGCGAAATCCAGCTTACGCCATCGCCTTTTTCAGGTTCTCGTCGACCTTGTCGAGGAAGCCGGTCGTGGAGAGCCACTTCTGGTCGGCGCCGACCAGCAGCGCGAGATCCTTGGTCATGAAGCCCGCTTCGACCGTGTCGACGCAAACCTTTTCCAGCGTCGAAGCGAACTTCGCCAGCGGCGCACTATTGTCGAGCTTGGCGCGATGGGCGAGGCCGCGGGTCCAGGCAAAGATCGACGCGATCGAGTTGGTCGAGGTTTCCTTGCCCTTCTGATGCTCGCGATAGTGGCGCGTTACCGTGCCATGGGCCGCTTCCGACTCGACAACCTTGCCGTCCGGCGTCAACAGCACCGACGTCATCAACCCAAGCGAGCCGAAGCCCTGAGCCACGATGTCCGACTGCACGTCGCCATCGTAGTTTTTGCAGGCCCAGACATAGCCGCCCGACCACTTCAGTGCGGCTGCCACCATGTCGTCGATCAGGCGGTGCTCATAGGTGATTTTCTTCTCGGCGAACTTGGCCTTGAACTCCTTGTCGAACAATTCCTGGAAAATGTCCATGAAGCGCCCGTCATAGACCTTGAGGATGGTGTTCTTGGTCGACAGATAAAGCGGATAGCCGCGGGCCAGCGAATAGTTCATCGAGGCGCGCGCGAAATCGCGGATCGAGTCGTCGAGATTGTACATTGCCATGGCGACGCCCGCGGTGGGGAACTCGAACACCTCGTGCTCGACCTTCTTGCCGTCGGGCGCGACGTAGCTCAGCGTCAGCTTGGCTTTTTCAGGCACGCGGATGTCGGTGGCGCGATACTGGTCGCCGTAAGCGTGGCGGCCGATAATGATCGGCTTGGTCCAGCCCGGCACCAGGCGCGGCACATTCTTGCAGATGATCGGTTCGCGGAAGATCACGCCGCCGAGGATGTTACGGATGGTGCCGTTGGGCGAGCGCCACATCTTCTTGAGGTTGAATTCCTTCACCCGGCCTTTGTCGGGCGTGATGGTGGCACATTTGATAGCGACGCCGACCTTCTTGGTCATCTCGGCCGCGTCGATGGTGATCTGATCGTTGGTCTCGTCCCGCTTCTGGACGCTGAGGTCGTAATACAGGAGATCGACGTCCAGATAAGGATGGATCAGCTTATCCTTGATGAGCTGCCAAATGATGCGGGTCATCTCGTCGCCGTCCATTTCGACGACGGGATTAGCAACCTTGATCTTCGCCATTTCGGGTAAAACCTTTTGACTCGTGTGCGTACGGGCGCGGTTGGGTCCGGCGAGGTTGCCTATAGCACCCGATTTCGCGCGGCGAAAGCTCACTTTCGCAACGCTTCCCCCATGCAGGTTGCGCAGCTATACCGCCCGTAATGGAGGGCGTGATGCCGGGTGCCGGCACCGACAAAACCAAACGTTGGATCGAGCAGCCGGCGCCCGTGGTCGTGCTGGTGGAGCCGCAGCTTGGCGAAAATATCGGCGCGGCTGCCCGCGCCATGGCCAATTTCGGGCTGTCGCGGCTCCGGGTGGTGAAGCCGCTGCAGGGCTGGCCGAACGAGAAGGCGCGCGTGATGGCGGCCGGGGCCGACCGCATTCTCGACGCCGCGGTTCTCTATGAGAGCCTGGCCGATGCGATTGGCGATTGCAGTTTCGTGCTGGCGGCGACCGCACGCAACCACGACCAGGCCAAGCCCGTGATTTCTGCTGAGGCCGCAATCGCCGAAATGGTGCCGCACGTAGCGGCCGGCGAAAACGTCGCCATCGTGTTCGGGCGCGAGCGCAATGGATTAGAGGCCCACGAAGTCGGCATGGCCGACCGCATCGTCACGCTGCCGGTCAATCCGGCATTCGCCTCGCTCAATCTGGCGCAGGCCGTGCTGCTGACGGGCTACGAATATTTTTCCGCCGCGCACGGCCAGATCGCGCCGTTCGAGGCGCTCGATCGCTCGCCGCCGGCGCAGCGCGAAATGATCCTGTCGTTCTTCGACATGCTCGAAGGACATCTGGAAGAACGGGGATTCTTCCGGCCGGTGTCGAAACGGCCGGTCATGCAACGTAATCTGCGCAACATGTTT
>JAYTFS010000147.1:0-16150 GCA_043734185.1 Pseudolabrys sp. | reverse complement strand
ACAGAAGGTCGTCGAGATCAAGGAGATTAAGCTCCGGCCGATGATCGACGATCACGATTACGACGTCAAAATGCGCTCGATGCAGCGCTTCTTCGAAGAGGGCGACAAGGTCAAGATCACCTTGCGCTTCCGCGGCCGCGAAATGGCGCACCAAGAACTCGGCATCAAATTGCTGGAACGCGTCAAGTCCGATACCGCGCCGTTCTCGAAGGTCGAGTCGGAACCACGCTTCGAAGGCCGCCAGATGGTCATGCTGCTGGCGCCGCGCTAGCGAAGGGGCTAAAAATAAAAAAGCGCCGCCCGCATCATGCGAGCGGCGCTTTTAATTTGCGTCCGGAATTTCTAGCGCCGCTCGGCTTCCCAGGTACCGGAACAGACACCCTTTGAGCCCGCGCCCTGCCAATGGCCGGTGCCGTCGGTCGGCGACAGGCGGCCGCTGCCGCTGGCGCTCTGGCCACGAAAACTGATGCTGACGTGGACTTCGCCGCGCGGGCTGACGGTGCCGCTTATGTCGACGGATTTTTCGCCGTTATATCGGACTCGACCATTCGCCACATGCACGGCGTAGCGGTAGCCGCGGTCGCAGGTGCCCTTGTCAGTGATGACCAGCACAGTCCAGTTGCCGTCATAAGTGTCGGCAAGGACGAGGCTTGGCTGGACGACACTCCCCAGGCCCAGCAGCAGGGCGGTGAAAAGCATCGTGGTCACGGCATAGCGCATCGCGGCGAATCTCCTTGTAAGCCACACCTTTGAGCACATTTCGACCGGGTCGCAACTGGATAATACCTACAGAATTAACGCCATTCGCGATTTCCAAGCCTGGGAAGGCCACAAAACACGAGCCAAACGCGCCCGGTTCCATCCTTTGGTTGCAAGCTTTGGCCGCCTCTGCCATAACGCCGCCCTTCACCGCCCGGCCAGTCAGGGCTGCCGTGGCGGTGATAACCGCTCAATTCCGAGCACCAAGCTCCAAGCAATCGTCTTGCGGGCACATCCAGGCCAGATGGGGCTTAACGCTCCAATTTGCGCCGATGAGGAGAGCAAAATGCCCAAGTTGAAGACCAAGTCGGGCGCTAAAAAGCGCTTCAAGATTACGGCTACTGGCAAAGTGAAATACCAGCAGGCCGGCAAACGCCACGGCATGATCAAGCGGACCACCAAGCAGATCCGCGACCATCGCGGCACAGCAGTGCTGTTCAAGACCGACGGCGACAACATCAAGAAATACTTTCTGCCCAACGGCTGATTCGTATTTCTCTGTTTCCGTCCATCCGCACGTAGTGCCTAACGAACCGTAGGAGATCTGCCATGTCTCGCGTCAAGCGCGGCGTCACGTCACACGCCAAGCACAAGAAAGTCTACAAGGCCGCCAAGGGCTATTATGGCCGCCGCAAGAACACCATCCGCATAGCCAAACAGGCGGTCGAGAAGGCCAACCAATACGCCTTCCGTGACCGCAAGCGCCGCAAGCGCACGTTCCGTGCGTTGTGGATCCAGCGTCTGAACGCCGCGGTGCGTCCCTTCGGACTCAACTACTCGAAGTTTATCGACGGGTTGGCCAAGTCCGGTCTCACGATCGACCGCAAGGTATTGTCCGATCTCGCCATCAACGAGCCGGCCGCCTTCCAGGCGATCGTGGAAAAGGCCAAGGCTGCGCTGCCGGCCTGAGGCCGGCGGCGAGCCGCTAACGCTTGCGTGCGACGGACTTGGCCTTGCTGAACTTATGGGCGTAGCTCTGCGCCACTTCGATGCGGCAGCCGGCCGCCATGGCAATGTACATGGTGCCTTCCATCTTCTCGTATTTGTCATCGCAGCGTTTCATGCTGCGCTGGTAGGCGCGCCAACGTGGCGTGCGGACAATGTTCGGCATGAACTCCGCCTCGCATTTCTCGGTCACGATATCGGCGAGCGAAACGTCGCCGGTGGCGCCATAGGCGCAGTCGGAGAACTGCTCCTGGGCCTTATCGCAGGTCGGCGCCTTGCGGATCAGCGCCTCGCGATCCCCATGGCCCATGTTCTGACATTCCTGGGCGGTAGCGGCTGGGCCGAGCAGCAGGACGGCGAAACAGGCCAAAATCATGCGAACAAGCATCGCAAAGTCCTTGTCGGGAAAACGCGAATCTCTCACGCCCGTCTCGTTCTGTCACGGGGGCTTGACCTGATCCGGGCCGGACGGCCACAACCGGCCACGATTTGCGGAGCATAAATGAACGACATTCCCGCTCTTGAGAACGAGATCATGGCCGCCGTCGCGTCCGCCAGGGACGAAGCGGCGCTTGAAGCCGTGCGCGTGGCGACGCTGGGCAAAAGCGGCTCGGTGTCGGCGCTGCTCAAGACGCTTGGCACGATGACGCCGGACGAGCGCAAGGTGCAGGGTCCGGCGATCAACGGACTAAAGGAGCGCGTCACCACAGCGATTGCCGCCGCCAAGGATGCGCTCGGTGCTTCCGCGCTCGACGCGAGGCTCGCCACCGAGACCATCGACGTCACGCTGCCGGTGCGCGAGGCGCCGACCGAAACCGGCCGCGTCCACCCGATCAGCCAGGTGATCGACGAGCTAACCGCGATCTTCGCCGACATGGGATTTGCCGTGGCGGAAGGTCCCGATATCGAGACCGACGACTACAACTTCACCAAGCTGAATTTCCCGGAAGGCCATCCGGCGCGGGAAATGCACGACACGTTCTATTTCCCGCCAAAGCCCGACAGCTCAAGGCTGTTGCTGCGGACGCACACGTCGCCGGTGCAGGTGCGCACTATGTTGACGCAGAAGCCGCCGATCCGCGTCATCATTCCGGGCCGCACCTATCGCAGCGATTCAGATCAGACCCACACGCCGATGTTCCACCAGGTCGAAGGCCTTGTGATCGACAAGACGTCGCATATGGGTCACCTGAAATGGATTCTGGAAGAATTCTGCAAGGCGTTCTTCGAAGTCGACAGCGTTAAGATGCGCTTTCGCCCGTCGTTCTTTCCCTTTACCGAGCCGTCGATGGAAGTCGACATTCAGTGCAAGCGCGACAAAGACGAAATCCGTTTCGGCGAAGGCGAGGATTGGCTGGAGATTCTCGGCTGCGGCATGGTGCATCCGAACGTGCTGCGCAATTGCGGCCTCGACCCGGACGAGTACCAGGGCTTTGCCTGGGGCTTAGGCATCGACCGCATCGCCATGCTGAAATACGGCATGCCGGACTTGCGCGCCTTCTTCGAGGCCGACGTGCGCTGGCTTTCGCATTACGGCTTCCGGCCGCTTGATTTCCCGACGCTTGCCGGGGGATTAAGCCCGTGAAATTCACGTTGCCCTGGCTGAAAGAGCATTTCGAAACGGTCGCGCCGTTGGGCGAGATCGTCGACAAGCTCACCATGATCGGGCTCGAGGTCGAGAACGTCGAGGACAAGGCGAAGGAATTCGAAGCGTTCAAGGTCGTGTCGGTGGTCTCCGCCGTGCAGCACCCCAACGCCGACCGGCTGCGCGTCTGCATGGTCGATACCGGCGATGGTAAGCCGATCCAGATCGTGTGCGGCGCGCCCAATGCGCGCGCCGGCATGAAGGCCGTGCTCGGACTGCCGGGCACCTATATTCCGGGCAAGAAGATCACGCTCTCGGTCGGCAAGATCCGCGACGTCGAAAGCCACGGCATGCTGATCTCCGGGGCCGAGATTGGATATTCCGACGACAGCGACGGCATCATCGAGATGCCCGCCGATGCGCCGGTTGGAAAGCCATTCACGGAAGCGCTCGGCCTCAACGAGCCGGTGATCGAAATAAACCTCACGCCCAACCGCGCCGACTGCACCGGCGTCAATGGCATTGCCCGCGATCTCGGCGCGACTTTGATCGGCGACTTCAAGGACAAAGTGCCAAAGCCGGTGAAGGGCACATTCCCCTGCCCGGTCAAAGTCACGCTCGATTTCGGCAAGACGCATCCGCTGTGCCCCGCCTTTGGCCTGCGGCTGGTCAAGGGCGTCAAGAACGGCCCCTCGCCCGACTGGCTTCAGAAACGGCTCACAGCGATTGGTCTTCGTCCGATCAATGCGCTCGTCGATATCACCAACTTCATCACCTTCGACCGCGGCCGGCCGCTGCATGTGTTCGACGCCGCCAAGGTTCACGGCAATCTCACCGTGCGCCGCGCCAAAAACGGCGAGCAGCTGCTGACGCTCGACCGTAAAACTTATGCGCTCGATCAGGCCATTTGCGTGATTGCCGACGAGAAGGGCGTGGAATCGCTCGCCGGCATCATGGGCGGCGAGGCGACTGGCTGTTCGGAGACCACCACCGACGTGCTGATCGAATCCGCGCTGTGGGACGAGGCCAACATCGCGCAGACCGGCCGCAAGCTCGGCATCAACTCGGACGCGCGCTATCGTTTCGAGCGCGGCGTCGATCCCAACTTCATGCTGCCGGGCCTGGAGCTCGCGACGCAAATGGTGCTCGATTTGTGCGGCGGGCAGCCTTCCGAGATCGTGGTCGCCGGCGACCCAACGCCAAAGGAAACTATTGTCGACTTTCCCTTGAGCGAGGTGACGCGGCTTGCGGGTTTAAAGATGACGCTGCCGCAAGTACGCCGCACTCTTGAGAAGCTCGGTTTTTTTGCTGCCGGCCAGAGCGATCGCGTGAAGATCGCCGTGCCGTCGTGGCGCCCGGACGTGCATGGCCGCGCCGACATCGTCGAGGAACTGGTGCGCATCGTCGGCGTCGACCAGGTGCCTTCGACGCCGTTTCCGCGTGGGTCCGATGCGCGCAAGCCCGTGCTCACCCCGATTCAAAACCGCGCCCGCAAGGCCAAGCGCGCGCTCGCCGCGCGTGGGCTGACCGAGGCGGTGACCTGGTCTTTCGTTTCCAAGCGCGAGGCCGAATTGTTTGGCGGCGGCAAACCGGAGTTGGCGCTGGCCAATCCGATCGCGTCGGAACTGTCCGACATGCGGCCGAGTCTCATTCCCGGTCTCGTCATGGCTGCGCAACGCAATGCCGACCGCGGCATGCCGGATGTGGCGCTGTTCGAAGTCGGGCAGATTTTCAAAGGCGACAAACCCGAAGATCAACTCACCGCCGCCACTGGCGTGCGCCGTGCTCTGGCCAAGAGCACAGGCATCGACCGCCATTGGTCGAACAAGGCCGAACCGGTCGATGCCTTTGATGCCAAGGCCGACGCCTTCGCCGTGCTGGCAGCCAGCGGCGCGCCCATGCAGGCGCTTCAAGTCGTGCCTGGCGGACCAGCGTGGTTTCATCCCGGCCGCTGCGGCACGATTCAAATTGGTCCGCAGAATATGCTCGGCCATTTCGGCGAGTTGCATCCGCGCGTCCTTGCAGCGCTCAAGGCCGAAGGGCCATTGGTGGCGTTTGAAGTCGTTCTGGAAAATATCCCGGTGCCGAAAGCAAAAGCCACGCGCGCCAAGCCGATGCTCGAATTGTCGCCGTTCCAGCCGGTCGAGCGCGATTTCGCTTTCGTCGTCGGCAAGACGGTGAAGGCCACCGACATCATCCGCGCAGCGCAAGGCGTCGACAAAAAACTTATCGTCAATGTGAGCGTGTTCGACGTCTATGAAGGCGCCGGTATTGGTGCCGACAAGAAGTCAATCGCCGTCGCCGTGACGCTACAGCCACGCGACAAGACCATGACCGACGCGGAAATCGATGCTCTTGGCCAGCGCATTGTCGCCGAAGTCACCAAGAAAACCGGCGGCGCATTGCGCACCTGACGCGCGCCGTCCTCTCTCTACATGGTATCCGAATGCTTTCTTTGCGCGCGTTCAAAGCGCTCGACTCCCTATGGCACAATGATTTTCATGGCTAACGAGTGTTAACTTTGCTGCGCTGCCAAAGCACAAATTTGCAATGAGTCTTCATTAAATTTGGCCCATCAGGATGGGGAATTCCGCGTGAGATGAGGCGTCAAGAAATGACGCCGGGGCCGTGTGATGAGTTGGATGGCAGACGGGGTCGGGCGGCTACTCGCCCGTTATCTGGAAAAGCCTGAAAAGGGCTACGAGGCCCTGACGCCGGGCGACGCCGAGGCGTTGCGCGCGAACTTGCGGCCCGGAGACGTGTTGCTGGTCGAAGGCAACAACCATATTTCCGGCGTCATCAAATATCTCACCCAATCGACCTGGTCGCATGCAGCCCTTTATGTCGGGCCGATCGGCGATCGCGTCACCGAGGACGGCGAGCCACTGGTGCTGGTGGAGGCCAATATCGGCCAGGGCGTGGTGGCCGCGCCGCTGTCCAAATATGGCCGCGTGCATTCGCGCATCTGCCGGCCAATTGGTCTAAACGAAGACGATCGCGCGCGTGTGTGCGCTTACGCCGCCGAGCGCATCGGCTTCGACTACGACCTCAAGAATATCATTGACCTCTTGCGCTATCTATTTCCGCTGCCGGTGCCGCAGCGCTGGCGCCGGCGCATGATGTCGCTCGGCTCGGGTCACCCAACCCGCATCATCTGTTCGGCATTGATCGCGCAAGCGTTCGAGAATGTACGCTACCCGATCCTGCCCAAGATAACGCGAACCGACAGCGAACTGGAGCGACAGGAGATTCTGGAAATCCGCCATTCGTCGCTGTACGCGCCGCGCGATTTCGACATCTCGCCTTATTTCGAGGTGGTCAAACCGACCATCGTGAAGGGCTTCGACTACAAGGCCATAGCCTGGGCCGATGCCCCAGCGATTGACGCCGGCGCGGCCTCGCTGGTTCCCGCCGAGGCGGAGACGATGGCGCCGGCGATTTAGCCGCTCAGGTCTTGCTCTTTTCGCCAGCGCGTCTAACTGTCTGCGCATGATCGACGCGACCGCCAAAGCCCTTTCGCAACTGTTCACCCAACCGCTACGCCGCGTGCTGCTCAAATCCGTGGGTCTCGCGCTGTTGATGATCATCATCATCGGCATCATCATGCAGCGGATGCTCGCGGCCTTGGCCGATAGCGGCGCCACCTGGGCCGAGCAGACCGCGGGTTTCGCGCCGCACACCGCTTGGGCGGCGCTGGCCTGGGTGCTTTCGATTCTGGCGGGGCTGGGTATTGTAACCGGCGCGCTGTTTTTGATGCCGGCGGTGACCGCCTTCGTCGGCAGTTTTTTCGTCGACGAGGTGGCCGAAGTCGTAGAGCGCTCGCACTATCCGGCCGAGCCCGTCGGCCGCGCACTCCCGTTGTTTCGTGGGCTGATCGAAGGCATCAAATTCGCGCTGCTGGCGCTCGTCGTTTATCTCTGCGCGCTGCCCTTCGTGCTGCTGGCCGGACTTGGTTTTATTATTTTATTCGTGGCGAACGCCTACCTGCTTGGGCGTGAATATTTCGAGCTCGCGGCCATGCGGTTTCGCCCGCCCACTGAGGCCAAGGCGTTGCGCAAAGCGAACCGGGGCTACGTCTTCATCACCGGCATGGTGATCGCGGTATTCGTATCCATCCCGCTGCTCAATCTGGCGACGCCGATTTTCGCCATGGCTTTCATGGTGCACATCCACAAGCTTGTAACCGGCAAGCGCGTCGAGTTGATCGAGCCCGCGCGCTAAGCGACCACCGTCTTCCCCGGCCACTGGCACAAATCGGCGATGATGCATTTCTCGCACAGCGGCTTGCGCGCGACGCAGGTATAGCGTCCGTGCAGTATCAGCCAGTGATGCGCATGGCTTTTGTAATGCGCGGGCACAACCTCATTGAGTTTCTGCTCGACCTCGAACGGATCTTTGCCGGTCGCCATGCCGGTGCGATTGCCGACCCGGAAAATGTGCGTATCGACTGCAATGGTCGGCTCGCCAAACGCGACATTGAGCACGACATTCGCGGTTTTACGGCCGACGCCGGGTAGCGCTTCCAGCGCCTCGCGCGAGCGCGGCACTTGCCCGCCGTGCTCGGCGACAAGCTTTTGCGACAATGCCACCACGTTCTTGGCTTTGTTGCGAAACAGGCCGATGGTCTTGATCAGGTCGCGCACGCGATCCTCCCCGAGTCCGGCCATTTTTTTCGGCGTGCCGGCAGCGGCGAATAGTGCCGGCGTCGCCTTGTTGACGCTGGCATCGGTGGCTTGCGCCGACAGCACCACCGCTACCAGCAATGTGAACGGATTGACGTGTTGCAGTTCGGATTTCGGTTCGGGGCTGGCAGCCTTGAACCGGCGGAACGCCTCTTCGATCTGCGCCGGAGTCATTTGCGGCAATGCTCCGGCGGCCGCCTTCGCATCGGCTTTGGCGCGTTTGGGCGCACGCTTTACCGTCGCGGCTTTGCCCTTGCGCGCTTTTTTGAGTGCTTTCCTGACCGATTTTTTTGCCATGATTTTGGTATAGTCAGCGCCATGACCGCCGACAACGCCCAAGATCCTGCCGACGAACTCGATCCCACGATTTTTTCCGTGGTGATCACGCCGCACCGGTCGCTTGGCCGCATCGGCTTTCTGGTGCTGATGATGATCTTCGGCGTCATCAGCTTTATCGCCGGCATGGTGTTCCTGATTGCCGGCGCCTGGCCGGTGTTCGGATTTTTCGGCCTCGATGTGCTGCTGCTGTACTGGGCGTTCCGGCTCAACTACCGCCACGCCGGCGCCTACGAAGAAGTGAAAGTCACGCCTTCTGCGCTCACCGTGCGTAAAGTGAGCCACCACGGCCGCGTGCGCCAATGGGTGCTCAATCCGCTCTGGGTCAAGCTCGACCAGGTCGTGCATGAGGAATACGGTGTCGAACGGCTGTTTCTGATCGCGCACGGCAAGCACCTGGCGATCGCGAGCTTTTTGGGGCCGGACGAAAAGGCAACTTTCGCCAAGGAACTGGGCGCCGCGCTGAATAAGGCCAAGCGCGGCGTGACGCGGACGCCCCTGGATTAGTCAGGAATCGGGTGGCGTGGTGCCAGCAGCCGCCCTAGATAGTGGCTCATGAACATGACCTTGGAAATAGCAGCCATATCGGGCCGCTTCCCCGGAATGGCGCCGCTCGCCACCGCGGCGGCCGACTATGACATCGTGCGCCGCGCCATCGCTCATATCCGCGGCAATTGGCGCGCGCAGCCCGAAATCGACACCATCGCGGAAGCAGCCGGCGTTTCCGCCACTGATCTGCATCATCTGTTCCGCCGCTGGTGCGGCTTGACGCCGAAGGCATTCCTGCAGGCGCTCACGCTCAACAGCGCGCGCGAATTGCTGCGCTCGTCCGCAAGCGTGCTGGAAACATCTTACGAAGTCGGACTGTCAGGACCCGGACGTCTGCATGATCTATTCGTCACGCACGAAGCAATGTCGCCGGGCGAATGGAAGGCCGGCGGCGAAGGCCTCACCGTCACCTACGGTTTTCACCCCTGCCCCTTCGGCACGGCGCTGGTCATGATCACGCCGCGCGGACTCGCGGGCCTGGCGCTCGCCGACGCCGGCAAGGAACGCGCCGCGCTCAACGACATGCGCAGGCGCTGGCAGAAGGCGCGTTACGTCGAAGACTTTGCGGCCACCGCCGCCACCGCGCGGCGCATTTTCGATCCCAAGCTTTGGCTTCCGGAACAACCCTTGCGCGTGGTGCTGATCGGCACGGATTTTGAAGTGCGCGTGTGGCAAAAGTTGCTCACCATTCCGATGGGCGGGCTAACTACTTATTCCGATCTCGCCGCCAAGGCGGGTTCACCGAAGGCCGCGCGCGCGGTCGGCGCAGCGGTCGGCAAAAATCCGATCTGTTTCGTGGTACCGTGTCACCGCGTCATCGGCAAGAATGGCGACATCACCGACTATCACTGGGGCCTCACCCGCAAGCGCGCGATGCTGGGCTGGGAAGCGGGAATGGCGGCGTAGTTAAGCCGCCAAATCCAGTTTCGACTTTACCGTTGCATCGGCATCGAGCCGGTAAATGATCGGAATGCCGGTGCCGATCTCGCGCTCGAGAATGCTCTCTTTATCAAGCTTCTCCAGCACCATTACCAGCGCGCGCAGCGAATTGCCGTGCGCCGCCACCAGAACTTTCTCGCCGCGCATCACCCGCGGTAGAATTTCCTGAATGTAGTAAGGCAACACGCGCGCGGCGGTGTCGCGCAAGGACTCACCGCCCGGCGGCGCGACATCGTAGGAACGGCGCCAGATGTGCACCTGCTCCTCGCCCCACTTCTTGCGCGCCTCGTCCTTGTTGAGGCCGGAAAGATCGCCATAGTCGCGCTCGTTCAGCGCCTGATTTCTGACCACCAGAATTGTGGTCTGGCCCATTTCCTCGAGCATCAGGTCGAGCGTCCGCGTCGCGCGCTTGAGCACGGACGTGAAGGCTATATCGAAGGCGATGCCTTGGCCTTTGAGCTTGCGGCCGGCCTCGCGCGCTTCCGTCACACCCTTGTCGGTGAGATCGACATCGCGCCAGCCGGTGAATAGATTTTTTAGGTTCCAGTCGCTCTGGCCATGGCGCACGAGCACGAGAAGACGGTCCGTCATTCGTTGGTGATCCCTTTCGCCGTGTTGCGGCGAATTTTGCGCGCGATCCGTCCGGCGCTGATGAAACAAACGCCCATGACGATCAGCAAGATGATCGACACCGTGAGCCACCGCAGGTCGCCGGGTGACGCCGCGAAGTCGATGAAGATCATGCCGGCCAAGGCAATGAGGCCGATCAGCATCAGGCGAATGACGATATTGCCCTGCGGGCTTTTTAAATCCGTCGTGGCGGCCTCGACGCCGGACTGACTTGTCTTGCGGGCGATGACCGCGGCGACGATAAGGCACACGATTCCGATGATGCCGAACAAATACGGCGCGAATGCCGGCGGCGGTTCGCCGCGCCCGACCGGCTGAATGGTGTATTGGTAGGCCATGTAGAGAGACGCGATGCCGGCGCCGGCCATCGCGAACATCCAGCCTTTCAACCTGGTGACCTGTTCCGGTGTCATGAGTTTCCCCGTCAGATATTTCCAAGACCAAGCACGTCGGCCATGGAATATAGCCCCGGCTTCTGCGTGCGCGCCCAAGCCGCTGCGTAGAGCGCGCCGCTGGCAAAGATCATGCGGTCTTCGGCCTTGTGCGTGAGTTCGATGCGCTCGGAAGGGCCGGCAAAGATCACGCTATGCTCGCCAACAACGCTGCCGCCGCGCAAATTCGCAAAACCAATATCGCCGGCATGACGCGCGCCTGTGTTGCCGTCGCGGCTACGCACCGAGTTCTGGTCGAGGTCAATGCCACGGCCTTCCGCCGCCGCGCGGCCGAGCATGAGCGCGGTGCCGGACGGAGCATCGACCTTCTGGTTGTGATGCATTTCCAGAATTTCGATGTCGAAAGAATTGTCGAGCGTCTTGGCGACGCGCTTGACCAGCGCGGCCAGCAGATTGACGCCGAGACTCATGTTGCCGGACTTGACGATCACCGCAGTCTTTGCGGCAGTCTTGATTGCGACCTCGTCGGCAGCGATCAGACCTGTGGTGCCGATGATGTGCACTTTTCCGGCCTTGGCCGCGAGCGCCGCAAATGACGTGGTGGCGACAGGTATGGTGAAATCGATGATGCCGTCGGCATGCTCCATCAACGGGGCGACGTCCCCGGTGAGCTTGATATTGTTCTCGCCGAGGCCCGCCAGCGTGCCGGCGTCCCAGCCAATAAGCGGCGAGCGCGCGTCTTCCAGCGCGCCGCTAAGCACAAATCCCTTGCTATCGGCGATCGCCTTGACCAGCGTGCGGCCCATCCGCCCGCCGGCCCCGGCGACCACAAGCCGCATGTCGGCCATGGGTCTAACTCCGTTGGCGCCGGTATAGCGGGCTAACGCCCTTCCGTCACTACGGCTGCGGGCCCTCGTAGCCCTCGATAATGACGATGTCGGCGACCGAATGCGGCAGCCGTACCTTGATATTCTGCTGGTATTCGGGCGAGCGGTAGCAGGCCAGCGCCGAGGCATAGTCGGGAAATTCGATTACCACGTTGCGCAAGCGCGCCGTGCCTTCCGGACATTCGAACTTGCCGCCGCGAATTACAAAGCGTCCACCGAATTTTTTGAAGATCGCCGGATTGGCGGCGGCATAGGGCTTGTAGCCATCGTCATTCGAAATGTCGACGCGCCCGATCCAGTAGCCTTTTGCCATATCGCTTCCCCTTACTTTTTGCGACGCATGATCTTTTCCGAAGACCGGTTCACGCTTTTCGGGATCATGCGTTTATTTTTTTGCTTGCGCGATTTCTGCGACAATCGCATCCGCCGCCGCTTTCGGATCGCCCGCTTCCACGATCGGCCGGCCGACCACCAGATAGTCGGCGCCAGCAACGATGGCCTTCTCCGGCGTCATGATGCGCTTTTGGTCATCCTTCGCGCTGCCGGCCGGGCGTATGCCCGGCGTCACTAGCGACATACCAGGACCTACGATCGTGCGCAGTTTTGCGGCCTCCTCGGCCGAACACACCAAACCATCGACGCCCAGTTCGCGCGCCTGCATGGCGCGCTGCAGGACCAGCGCGCTGACGCCAAGCTTGTAGCCGGCGCCGAACAAATCGGCGTCGTCATAGGAAGTCAGCACGGTGACGCCAAGAATCTTCAACTTCGAACCGCGCTTGCCCGCCATCGCCGCCTTCATGGTCTGCGGATAGGCATGCACCGTGAGAAAAGTTGCGCCGGTCTGGGCGACACTTTCGACACCGATCGTCACGGTGTTGCCGATGTCGTGCAGTTTGAGATCGAGAAAGACCTGCTTGCCGGCCGCGATCAGGCCGGCCGCGAACGACAGGCCACCGGCGAACGAAAGCTGGTAGCCGATCTTGTAGAACGACACCGACGCGCCAAGCCTCAGCACCATGGCTTCGGCAGCCGCTACCGTCGGCAGGTCGAGAGCGACAATCAGTCGGTCACGCGCGTCCAAGCTCATGCTCCCGCTAACAGCCGCGACATATCCATCAGGCGCGCGAGCTGCGCGCGAAACAGATTGGCGGTGGCGATGTCGATTATATTGTCCATGTCATCGAACGCGTTATCGGCCTGCGGGATCGCGACCTGCTCGGGGATTACCAGCGCGCCGCAACCCAGTTCGAGAATTTGCCGCAGCGCCATCAAGGAGCGCAAGCCGCCCGACCGGCCCGGCGACGCCGAGGAAATTGCGAACACGCGGCCTTTGAAGGCGGCGTAAGTCGGATCGCCGCGCTCGCGCACGCGCGAGACCCAGTCGATGGCGTTCTTGAGCATTGGGGTGACCGAAGCTGAGTATTCGGGGCTGGCGATGAACACGCCATGATGCGCCATGATCATCTGCTTGAGGCGCACTGCCTTGTCGGGCGCGCCGGCTTTGGACTCGAGATCGCCTTCATACAGCGGCAACGGATAATCGGCGAGCGAGATGCGCGTGACATCGGCGTCGATCAGCGTGAGTTCTTTCGCCGCCAATGCTGCAAGTCTGACGTTGTGCGAACCGCTGCGGGTCGAGCCTGGCAGGACGAGGATCTTGGGCGCAGCCATCGGCAGCTCCGTTGAGGCCGGCCAGCAATATCACAAGAAGGGGACCAGAGCATTTTCCGGCGAAGTGGAAACCGGTTCGCCGTAGAAAATGCGACCAAACAAAGAATCTAACGTCCGCGATAGACCCACACACGCGCCGGCGGCAGGTTCATCCAGATCAGCTCGGAGGCTTCGGATTTGATCCCGGACAGCGCCTTCGGGATGAGCGGCACCATCGCATAGGTGAATTGGACAAACGGCGCACCTGGCGCCAGCAAGCTCATCGCATCGGAAATCAGACGCAAGCGCGTACGCAGCGGCTTGGTCACCAGCGGCAAGCCCGACACCACCGCAGCGGCCGGCTCACGCATCGTTGTTTCAAGAAGGCGACGCAGCTTATAGGCGTCGCCTTGCACGACCGTGGCCGCCGGATAGCGCTTGCGCAGCAGCCGGCAGAAATCGGGATTGAATTCGACCAGGATCAAGCGCTTGGGATCGATGCCGCGCTGGACCAAAGCCTCGGTCACCGGACCGGTACCGGGTCCAAGCTCGATGACCGGACCTTTTGATTCCGGATCGACGCAGCGCGCCATGGTGCGCGCCAGCGCCTTGCTCGACGGCATGACGGCGCCGGTCGACAGCGGTTTTTCGATCCAGGAACGGATAAATTGCATCTCGTCATCGAGACGCAGGGTCTTCTTTTCGACGCGAGCTACAGTGTGCAATGGCATCGAATGGGTCACGCGGTACACGGCGGAAATCGCCGCTAAATCAATGGGTATAGCGCGATGGGCGGGGGGTCAAGATCGGCCGCCGGAATGGCTGCCCCGACTTCCCAGTCCATCGAGAAACTCTTTGACTCGGCTGAAGAATCCCGCCGATTCAGGCTGGGTTTCCTCCGACGACAGCTTTTCGAATTCCGCCAGCAGCTCGCGCTGCTTTTTGGTGAGGTTCTGCGGCGTTTCCACCGCTACTTGAACGTACATGTCGCCCGTTTGTTTCATCCGCAGCACCGGCATGCCCTTGCCGGTCAGCCGGAAACGCCGCCCGGTCTGGGTACCACCCGGGACTTTGACGCGGGCCTTGCTGCCGTCGATGGCCGGGACCTCGAATTCGCCGCCAAGCGCAGCGGTAGCCATGGAAATAGGGACCCGGCAGTGCAAATCGGCGCCGTCCCGCTGGAAGAACTCGTGCTGGGCGAGCGAGAGGAAAATATAGAGGTCGCCCGCCGGTCCGCCGCGCAGGCCCGCCTCGCCTTCGCCGGCTAGCCGGATGCGGGTGCCATCCTCGACGCCGGCCGGGATATTGACCGAAAGCATGCGCTCGCGCGTGACCCGCCCGGCGCCAGCGCAAGCCGCGCAAGGATCGTCGATCACCTGGCCGCGGCCCTGGCAGGAAGGACAGGTTCGCTCGAGCGTGAAGAAGCCCTGGGCGTGCCTTATTTTGCCGGCGCCGCCGCAGGTCGCGCAGGGCTTGGGCTTGGTACCGGCCTTGGCGCCGGTCCCCGAACAGACTTCGCAGGCGACCGAAGTCGGAATACGGATTTGCGCCGTCTTGCCCTCGAATGCATCTTCGAGCGTGATTTCCATATTGTAGCGCAGATCGGAACCGCGCTCGCGGCCTTGGCCGCGGCCACCGCCGCGCCGGCCGCCACCCATGCCGAACAGATCTTCGAAAATGTCGGAGAAGGTATGGGCGAAATCGGCGCCAAAGCCGTGTGCGCCGCCGCCCATGCCTTGCTCGAAAGCGGCGTGGCCGAAACGGTCATAGGCGGCGCGCTTGTCGCCGTCCTTGAGCACGTCATAGGCCTCGTTGAGTTCCTTGAATTTGTGTTCGCACTCGCTGTCGCCCGGATTGCGGTCCGGATGGTGCTGCATGGCGAGCTTGCGGTAGGCGGCTTTGAGATCGCCCTCGCTGGCTTGGCGCGCAACGCCCAGGACTTCGTAGTAGCAGCGCTTGGACATCACAGCCCCGGGGAAAAAATATGCCCCCGGGATATCCCCGGGGGCTTGTTGATTGCACGTGCGAGAGTCATTCGCCGCTCTGAAGGTTTAGGCGGATTTTTTGTTGTTCTTGTCGTCGTCGACTTCGGTGAATTCCGCGTCGACAACGTCTTCCTTTTTACCATCGGCCCCGGTGGCGCTTTCGCTAGTGTCAGCGGGCTCGGCGCCTTCGGCATTCTTGTACATCGCTTCGCCGAGCTTCATCGAAGCCTGCGCCAGGGTATTGGTCTTGGCCTGGATGACGGCTGCGTCGTCGCCCTTGAGCGCTTCCTTGAGATCGGCAATGGCGTTCTCGATCGCACTGCGTTCGGCGTCGCCGACTTTCGAGCCATGCTCGGCAATCGCCTTCTCGGTGGAATGCACCAGCGCCTCGGCGTGGTTCTTGGCTTCGACCGCGGCCTTTCTGGTCTTGTCCTCGTCAGCGTGAGCTTCCGCGTCCTTGACCATCTTCTCGATGTCGGCCTCGGACAGTCCGCCCGACGCCTGAATGCGGATTTGCTGCTCTTTCGACGTCGCCTTGTCCTTGGCGGATACGTTGACGATGCCGTTGGCGTCGATGTCGAAAGTGACTTCGACTTGCGGCACGCCGCGCGGCGCCGGCGGAATACCGACCAGATCGAACTGGCCGAGGATTTTGTTGTCGGCCGCCATCTCGCGTTCGCCCTGGAACACGCGGATGGTCACCGCGTTCTGGTTGTCCTCGGCGGTCGAGAAGACCTGGCTCTTCTTGGTCGGGATCGTGGTGTTGCGATCGATGATGCGCGTGAACACGCCGCCCAGCGTTTCGATGCCG
>JAYTFS010000146.1:0-6881 GCA_043734185.1 Pseudolabrys sp. | reverse complement strand
AGCCCCGTGCAGCAGGCTTTCATGGAGGCGCACGGCCTTCAGTGCGGTTTTTGCACGCCAGGCATGCTTTCGACTGTGACCGCTTTTCTCCGCGAGAATCCCGATCCGACGGAGGAGGAGGTCAGAGACGCCATCTCCGGCAACCTATGCCGTTGCACGGGCTACCAGGGCATCGTCACCGCCGCGCTGGCGGCGGCAAAGCGGATTCGATTGGGAGCCAAGCCATGAGCAGCACTACCAATGTCGGTTCGATCGTCTATCGCACCGAAGACCCCGCGCTTCTGACGGGAAAGGGCCGTTATGTCGACGATATTTCCATGCCCGGCATGCTGGAAGTTGCTTTCGTGCGGTCGAGCGAAGCGCACGCCCGCATTAAGGGTGTCGACAAATCCGAAGCCTTGAAGATCCCGGGCGTTGTGGCGGTTCTGACCATCGAAGACTTCCCGGAATTCGAAAAAAAGCAGATGGTGCAGGCGAATCCGCATCCTGCAATGAAGCAGAACATCACACAGAAGCCGCTGTCGGGAGTGGAAGTCTGTTATGTTGGCGAGACGATTGCGATGGTCGTCGCCGAGAACCGTTATATCGCGGAAGACGGCGCCCAGGCCGTAATCGTCGATTACGAGCCGCTGCCAGTCGTGATCGACGTTCTGCAGGCGAGCAAGCCCGGTGCGCCCCTCGTCCATGAAGGCGCGCCGGATAATATCGTGGCGCGGCTGGAGTGGAAGATCGGCGACGTCAACGCCGCCTTTGTCACTGCGCCGCACATTTTCAAGGAAACCTACACGCAGCACCGAGGCGGTTGCCATTCCATGGAATGCCGCGGCGTTGTGGCCACATTCGATACCTTCGCGGAACAATTGACAGTGTGGACCTCGAGCCAGTCGCCGTACCTCATCCGTCGATTCATGTCGCAGTATCTCGAACGCGAAGAATCGAAAATCAGGATCGTCGCGCCAGACGTGGGTGGCGGATTTGGTCCCAAGGCCGCGCATTACCCGGAAGAATTGTCGGTGGCGCTAGCCGCCATGAAACTCGGCCGACCGCTCAAGTGGATCGAGGATCGTCGTGAACACTTTGTGTCGACAACCCAACAGCGCGATCAGTTGTGGGATGTCGAAGTCGCGTGTGATGCTACGGGCAAAGTTCACGGCCTCAAAGCGCGCGCGATCCACGATCACGGCGCCTATGTGCCATATGGACTGTTGCTGGCGCTCGGTTCGGTGGTGAATACGCCAGGACACTACGCCATCAAGGCCGTCGATGTCGGTATCGCTGTGGTGTTTACCAATGCCGTGCCAACCTCGCCGATCCGCGGCGCGGGGCGTCCCTATGCCAACTTCATTCTCGAACGCACGATGGACACGATCGCGCGCAACCTTAAGTTAGATCGCGCGGAAGTCCGCCGCGTCAACCTCATTCGCGCGGACCAGATGCCGTACGAGACTGGTGGCAAGTTAATGAACGGCAAGCCCGTCATGTACGACAGCGGCGACTATATCGCCACTCTCGACATGGCGCTCAAGTCGTCGGGCTATGCGAGTTTTGCGAAGAAACGTGAGGAAGCGAAAGCGCGCGGTCTTTGGCTTGGCATCGGCATCGGCAGCTACAATGAGGATACCGGCATCGCGCCGTTCGAAGGCGCGCATGTGCAGGTCTCGCGTATGGGCAAGATCGTTGTGACGACAGGCGCCGGCGCGCAAGGCCAGGGCCTCAAGACGATTCTTGCGCAGATCGCAGCCGATCAGTTTGGCGCCAAGGCCGAAGATATTCTGGTGAAGGTCGGCGATACCGACGCTTTCCCGATGGGTCTTTCGACCGCCGGTAGCCGCAACACTGTACTCGCAGGTTCGGCGGTGTTCCTCGCCGCGAAAGAGGTGCGCGAGAAGTGCATCAAGTATGCCGCGCAGGTGATGGAAACCGACGAGGGCGATCTCGAAATTGCCGACGGAGCAGTGCGGCTGAAGGGTGTTGCGGGCCAGAAGGTTTCGTTGGCCGACATTGCCATTCGTCTGACCGGCCAAGTCAACGTACCGGCGGCTTCAGGCTTTACGGCGGGTCTTGATGCTACAGCCTATCATGTCGTCGAGCGCCCGGTATATGCCAACGGCACTAATATCGCGGTCGTCGAAGTCGATCCCGAGACGGGTCATGTGAAGGTGGTCGACTACTTCGTCGCCCATGACTGCGGCAAGCTGATCAACCCGATGCTTGTCGACGGCCAGATCATCGGTGGCGTCGCGCACGGCATCAGTAACGTTCTGTTCGAGCGGATGATTTATGACCGCGAGTCCGGGCAGCCTCAGACAACTAATTACGGAGAGTATCTCTTGATAACCGCTCCCGAGATGCCCCAGGTGCATCTTGAGCACATGGAGTCACCGTCGCCATGGAATCCGATTGGCGTTAAGGGAGCCGGTGAGGGCGGGACGATACCCTGCTTGGCGGCTGTCGTCGGTGCGGTCGAAAACGCAATGTCGCACCTCAATGTCAAAATAAATGAATATCCGCTTTCGCCCGAGCGGGTTCTGGAGTTGATGAAACAGTGATTGTTTGGTCAGCGCCGGACACGCATGTCGGCAAAGGTCTTAGCATAGATAAACCGGCTGTCGTTATTCCAGATTGTATAGACCCCGGCACCGAAAGTGGGCACTTCAGGATTTGGCCAGTTAGCGAGTGAGTAGGCGGAGCCGCGAGCAAGATCGGTGGCAATCTGGACCGATAAGGACATGGTTTAAATGGATATCACCCGAAACGGAGCTTTGAGCGCCGCTCGTTAGGTCTAGTGGCTAGCGAACCAAGACAACAACGTCTCGTTCGCTTTGTTCTTTTCTTCCATCAGGAAGAAATGACTGCTCTGGTCGAAGTAGGCCGTCCTCGCTTGAGGAAGCTCTTCGAGTAACATGTCCGTGGTTGTTTGAGAGCAAATGGGATCAAGCTTGCCCGCCATGATCAAGGTCGGACAAGTGAGTGATCGCAATCGTCCGATCGTATCCGCCGCCAGGCAAGCATTCGCGAGATTGACGTACGATTCCACATCGCGCGACTCGTCGGCAATAATTCGCTCCAGCCGTGCGAGCCGCTCCACATCGCCGTTGAAAAACGCGGGCGATATAAAAGCGAATGAAAACTGACGAGTCCACGCCGACCAGTTTTTGTTCGACACAATGAAGTCACGCATGTTCCGGATGAGGCGTTCTCCTAGCGCATCGAGCTTGGCGAAAGAACCAGCCAGCACAAGGCTGCGGACACTCTTCGGAGAGGCCAAGGTCATTTCCTGTGCAATTGCCCCCCCCCATCGATCTTCCTACTACGTGGGCGCTCGATACCCCTAGCTGATCAAACATTTTTAGAAACGCGTTGGCCATTGCGGCCATTGACGTCGGCTTGGAGACTTTCGAACTTTGGCCCGACCCTGGGTTGTCGAATGCAATGACCCTATATTTTGCTTTCAGATCTTGGATCTGCGGCATCCACGCCGTGTGGTCGCCGGCCAGACCATGAATCAAAACAACCGGGGGACCTTTGCCTTCCTCGATGTAATTGATCCTCCAATCACCTGCTTCTAGAATGGGCATGTTCTCTCCATTCGGCGTGACGTTAGTGTTTGATTTTTCGGCGTAAAAAAGATTTAAGCCGGGATTCCGCGGATGACTACCGAACTGGCTTGAATATTCGCGGTTTTTCGGTCTTCCGGCAAGATAGAAGCCAGGTTCGGACAGCTACCGTCACCTCGGGCAGCCCGAACTGTGGTCGACGGGCTGATCTGGCGATTTTCGCTGGCATTTGGGCCCACTCCTCCCATCGGTAGCTGTTGAATGCATGGCCATCTTGCGTCTTACGCAGGCGGTGGTTGTCGCTGTGGCCGTAGTTCCGCGATCAGCCGCAGGATCTCGTGGAACAATTCCCTCGGCACCGCGACCTCGGCCATCTGGAAGATGACGTAGCGGCCATGGCGCACGACCTTGGCGCCTATCTTCACGAGTTTTTCCTGCATGCTGGTCAGCGACCACTTGTCGGTTCCGAAAACTCCATCCATTTAATTCGCGATCGCCGGCGAATCAGAGCATGATTACTGGATGCTCGCTATCGCCTTTCTTTTTTTGTCCGCGTGCTGTGCGAATGCTTCAAGTCGTGATGACGGCTTGTAGCCGAAGTCCTGGTGCTGCGGCATCAACTCAACGTCCTACAGCAGCGCGCCACATCGGCTATGTTTGACCTGGATCGATCGCGCTGTGTTCATCTGGCTCTATCGTGGCTATCCGCGCATCCTTAACGCCATCACTATTTTAAGGCATAAGACGATCCTGCGTTGGCTACGCACGAATCTAGTTTTTGGAAGCGACAACAGGGCGCGCAATTGCGAGCCGCAATGCGTTACAATATGCTCCGGCGTCGTGATGAAAGTTCGATACTCTTGCTACCCAGGTGTCGGCAGAGTTGGACCGGAGATCTACAATGCAAAAAGCACTCGACATTCCACGCATTGATGCCGGTCCGGCGACTGTTCATTGGGGGTTCTTCGACGCCAAGCTCCTGCCGGTCTTGACCATCGACAGCGGCGATCGCGTAATGATTTCGTCGGTCTCTGGCACCGCTGAGCTTTTGCCGCCGCCGCCTTTCAAAATTCCGCCAGCGTTGCCTGCCATTCATGCCGCCAACGGCCCGCAACGTGTTTTCGGCCACATGTGCACCGGTCCGGTCGCCGTGCGGGGAGCAAATGCAGGGCAAGTTTTGCAGATCGATATCGAGGCAATCGATCTGCATTACGATTGGGGATACAATGTCATTCGACCGCTCGCCGGCGCATTGCCGGATGATTTTCCGGAATATCGACCGATCCACATTGCACTCGACGAGACCCGCATGATGGGCCGCTTGCCCTGGGGTCAGGAAATTCCCTTGCGGCCATTTTTCGGGGTTATGGCTGTGGCACCACCGCCGGCCTGGGGCGCAATAACGACCCTGCCGCCGCGCAGAAATGGCGGCAATCTTGACAACAAGGAGCTTGTCGCCGGTACAACTTTGTATCTTCCCATTTTTACCGATGGTGGGCTTTTCTCCGTGGGCGATGGGCATGGCGCGCAGGGCGATGGTGAAGTCTGCGTCACTGCGATCGAGACCGGGCTTGTCGGTACCTTCCGTCTCACTGTCCGCGACGATATGCAACTCGAATGGCCGCTTGCCGAGACGCCGACGCACATGATCACCATGGCGTTTGACCCCGATCTCGATGATTGTGTGGTGATTGCGCTGCGGCAGATGATCGATCTGGTTTGTGCGCGCGCCGGCCTCGACCGCTACCAAGCCTATGCCTTGCTGAGCCTTGCCGCGGATCTGCGCGTCACGCAAGTAGTGAACGGCAACAAAGGCATTCACGTCATGCTGGAAAAGCGCTATCTGACTCGCGGTTGACAGTCGCGTGCCGGCGAGTTCTTAGCCGCTTGGATCGCTCACTTTCTTCGCTTCGATTTGGTCGCTCGCATCGCCAGTTTGCCAGCCTTGGCCTTTGCTGCCTTGGTGGGAATAATCGGCAAAAGCACAAAGTTTTCCCGCACACCGCCTAGATGGATGGTGGTCTTGCCGCCAAAGATCTCCATCGGGCGATCGCGCGGATCATCATGCAGGAACGGGCCATTACCAGTAAACTCGTTCTTCATATTGGAGAGCTTACCGCCAGAGCCGCCGGGATAGACGTAATCACGCCCGCGCACACTCAATGCCACGCGATAACCTTTCGGCACCACGATGCAGGTCGGGATAATTTCGACATCGAGCTCGTAGATTTGGTCGGGCTTGAGCGGCTGCTTCTCGTCGTGGCTGTGATAGGGCCGGAACGGCAACGTCAGATTCTTGTCGAGCTTGCGATGCGAGGTGCGCAGCCAGCCTTGCCCAATCGCGGTGTGCGGATCGAGCGCGCCCTGAAACACGACTTCTTTCATATCAGGCGCGAACACCCGCAGAACCAGAAAGATGTCGGCATCCGTTGTCGACGATGAGATGTGAAGCTTGGCGGCCACCGGACCGGTGATTTCGGTCGTCTCCTTCATCGGCTTGGTGATAAAGGTGACGCCGTTGCCGGTCGCATCGAATGTCACTGTCGCCGAACCCTTGGGCACGTCGGTCATCAATATCTGGCTGTCGGTGGCGAGATGGAGCTTGGTCCACTTCGTGCTGGGGAGCGGCCAATTGTCCTCGTGCCGAATGACAAACTTCTCACCTGGATGACGGACGTTTAGTTGCACCCGCGGCTGCTTGTCCCAACCGTTCTTCTCGCCCTTGAGGAAATAGCCGAAGAACTTCTTCTGAAGATTGACGCCGTAGTCGGTATAATAATGAGTCCAGTGCTCGATACCGTGCACTTCTAGCCATTTCTGCTTCGACGCCGATCGGAAAAAACCCTCGAAGTTGCCGCGCGGGTGAAGCGGCTGGCCGCCCCAATTTGCGGCAGAGAGCAGCGGAACCTTGACCCTCGACCAATCCGGCAGCATCGCCTTGTAGAACGCATCGTCTAGCGGATGCACGAAGTAGGTCTTGCCGAGATCGTAGCGGTTGGCCCCCATCTCTTCCTCGGTGAGCGTCTCCGGGCCTGATACCCAGTCGCCATTCATGCGGCTGCGGTGGCCTTTGGTACCGAGGCCGTACTGCACGGTCTTGACCTGCATGTCGTACCAGTTTTGTGCGAACGTGTTGTAGATGCCGCCGTTGTGGCTCAACTCGCGATAGAAGTCGGCGAAGCCCTCCCAGACGCAAATGGCGGCCAGGTGCTTCGGCTGCATGCTCGCGACCTGCCATTGGTTGATGGCGTAGTAGGAGATGCCGCTCAGGCCCACCTTGCCGTTCGACCACGGCTGCACGCCGGCCCACTCGATGCAGTTATA
>JAYTFS010000145.1:0-7450 GCA_043734185.1 Pseudolabrys sp. | reverse complement strand
ATTTGCGATGACGGCAACGCGAGCGCTGAACCAGTCGACCGCGCGACTGAACGCGAGCAAACCCCTCACATCCCCTCCCGATTGGCCGGTTCAACCGGCATTCTGCTTTTTGTCGTCCCCAGCAGCCAGTTAATCCAGTCCTTGCACGAGGCGTCAATGGAAAGTTGGTCGTAGTGAGCCGCTTGGCCCGGCAATTGGCCGCGGCGAAGGGCCTGAAACCCATGGTTAAGGAACCCTAAACTCTCGGTTAACTAGGTAGGCCTACAGATACCGCCGGTCTGCCCTTTCAAGGGGCGAGGAAAGCGGATGCGGCAGCTTACTATCGCCGAGCGGCTTATAGCGGCCGTCCTGCTGCCGCTCGCTGCCATGCTGACGGTGCCGTATCTGGCTTCAGCTCTGGCGGCGTTGATCGGCGAAAGCAATGCCATCTATGCCTATATCGCCATCGGGATCGCCACCGCTGTTTTCGTCGGGGCAGGGGTGCTGGCCATAGCGCGTGGAATTGCGCAGCCAATTTCGGAAGCTGCCGATGCGATCGATGCCATCGCCTATGCCGAACTAAGTACCGCGACGCCATTGCCGACCAAGAGGGGCGAGGTCGCCCATTTGATCGCGACCACCGAACGCCTTGCAGAGGTTCTTGGCGAACGCCAGCGCCGCGAATTGGTGCATAACGATTTGGATCGGACCTGGCAGGCTTCGCGCCGCGTGAACTTGTCCAACCTGGCACAGCAGGTAGAAATCGCGACCGAAGGCGGCATCGAGCCGATCGTCACCGGCGCCTCGACCTTGCAGATCAAAGCGGAAGATATGCTGGCGGCGCTGGAGGCGGTGCGGGCGGCCTTTGACGAGACCGTCGGCGCGGCCGAAAGTTCGCGCACCATGAACCAGGCCGCTGGCCAGCTGTCCGATCAAGTGATGCGGGCGATTGCTGAGATTTCCGAACAGGTGCAGCGCGGCAGTCTGCTTGGCCGCGAAGCCGTTATCCGCGCCAATGCATCGCGGGCGACCATCGACGCGCTGGCCAAGGCTGCCAACCAGATCGGCGATATTGTCTCGGTCATTGACCAGATCGCGGCGCAGACCAATTTGCTGGCACTCAATGCCACCATCGAGGCGGCGCGCGCGGGCGAAGCAGGCCGCGGCTTTTCGGTTGTGGCTTCGGAGGTCAAGGCTTTGGCCACGCAGACCGGTCAATCGACCGAGCGGATCGGTGCCAAGGTTGCCGAGATTCAATCCACCACGCGCGAGGTCGTCGCATCGTTGGCCGGCGTTGCCGAAGCGATCGATCAGCTCTCCGGCGTCACCCAATCGGTTTCAGCAGCCGTGGAGCAGCAGCGCGCCGCGACCGAGGATTTCGCGACCAGCGCCCGCGAATCCAGCGCCGCGGTATCCGATGTCGCCGGGCGAATGCTCGGCATCGCCGATATGGTGGAACGCTCGCGTACGACCGCGCAGGATGTCTCCACGGTGGCCTCGGATATGCAGGCCACATCGCACACGCTGTGTCGCGAAATTCCCGACATCGTCCGCAAGGCGGTCAAAGCCGATTTGCGCGAATATCCGCGCTATGAGGTCAAATTGACCGCGCGCCTGGAACATCACGGCATCTTTGCCGAGGTTACGGTTCATGACGTGAGCGAAGGCGGCACTCGCATCGATGCGATCGCGAATCTCACGGTCGGCGACGAGGTGGCGCTGACATTTCCGGGCATGAAGGCGATCGCGGGCACGATCGTGCGCTACGGTGGCGATAATTTGGGTGTCAGTTTCACGCCGTCGCGGCTGCAGCCGGAGGAATTGCGCGATTTGGTGACGGCGGTGGAGCGAGCGGCCTAAGCTTTTTTATTTCGCATGATCTTATCCGAAAACCGGTTCCCACTTTTCGGGATCATGCGCTAGCCGCCGGTCACGCTCATGTGGCGCGACAGCGCAGGCCGCTGCCGGCGGCGATCGATCACGAAATCATGCCCCTTGGGCTTGCGCGTAATTGCCTCGTCGATTGCGGCATGAATCAAGTCATCGCCTTCCGAAGCGCGCAACGGCGTGCGCAGATCGGCGGCATCGTTCTGGCCGAGGCACATATAGAGCGTGCCGGTGCAGGTGATGCGCACCCGGTTGCAGGATTCGCAGAAGTTGTGCGTCATCGGCGTGATGAAGCCGAGCCTGCCGCCGGTTTCCTTGACGTGCACATAGCGCGCCGGTCCGCCGGTTTGGTAATCGATGTCTTCTAGCGTGAAGCGTTCGCCAAGCTGCGCCCGCACCATCGACAAAGGCAGATATTGGTCGAGGCGGGTCTCGCCGACATCGCCCAGCGGCATCACTTCGATGACGGTGAGATCCATACCGCGTCCGTTCGCCCACTCGAGCAAGCCGGCGATCTCATCCTGATTGACGCCCTTGAGCGCCACTGCATTGATCTTCACATGCAACCCGGCCGCCTGCGCGGCGTCGATGCCGGCGAGCACCTTGTCGAGATCACCCCAGCGCGTGATGGCGCGAAATTTCTCGGCATCCAAAGTGTCGAGCGAAACGTTGATGCGCTCGACGCCATGACCTTTCAGTTCGGCGGCGTATTTTTCCAGTTGCGAACCGTTGGTGGTGAGCGTCAGTTCATTGAGAGCGCCGCTCGTGAGATGGCGTGACAGCGAGGAGACCAAGGTCATGATGCCGCGCCGCACCAGCGGCTCGCCGCCGGTCAGGCGCAATTTGGTCACGCCCTTGGCAACGAACGCGCTGCACAGACGGTCGAGTTCTTCCAGGCTGAGCAGATCGGCCTTTGGCAAGAACGTCATGTGCTCCGACATGCAATAGACGCAGCGGAAATCGCAACGGTCGGTCACGGAGACACGCAAATAAGTGATCGCGCGCGCGAACGGATCGATCAGGGCGCGGGGACGCTGGGTCGCGCGATCGAGTTCGATTGTGGATGTTCCGGGCGCCAATGCCATTTTCGTCCCTGCGAGGCGAGTTCTGCGGCTCGCTCCCGAATATATGGGAAGTGTGGCTGATAATGGCCACAGCGTCCAGCGCGCGCAAAAAAGCCCGTGCATGGGCGCGCGGGCTGCCGATTCTATTGAACGAAGGGCCGCGTTAGCGCGGCGGCGGCGAATTTGGCCACGGCGCAGGCGCCTGCTGTTGCGCTGGCGCTGCTGTCATTGCGGGAGCAGGAGCGGACGCCGTAGCCGGCTTCGCACGTGCCGCGGCTGGCTTGGCTGCCGGCGTGGCAGAGGTTTTAGCTTTCGGCGCGGGCGGCTTCTTGGCAGCCGGCTTCTGCGATCCCGGAGGAGCGGCGCTGAGTTCCACCATCACCGGATTTGGTCGCAACTGCGGAGGGCTATCGACATTTGTGATCGGTTCGATGCTTTCCGATTCGGGCAAATAGCCGTTGAGCATGAAGGTGACGGTGACAGGCGAGTTGACCGGCAAGGCGAGCGCGCAAGGCGTACGACATGCCTGGCCATTCGAAACTTTGGCTTCGGCACCGGGCGGTTCGGATTCAAAGCGCACTGTGTCCATGATCGGCGCCGGCTTCAACGAGCAGGCCGCGAGAGCAAGGCCGCCGCCGATGATTGCTAATACTCGGTACATCTTTTGAATCCGTCCACTCAAGCGACTTAAGGCCGCTCGCCCGCTAGAAGAATACGAGTGCCGTCATGAAGAGGCAACATATGGCACCGCGTTAACCTTACCGCGTTAACCATGCGGCATCAGGCAACTCATTGTGCGGAAAAAATGGCGGCAATGGCGGCCGGAAGCTGGGCGAATTTGCTGATGATCTGGTCCGGCTTGAATTCGGATACCGGGCGTTCGCTATAACCGAAATCGACGGCGATAATCGGGACGCGCGCCGCGCGGGCAGTGCGAATATCGGTTTCCGAATCGCCAATCATGATCGCCCGCAGCGGATTTCCTCCCGCCGCTGCGATGGTGCGGCGTAGAATTTCCGGATCGGGTTTCTGAATGCCGAACGTGTCCTGTCCGCAGATCGCATCGAAGCGGTCCGCAAGCTTGAGTTTTTTCAGCAGCAGAACCGACAAGCCTTCGAGCTTATTGGTACAGACTGCAAACCGATGTCCGCCGGCGGCGAGTTTGTCGAGAGTATCGACGAGCCCAGGAAAGGGCTGCGATCGGTCGGCTACGTGCGCGGAATAATGCGCGATGAAATCGTCAAACATTTGATCGAGCTTTGACGGTGCAAGCACGCGGCCCTCCGATTCAATCCCGCGCGTGATCATTGCCCGGGCGCCGCCGCCGATCAGATCGCGCGCGGTATCGTAGGCGACTGGCGGCAAGCCCTCCCGCTCGAATACCACATTGAGGGTGTCAATGAGGTCGGGCGCAGTATCGATTAGCGTGCCGTCGAGGTCAAATACGATAAGGGGCGCGGGCATGGTTGCAGCAGCTAACGCCGCCTCGCAGTCGGCGCAAGGCCCATGGTGACACACGCCGTGATCGGGGCTACATAGCCGGGCATAATGAACCCTGATGCCCAGAAACGCGCAGCCGCCGCTCGCGCCGTCGAATTTGTCAGCGCCGGCATGCGGCTTGGGCTCGGCACCGGGTCAACCGCCAAGCATTTCGTGGAGTTGGTCGGTGAGCGCGTTCGCGCCGGGCTTGATGTTGTCGCGGTACCGACATCCGAGGTGACCCGCGCCGACGCTGAGCGTTGCGGCATTCGCCTGACCACGCTGGACGAGACGCCGGAGCTTGATTTGACGGTGGACGGCGCGGACGAAGTAGCGCCGGATTTGAGCCTGATCAAGGGCGGCGGCGGCGCGTTGTTGCGGGAAAAAATCGTTGCCGCGGCCTCTACCCGTATGATCGTGATTGCCGATCAGAGCAAGTGGGTTGCCAAACTTGGTCGTTTTCCACTGCCGATCGAGGTGACACCGTTCGGATTTTCGGCGACGCTGAGGGCGCTGGCGAAGGTATTGGGGGCAACTGGGCATTCCGGGCCCCTGACGTTGCGCCAAGGCAAGAATGGCCATGCTTTCGTCACGGATGGTGGCCATTGGATTGTCGATGCCGCGCTTGACCGGATTGACGATCCGAAAGCGATGGCGCATGCGCTGTCGGGCGTCCCGGGAGTCATGGAGCATGGTCTGTTTGTCGATCTGGCGCATACGGTTATTCTTGGTGGACCGGACGGCGTAAAGATCATCGACCGGCCCTGATGGTTCGAGCTTAACGGAGTTACGAATGATGCAGTTTATGCAAGCCACCACCCGCGCAGTGCGCCTGACCACGGTGGCTGTCGCGCTCGCGGTTTCAAGCCCCGCTGCTTTTGCCCAGCAGGCCACGCCAGCGGCTATCGCGGCCGGCAAGGAGCTGGTTGCCATCACAGGCGCAACGGCGCTGTTCGCGCCGCTCGTCGCTGGTGTCATCGAGCAGGCAAAATTGTTGTACCTCCAGCAGAACCCAGGCTTGAGCAAGGATCTCAACGAGATCGCTGACAAGTTAAAGGCCGACATGACGCCGCGCCTCTCGGAGGTCAACGACGAAGTCGCAAAACTTTATGCGACCAACTTCACCGAGGCGGAAATCAAGACCATTATTACGTTCTACCAGTCGCCGGCCGGCAAGAAATTGCTGGCGCAGCAGCCACAGGTCGTCGATTCGAGCATGAAATTCGCACAGACCTGGGCGAACAATCTCTCGGAAGAAGTGGTCGCAAAGATGCGCGAAGAATTGAAGAAAAGAGGCAAGGCTCCCTGATCGGCGATGGCCGAATCGCCGCGCAGCGGATTTCGGAAATAACAGGGCATTGGCGGCCGATGGCGGACCACGACGTCGATCTTTTTGTCATCGGGGCTGGATCCGGCGGCGTACGCGCGGCACGCATTGCATCGAGTCACGGTGCTCGCGTCATGGTCGCGGAGGAATTCCGGGTCGGCGGTACGTGCGTGATCCGCGGCTGCGTGCCGAAGAAGCTTCTGGTCTACGCCTCGCGATTTTCCGCCGACTTCGAGGACGCCGCCGGGTATGGCTGGACCGTTGAGGAGCCGACATTCAGTTGGCCGACACTGATCGCCAACAAGGATCGCGAGATCGCGCGGCTTGAGGCGGCCTATACCACCACGCTTGAGCGCCACAAGGTCGAGCTGGTGAAGAGCCGCGCCGTTCTGGAAGACTCCCACACTGTGCGCCTTACGACCGGCGCCCGCGTGCGCGCCGAAACAATTCTGATCGCGACGGGAGCTGCGCCCTATCACGGCGCAAAAATCGCGGGTCTCGAATACGTCATTTCATCGAATGAAGCGTTTCACCTCAAACAATTGCCCAAACGCATTCTGATTCAGGGTGGCGGCTATATCGCGGTCGAATTTGCCGGAATTTTTGCGGGGCTTGGCAGCGAGGTCACGCTGGTCTATCGCGGGGACAACATTCTGCGCGGGTTCGACAATGACGTGCGCGAACATTTGCGCGGCGAGATGGTAAGACGCGGGATTAAGATCATTACCAAGCACACCGTGGCGGCGATCGAGAAGGTGGATCACGGCTACGACGTCGAATTGTCCGACAATGGACAGGTGATGGCGGACTTTGTGATGTTTGCGACCGGCCGCAAGCCGAATGTACACGGGATCGGCCTCGAAGCGGTTGGCGTCAAGCTGGGCGAGACGGGCGGCATCGCGGTCGATGCCTATTCCAAAACGACGGTGGACAATATTTACGCGGTCGGTGATGTCACCAACCGGATCAATCTCACGCCCGTGGCGATCCGCGAAGGCCACGCCTTTGCTGATTCTGTTTTCGGCGGGCGGCCGACAAAAGTCGATCACACTAACGTTCCGACCGCGGTGTTCTCCGACCCGGAAATCGGCGTGGTCGGACTGACCGAAGCGCAAGCGCGCGAGCAGCTCGCCAAGGTCGATATCTACAAGACAAGTTTCCGGCCGATGAAGGCGACGCTATCTGGTCGCGACACCCGCATCTTCATGAAGCTTTTGGTCGACGGTATCACCGACCGCGTGGTCGGTTGCCATATTGCCGGCCCCGATGCCGGCGACCTCATTCAGGTTATCGGCATCGCCGTGAAGATGGGGGCGACCAAAGCCGACTTCGACGCCACCATGGCGGTGCACCCGACGACTGCCGAGGAATTGGTCACCATGCGCGAGAAAGCCATGAGTTACGACCGCGCGGCGGCGGAATAACCATCTAATCCTTGAGTTTTCGAATATCTGGCATTGGGCGGGGGTGATCGTATATAACCCGCGCAAATGTTGGAGTTTTCGTAATGCCCGAACGTTGGACGCTCGATAGTTGGCGCAAGAAGCCGATCCAGCAGGCTCCGGATTATCCGGACCAGCAGGCTTTGGCCGATGTCGAAAAGCAGCTTGCGACCTTCCCGCCGCTGGTGTTTGCCGGCGAGGCGCGCAATTTGAAGAAGGCGCTCGCCAAGGTCGCCAATGGCCAGGCATTCCTGTTGCAAGGCGGCGACTGC
>JAYTFS010000144.1:0-7535 GCA_043734185.1 Pseudolabrys sp. | reverse complement strand
CGCTTAGAGGGGCTCTTTGCGGCTGTCGGTGCCGACCCAACCGTGTTCGGAAATGTCGAACACGACTCCGTCCGGGTCCTTGAACTTACGCTCGAAATTGCCCTTCCGCGCATCACCCAAATCGAAGAAGAACTTGCCGCCCATGGCTTCAATCTTCTTCTGCGTCTCCGCCAGATCGTCAACCTGGAAACCAAAGTGGTTGGCACCGACATGTCCGACCGGGCTCTTAAGATCATTGCCTTTGGTGCTTGAAAAATTGAGCAATGCGAGATTGATGACACCGTCGCTCATGTAGATCGCCGAGCCGATATCGATGACTTCCTGCCCGACACGTTTGAGTTCGAACACTTGCTCGTAGAAATTTGCCGATTTCTCGAGATCGCCGACACAGACTGCGAAATGCCTCAGACGTGCCATTCCCACTCTCCTAGACTAGACGGGCATACAGTAGACAGCACATTATAGGCGGAGATGTCAGCACGCCAATAGTCTTTGCCCCATGGGTTGCGTTTAAAGGGTCGTTCGTTGATTGCGACGCGGAGAGCGGAGATCATCGGTGCCGGTTTTGCCGGTCTCGCGGCGGCCTGTGCGCTGGCCCGGCGCGGTTGGCGGGTGCGGGTACATGAGCGATCCGATCGGCTGCGTGCGGCTGGCGCCGGCATTTACATCTATGAAAACGGGCTGCGCGTGCTGGAGGCGCTCGGCGCTTACGAGGAAGCGGTCGCGACCGCGCCCATCGCGCACACGCGCGAAGTGCGCGACGAGAACAACCGGTTGCTTTCGGTGCATCGCTGGGACCGATCGAAACGCGTGTTCAGCATCGTGCGGCTGCAGGTGATCGAGGCGCTGGCGGCGGCGGCGCAGAGGGCCGGCGCCGTGATCGTGACGAGTTCGGAAGGCCTGCGCGCCTCACCGGACGGCTGTTTGACTTTCGCGGACGGGAAGGAGGTGCAGGCCGATCTCATCGTCGCCGCCGACGGCGCCAATTCGACGCTTCGCGATTCGGTCGGACTGCTAGAGAAGCGGCGGAAGCTGCCGGACGGTGCCATCCGTCTGTTGCTCGACAAGACACCGGAGGAAAAGCAAACCGATGGGGGCACCACCGTCGAATACTGGTCCGGTAGCCGCCGCGTGCTCTATACGCCGTGCAGCAGCAACACAATATATGTCGCCCTGACAATGCTCGACCGAGATGACGTCGCGACATCGGCGCCGATCCGGTCCGACGCCTGGATCGGTTGGTTTCCCCATTTGAGCGATCTGATTCTGCGAATCGGTGTAGAGGGCCGCTACGACCGTTTCGAATACATTAAGCTCAAGCGCTGGTCGGCCGGACGCGTCGCCGTTCTGGGCGACGCCGCGCATGCCTTGCCGCCCAATATCGGCCAGGGCGCGGGCTGCGCCATGATGAATGCGCTATCGCTCGGGGTGTTCCTCGATCGCTATGATGACGTGCCCGAAGCGCTTGCCGACTGGGAGCGCCATGAGCGGTCGATCACCGACCACACCCAGCGTGTCTCCCTGTTTCTCGGCATGCCGACGACATGGCCGGTCCCTTTGCGACGCGTCTTCTTTCAGCTTGCTGGCCGATCCAAATGGCTGATCCGCCAGCGCACGCGCACAGCGGCTCACCGCCCGACAGGAACGTGAAGATCGCGACGCGCAATGGCAAGCTGCTACAATTTCGCCGCCTCTCATGACACGTGGCAGGTCTTCACTAAAGATTACAGAAAGCTTAAAGTTGCGGTGGATATGAGCAACGTCCAATTGCGCATCGGCAGCGCACTGTTCCGTTTCAATCGGAGACACTGTCCGTGACTTTGGTGTACCGTGATTTTGATCAGCAGGCTCTCGATTTCCAGTACAACAATCAGGCGCAAGTTGCCGATCCGAAGCGCTATATCGACTGGTACAGGACCGCGAGTGAAACCGCGCGCGCGCGCGTCGCTCATCTCAGTGACATTGCCTATTCCAACTCGCCGGACGAGCGACTCGATATCTTTCTGCCCGCGGGCGTGTCCAAGAGCGACCGGCGGCCGGTCGTCGTCTTCCTGCACGGCGGCGCCTGGCGAAATCTCGATCGCGCCAACAGTAGCTTTCCGGCTGAGACTTTCACCGCACGCGGTACGCTCTACGTTGCCGTCGGCTTTTCACGCATGCCGGCGGCGGGATCTATCGACGAGATGGTAGCGCAGGTGCGCGCGGCGCTGGCGTGGCTGTGGCTCAACATCGAAAACTATGGCGGCGATCGGAACCGCCTGCATCTCGCCGGTCATTCCTCCGGGGCGCATCTCGGCGCCATGGCACTCGGCACCGACTGGTCGGGGCTGCACGGCATTCCGCCGGGCGTTGTGCGCAGCGCCGTTCTGGTCAGCGGGATCTACGATCTCGAGCCGGTGCGGTTAAGCTACCGTAACGAGATACTGAAGCTCGACCGCGCGGCGGAAATCCGCAATAGTCCGTGTCGCAATCTACCCGTGAACGGCTCGCCTGTGCTGATCGGCTATGGCGAATTCGATACGGCCGAGTTCAGGCGCCAAGCTAACGACTTCGAAGCAGTGTGGCAGCGTTGCTACGGTAATGCCGGCCGGATCGAGCTTGCAGGCCTGAACCACTATGAGACGATCGAAACGCTTACCGATCCTGAAAGCCCGCTTTCGCGCGCGGTGATGCGATGGTTTAGCATTTGAGGTAGCGTTGATACGAGATTGACCCCCGCGGGTGGGCCGGCCATTTCGCGTGATGCAACGGATGTCAAACCTGCAAATACCGCTGGCGCACGGAGTGGTCTGTGGCGAGCGCGTCCGAGCTGCCGGTCCATACCACATAACCCTTCTCGATCACGACGTGGCGATCGGCTAAGCGAAGCAGCGCATTGAGGTGCTTGTCGACGATCAGGATGGCTTGGCTTTCCCGCTTGAGTTGGGCAAGGCATTGCCAGATTTCGGTGCGGATCTTCGGCGCCAGGCCTTCGGTAGCCTCGTCGAGTATCAGGATTTTCGGGTTCGTCATCAGCGCCCGTCCGATCGCTAACATCTGCTGTTCGCCTCCGGACAATTCATTACCCATGTGGCGCCGCCTGTTGGCGAGTGACGGAAAAAAGTCGTAAACCCGGGCCAGCGTCCATTGGGGCGTGCCAAAACGCGCCGCGCCGGTGGCGATAAGATTTTCCTCGACGGTCAGCGTCGGAAACACCTGCCGGCCCTCGGGCACGAGTCCCAGTCCGGCCTGCGCGATCCGATAAGGCGGCAGGCCGACCAGCGAGATACCGTCGAATGTAGCGACGCCACCTTGCGGTGGTAATAATCCCATCAGAGCGAAAATGGTCGTCGTCTTGCCCATGCCATTGCGGCCGATCAGAGTAACGACCTCGCCGGCGCCGACGGTAAAGCTGATGTCGAACAGCACCTGCGCCGGGCCGTACGATGCTGCGAGGTGTTCGACCGTCAGCATGGCTATTCCATTTCCTCGCCGAGATAGGCGATTACGACCAGCGGGTCCGTCCTTACGGTGTCCGGCGGGCCGCTCGCCAGGATGCGGCCATAGGTGAGCACCGAAATACGATCCGCGAGCGCAAACACCGCATTCATGTCGTGTTCGACCAGCAAAATGGAAAAACGACCTTTGAGATGTTGCAGTACGCTGATCAGGCGCTCGGACTCCTCCCTCCCCGTACCGGCCATTGGCTCGTCGAGCAGGAGAAGTTTCGGTTGCGTGGCGAGCGCAATCGCAAACTCGAGCGCGCGTTTCTCGCCGTGGGAAAGATGGGCCGCCAGCACTTGGGCCCGCCCGGCAAGTCCGACTTCGCTAAGCGCGGCCATGGCCAGATCGTTGAGTGCGGGTTCGCGATCTGCGCGGCCGACGAAACGATAACTTGAACCGGCACGTGCCTGCGCCGCCAATGCGACGTTCTCCAGCGCGGAAAACCCCGGCAGCACCGAAGTTATCTGGAAGGAGCGCGCGAGCCCGAGTTCTGCCCGCCGGTTCGCCGGCAGCGCAGAGACGTCGACGCCGTTAAAGAAAATCTTGCCCGCCGTAGGTTCGAGCAGTCCAGAAATCAGATTAATTAGAGTGGTTTTGCCGGCGCCGTTGGGGCCAATCACAGCGTGCAGTTCTCCTAGGCCAATGTCGAGTGTAACGCCGTCGGTCACGACCAGACCGCCGAAGTTCTTACGCAAGTCTTCGAGGTGCAGCACGGGTTCAGCCACGGCCGAGCCTTCGTTTGATGTTTGTCGCTATCCCGACCAGGCCGCCGCGGGCGAACAGGACGATGAGGACGAGCATCGGACCAAAAATAAGCTTCCAGTTCTCAGTCAACCCGCCCAATAGGTCTTCGAGCAGTAGGAACGCGGCCGCGCCGACGATCGCACCGTGCAAGGTGCCGAGGCCTCCGAACAGCACCATGATGATCAGTTCGCCCGACCGCTGCCATGACATGTAGGACGGGCTCACGAATTCAATCGCATTGGCCAGCAGGAATCCGGACAGACCGCCGAGCGCACCGGCGATCACGTAAGCGACGCGCTGGTAGCGAAACACGTCGAAGCCGATCGTGGCCATGCGCGTTGGATTCTCATGCGCACCTCGAAACACGCGGCCGAAACGGGAGAATATAATGGCGCGGCAAAGCAAATAAGAGCCCAGCAGAAAAAGCAGCACGACGTAATAGAAGGTTCGATCGTTTTCAAACGGACGAAAACCAAGCATCGTGCTGCGCATCTTGACGGTGAGACCGTCGTCGCCACCATAGGGCGCGAGCGATCCTGCGATGAAATAGGCCATCTGTCCGAAGGCCAGCGTAATCATGATAAAATAGACGCTTTTAGTGCGCAGGCACACCGTCCCCGTTAGAAAGGCGAATAACGCGCAGGTGACGAGCGCAACGGGCAACGAAATGAACATGTCGGTGATGCCGTGGGCGGACAGGATCCCAACTGCATAGGCGCCAATGCCGACAAAGGCCGCATGCCCAAAGGACACAAGGCCGCCGAAACCACAGATGAAATCAAGAGCGAGCGCCGCAATTGCAAAGATCACCACGCGTGTGAACAGGCCGAGCAGATAAGTCTCGGCACCGAATGCGGCTATTGCCGGAACCAGTGCAAGCATGAGGAAGATTGATGTGGGTAGGATTTCGAATGGGGATTCCTGGCTGTCGGGCCGCGCGCTCGGAATCGATGGCGTCGTTTGCGTCATCCTAGCGCCCTCGTACCGGAAACAGGCCGGCGGGCCGAAAATAGAGCACCAGCGCCATCAGAACGTAGATCAGCATCGAGGCGATGGCAGGACCGACCGTGCGGGCGGGCGAGGGCGGCATCACTAGCCGCATAATGTCGATTGCGAACGAGCGTCCTAACGTGTCGACGAGGCCGATTAGCAACGCGGCAATGAATGCGCCGCGAATCGAGCCGATGCCTCCGATGACGATGACCACGAAGGCTAGTATCAGAACGCTATCGCCCATACCGGGCTCGACCGAAAGGATCGGGGCGATCATCACGCCGGCAAATGCGGCGAGCATCGTGCCGAATCCGAATACGATCATGAAAAGACGGCGGATATCAACGCCGAGAGCCGATACGATCCGCGCATTGGTCGCGCCGGCGCGCACCAGCATGCCGACGCGCGTTCGGCTGACTAGCAAATACAGAATCAAGCCGATCGCCAATCCGGAGCCGATGATCACGAGCCGCCATATCGGATAGAGCAGTCCGGGCATCAGCACGACAGTACCGGAAAACATGTCGGGTATCGGCAGGTTGAGCGGTGCTGCGCCCCATACCACTTTCACGCCGTGGTTCAGGAACAGGATAATGCCGAAGGTCGCGATCACCTGCTCGAGGTGATCGCGGTCGTATAGATGCCGGAATATGGCGAATTCGAGCAGCAGCCCGAACACAAGAGCTGCCGCCAAAGCCAACACCAGCGCAATCAGGAAATTGCCGGTTAGCGCGTAGAACATCACCGCGAGATATGCACCCAGCATGTACTGGACGCCGTGCGCGAGATTGATAAAATCCATCACTCCGAAAACCAGAGTGAGGCCCGCCGCAATCAGAAACAGCAGGACGCCGAACTGCAGCCCATTGAGGACCTGAACGATGAAGAGGCTGGCGGACATCGCACCGGTCCGGTGCCGTCCTTATTTCATCGGACAGTCCTTGGCGTGCGGATCGGCATAGTTCGCAAATACTTTCTTATCGATTTCGGTCTGGAACTTGCCGTCGGCGCGCTGGGCCACCTTTACTTGATAGAAGTCCTGGATCGGGTAGTGGTTGGTGTTGAACTTGAAGGCGCCGCGCAACGATTTGAAAGGCGCCTTCATCATGGCCGCCTGCAACGCAACCTTGTCCGAGGTTTTACCCTTGGTCGCCTTCAGTGCGCCGTCGATCAGCAGCGCCGCATCGTAGGCTTGGAAGGCATAGGTGGCCGGGATCGCGCTGTATTCCTTTTCATAGTCCGCGACGAATTTGTTGTTCTGCGGATTGTCGAGGTTGGGCGCCCAATTAGCGCCGCCGAAGAAGCCGAGCGCGGCCTCTTTCTGCGCCGGCAGCGTCGACTCATCAACTGTGAAGGCTGAAAGGAACTTGACCTTATCGGCAAGTCCGGCTTGTCGAAACTGCTTGACGAAGTTGACGCCCATGCCACCTGGCAAGAAGACGAAAACCGCGTCGGGTGATGCCGCGGCAATCTTCGACAGTTCGGCCGAATAATCGAGTTGGCCGAGCGGGACATAGACCTCGTCGGCAATCTCGCCTTTGAAATAGCGTTTGAAGCCAGTGAGCGAGTCTTTACCGGCCTGATAGTTTGGTGCCATGATGAAGACCTTCTTCATCCCGGCATCCTGCGCGTATTTGCCCATCACTTCGTGGTTCTGGTCATTCTGATATGAGGTGACGAAGAAGTTCGGATTGCACTCCTTGCCGGCAAAATTCGAGGTGCCGGCGTTCGGGCTGATCAAGATCGTGCCGGAATCAGTCACCGGCTTCATGACTGCGATTAGGATGTTGGAAAAGATCGGGCCAACCACGAAATCAACCTTGTCCCGGTCGACCAGAGCCTTGGCCTTGCTGACCGCAACATCCGGCTTGAGCTCATCGTCCTGGACGATCAGTTCAACCTCGCGCCCGCCCAGTTTGCCGCCCATTTCCTTGACCGCAAGCTGGAAGCCGTTGCGCAGCTGCTGACCAAGCACGGCCGGCGGACCGGATAGCGTGGCAATGATCCCAATTTTCAGCTTATCCTGAGCCTGCGCTTGTCCCGCAACGCCCAAAATCGCGACCGTGGCCACCGTCACAAACAATTTGGTCATTGTTTTACCCCTCCAGAAGGATCGTGCTTTTCGCTCGACCATACTATGCCCGGGCCGTGCCGCCGGGGCTACTGCGCGGGAGATACTTTAAATTTAAAACATCGTCCCTGGGAAGCCCTATCTTTGTGAGTGGCTAAGGCGCTGGGAGATGTTTACCGCAATGCGGGGTTTGTCTCGCCCGCACAAATGGGCATGATAAATGGAGGCTCAGGCACCCGCGCAA
>JAYTFS010000143.1:0-5580 GCA_043734185.1 Pseudolabrys sp. | reverse complement strand
GTCGAAGGCTTCTTCGCCGCGGCACTCACCGAGGATGATGCGGTCGGGCCGCATGCGCAGCGCGTTCTTCACCAGCTCGCGCTGGCGGATCTCGCCTTTGCCTTCGATATTGGGCGGCCGCGTTTCCATGCGGCCGACATGCGGCTGCTGCAGCTGAAGTTCGGCGGCGTCTTCGATAGTGATCAGGCGCTCTTTTTCCGAGATGAAGCCCGACAGCGCGTTGAGCATGGTGGTTTTGCCGGAGCCGGTGCCGCCGGAAATGATGGTGGTGATGCGCGCCTTCACCGCTGCTGCCAGCACGTCAGCCATCGGCGGGCGCAATGCATCGACTTCCACCAGCTTGCTGAGATTGAACGGCTTCTTGGAGAATTTACGGATCGATACCAGCGGACCGTCGACGCCGACCGGGCGCACCGCGACGTTGACGCGCGAGCCATCCTGCAGGCGCGCGTCGCACAACGGATGGGACTCATCGACCCTGCGGCCGACCGCGGAAACAATTTTATTGATAATGCGTAGCAGATGCTGCTCGTCCTTGAAGCGCACCGCCAGCGGCTCAAGCATGCCGGCACGCTCGACATACACGCATTCATGACCGTTGATCAGGATATCGCTGATGGTCGGGTCCTTGAGCAAAGGCTCCAGCGGACCGAGGCCCGTCATTTCGTCGAGGATTTCCGAAACGAATTCGGCCAGCTCATTGGCGTTGAGCGCCAGCCGTTCGATCAGCACATATTTCGCAACCAGTTGCTGGACATGACCGCGAATTTCATCTTCCGGCAGCTTTTCCAGCGCCGACAGATTGATTTCCTCGATCAGCCGTCGGTGCAGGCGCACCTTGGCATCGAGCAACTTGTCGCTGAGCAGCGGATTGGTGTTCTGCTGAATCGCCGGTTCGGCGGGCGTTTCCGCAGCGCCCGTCCACACCACGCCTTCCGGCGCCAGCGGTAGCGGCTCAATGACCGTCGGCAGGTTTGCCGCGGGAGTGCGTCGGGCGGTGAAACGGCCGGCCATGTTGATTTCGCTATCTTGCAGCGGAAAGTTTCAGTTTTTGGAGAATCGGTACGGATTTCGCCGTCGTCTTGTCGGGCACGGGGTCCAGCATCAGCTTCTTGATCTGCGACGTGATCTTGTTGCCCGGCTTGACCTCGTCGAGCGGCACGCCCCGGTCGATTGCCTCTCGCACCAATTGGTAATCGTTGGGGATCGCGCCGGCGAAAGATTCGCCCAGCGTCTGTTCGAGATCGCTGTGGCGCAAGCCAGCCGAGAACATGCGCGGTTGAAAGCGATTGACGATCACCTTCGGCTTCGGGCCATCGCCCAGCCGTTCCTTGATCGCGGCCACCAATTGCTTGGCGTGGCGGAGTGCCGGCACGGTCGTTTCGCTGACGATGAATAATTTGTCGGAGCCGAGCAGCACGTCGTCGGTCCAGGAGAACCAGGTGCGCGGCATGTCGAACACGACATATTCGAAATGGCTGGAGACAAGATCGAGCAGGCGCGTCACCACGTCGGGATCGAACAGCCGCATCTCCGCCGGCCGGTTCGGCGCGGCGACCACCGCAAGGCCGGACGCGTGATAGGACAGCATGACTTCGAGCAATTGGCGATCGAGACGATCCGGCCGCGGCTCAATTTCCGCCAGGTTCAGGCGCGGCTCGAGATCGAGATAGTCGGCGACAGCGCCGTGCTGAAAATCGAGGTCGACCAGGCACGTGGAAGGCTTGGCACGCGGGCCGCCACTGTTGAGCAGCAGCATCGCGGTCTGCACGGCGAGCGTCGTGACGCCAGCGCCGCCGACGGCCGGTATGAAGGTGGTGATGCGCGCTTCGGTCGACCCGGCGGCGCCGGAATGACCTTTGGCGACGCGGGCACAGGCCCGCACCAGATCGACCGGCGTTACCGGCTTCACCAGGAAGTCGGTCACGCGCATTTGCATCAGTGTACGTGCGACATTCTCGTCGAACCCTTGCGTAACCGCGATCACCGGCGGCCAATCGCCGGTGCGCGCCATCAACCGAGACAGGCCCTGCATCTCGTCGGCGCGGCCGGCGTCAAGATCGACCACCACGACGGTGGCGCCTTGCACATCGAGCGCCGCATGATGATCCGCGATCGCGCCATAAACCATGGTGAGATCGATCGCGCTGCTGGCGCCGAAGGTGGCGCGGGTCGAGCGATCGAACTCCTCGTCGGCGGTGAGAACCACCACGCGGGTGCGATTTGAACTGGGAGTACGGCCGATACGCATAACGTCAATTAGTCCTACTTATTTCACTGGTGCCTGGGTAATACTCTGCCCGACCGGCGCGACGTTGTTCTGCACCGCCGGCGCCTGATAGCTGGAAGCAGTGCCAATGCCCTGCGGCGGGGTCACTTTATTGGTGCGATAGCGCTCGACCGCGGTTTGCATTTTCTCGCCGTTGTAGGCGATGTCGCGGTTGGCGCTGTCACGCGGCCAGGGATCGACCATGTGGGTAACCTGATCAGTCGCGACCGCGTTGCCGCCGCTCATCGCAATGGTGTCGCGCCGGTCGAGATATTCCGAACAGCCGGCGAGCGCGGCGAACAGCGCGGCAAGCGCAAGCGCCGCTACTACTTTACTGAATGGCGGCATCAGAACCCCCTCTTGGCATGTCGAGCATGTGTCCGGTGAACGGCTGATTGCCGGCGATGGCGAGACGCGCCGTAACAGGTGTCTCCGCGCGCACTTCTTGCCGCATCATTTCGGTTTTTCCCATCAGGAAGAAATCAGGATCGTTCGGCGGCAATGTGTCATCGGCCGGTGTTCTGATCACGTCGCCGGGACGTGCCGGGCGCACCAGATGTGGCGTGACGATGATGACAAGATCGGTCTCGTCCTTCTGATAGGACTTGCTGGAGAACAACGCGCCGAGCACCGGCACGCTGCCGAGCCAGGGCAGTTGATCGATGGAGTTCTGGTTGTTGCTTTGCAACAGCCCGCCGAGCATGAAGCTCTGTCCGTCGCGCAACTCGACCGTGGTCGAAGCGCGGCGCACGATCAATGACGGCACTGACACAGTGGCCGAAATCGCAACCGGATGCGTATAGTCGATTGAGCTGACCTCAGGCTCGATCTTCATGTTGATCAGGCCATGGGCCAGGACTGTCGGCGTGAAGGCCAGACCGACGCCGTATTTCTTGTAGTCGACGGTAACCTGCCCGAGCGCGCTGGCCACCGGGATCGGATATTCGCCACCCGCCAAAAAGCTGGCGGTATCGCCAGACAGCGCGGTCAGATTGGGCTCGGCCAGACTGCGGGCAATGCCCTTCTGCTCGAGCGCATTGATGGCCACGTCAGTGAGCGCGCCGCCACCGGCGATGCGCGCGATAGCAAAGCCGAAGGGGGTAGCGCCGGACAGCACGCCGGCCCCCACCACTGCCGCGTCCGAGGCAATCGGCAGGCCTGGTCCCGCAGGGACGCGGTTACCGACATTGACAGTGCTGTTGCCACCGAAGTGGTTCCATTGCACGCCCAACTCACGACTCGCGGTGCGCTTGATCTCGATGAAACGCACTTCCAGCATGACCTGCTGCGGCGAAGCCACCGAGACTGAGTTAATGATTTCCGGCCCGAACTGGCGCGCGATGGTCACCGCCTTGTCGAGCGTGACGGCATCGGCGACTTGGCCGGACAGCATGATGCGGCCGTTGACGGCGGAGGCCTGGACGCTGGAGCCGGGGAAACGGCGGCGCAGTTCGTTGGTCAGCCGCGTGACGTCGTAGGTCACTTCGACATCGAAAATGCCGATCAGCTTCTTGCCTTCGGCATAGACCGACACACGGGTGGTTCCGATCTTCTTGGCGAGAATCGAAATCGAATGGTCGGTGAGCGGATTGACGTCGGCGATGTCCGGGTCGCCGACCATGACATCGAGAAAGCTGGAGCCGGTGCGCACGTCCTGCGCCTTGCCGATCGGAACTGTCACCATCGCGGTGCGGTTGTTGCCGGTGATCTGGATCACGCGGTCTTGCGCGTGGGCGTCGCTGTAAATGCACAGCAGCGATGCCGCCAGCGCGATCGCCAAAGCGACCGCCAGATCGCGCAGCCAGTTGCCGCGCTTTGGTGCCCTGTCCGAACACCGCCAGCTGAACCCGGCGGCAATTTCACGATTGTTGTTCACGATACTCTCCCCCTACCCCTAAGGTTACCTTTAAGGCTTATCGAGCGACTTTCGCGCCCATCGATTCGGCCAAGGCCCCACGACCCTCGACCGGAACGGTGTAGTCCTGTTTCGACGAGGCGCGCGTCACCACCACCGTCGTGGTCTCGGATTTTTCTCCGACGACCGGTTCGTTGCCCCCTAAATCGTTGAGCGTGATCTTGCGCGTCTTGGTCTGCGCCGTTTCGCCCGCCTTGCGCAGCAGCAGCGACAGGCTGCCGACCGAAGACGCCAGCCAGACTTTTTGTGCTTCGACCGTGCCTACTTCCAACGTCACCGATTTGGCGACCGCGGCCTTGAAGGTGCGCTCGTCGGCGGTCTGGTCGACGGCCAGCACGCGCGTGTTCTGCAGCACGACTTCCGTGGTGGCCGAGCCTTTGTCGATCTGGCGCGTGAGCACGACATCGACGTGATCGCCCGGCAGCACGAAGCCGCCGACACCTTCAACGTCGTTGACGCGGATGGTCACCGCTTTCATGCCGGGCTTGACCAGCGCCGACAATGTCGCGCGTTGACCGGCGCCTGTGATCTTGAGAGCGAGCACCGGTTCGTTGGCTTCGAGTGCGGCCAGCACGACGCGGCGGCCACCGGATACGATGTCGTTGATGGTGGCGAAGGCGCCGGTCGGCACCGCGTCGGATGGCCACGGCACTTCTTCCAGCATCGCGGCGCTGATCTCGGTGCCAAAGCGCAGCGGCTCCTTGGCGACGACGACGGTTCGGCTCGCTACCGGCTTCTTGTTCGCCTCGAAATTCTTCGCATGCATGTTGGCCTGGTTATTGAGCCAGACCTGCGCGATGAATACCGCGAGCAAGCCGAAAACGACGGCGAACGCGGTCATGATGAGAGTGCTAGCACGCACTTTGTTTGTCCCGCCTGACGCGACCAAATTGTTCTGGTCTATTCGTGGAGACACTATCGATCAGGCAGTTCTCAAATCCTAATATCGCAATCCCATCTCGGACTATGCTGAAGGTCTTCCGAATTTCTATTGTTTACGGTTCGTGTCCACACGGACATGAACTTTAGAGTAACCTTGCCTCAAATTGACGGCACCCCTGCCCATCTCGCCCATCCAGTAACGATCGATTTAGCCTAACGATTCTCGCCCCACGAAATATGCCTGCAAATGCAACGTTGCTCATCGCTTGCGGTTGCGGCAACATGTACGCAACAAGACTTTCCCCGGGAGGAACTGCCAATGTCTAAACCGCGCATTAGCTATATCGATCCGGCGACGGTGAAAGATCCCGCCATGGTCGCCGAATTCGAACGTTGCGCGCGCGAAGGCACGCCGCGGCCGGAAAGCCAGGCCATCCGGGCGCACGTGCCGGCGACATTCTGGTCGTTCGCCAATACCTGGCGCGATGTTTTCAAGAATGGCGTCGCCGATCAC
>JAYTFS010000142.1:0-11095 GCA_043734185.1 Pseudolabrys sp. | reverse complement strand
TAGTAACCACGCCTACAAGCCCTAGCCGTCTTAGCAGCGGTTAGGCGGGGTTCGGAGGCACCTGGCAACAGAAGCCTCCACTTTCATTTTCCTTAAGCTCTTTGGCGGGCTAGCATCGCGCCCGAATCCCTTTAAGCGCAGACCTGTAGACCCCATGGCCGACCAAATTCGCTACGATCTCCTGACCCAGCAGGCGCTGCGCGGCGTGGTGCGCAGCGTGCTCACGGACGCGGCCAAAAAAGGCCTGCCTGGCGATCATCATTTCTTCATCGAGTTCAACACGCTGGCCGACGGCGTGCGCATGTCGGACCGGCTGCGCGCGCAGCATCCGGAAAAGATGACCATCATCCTGCAACACCAGTTCTGGGATTTGACGGTCAACGAGCAGGCTTTCGAGGTCGGCCTGTCGTTCGGCGGCATCACGGAGCGGCTGACCATTCCGTTTGAGGCGGTCAGCGGTTTCTTCGACCCTTCGGTGCAGTTCGGCCTGCAATTCGAGGAAGTCACCGAAGGCGAGGCCCAAGGCCGCCAGGCGCCTGCCAACGGCCAGGAAAGAGCTCAAGACAAAGACAAGGCGCCGGCTGCGCCCGCAAAGAAGAAGCCGTTTTCAAAAAGCGCGCTGGGCAATTTCGCCCCCGAGCCGACGCGAGCGCCCCCTGCTTTGGCGGCGGTGCCGGATCCAAAACCGGATCCCAAACCCGACAAGCCCACCAATGGCGGCGGTGAAGTGGTCCGACTCGATCGTTTCCGCAAGAAGTGATGGCCAAACGGCCCGCCAAAACGCGCACCGAGAACGACGCCTTCGGGCCGCTGGAAATCCAAGCCGACAAGCTCTGGGGCGCGCAGACCGAACGCTCGCTCCATAATTTCCGCATCGGCACTGAACGCATGCCGATCGAAATCGTGCACGCGCTCGGCCTGATCAAGCGCGCGGCGGCCGAAGTGAACCGCGATCTAGGTTCCCTCGACCGCAGGCGCGCTGGGGCCATCATAAAAGTCGCGCAGAACATTGCCGACGGCCTGCTGGATGAGCATTTTCCGCTGCTGGTGTGGCAGACCGGCTCCGGCACCCAGACCAACATGAACGTCAATGAAGTGATCGCGAACGCGGCCAATCTGGCGCTCGGCGGCCAGCTCGGCTCGAAAAAGCCGGTTCATCCCAACGATCACGTCAATATGAGCCAGTCGTCGAACGACGCGATCCCGTCGGCTATGCACATCGCCGCGGCGATGCGAATTACCGAGCATTTGCTGCCTGCGCTGAAGCGGTTGCAGGCGGCGCTCGACAAGAAGACAAAAGAATTCGTCAAAATCGTCAAAATCGGGCGCACCCATACGATGGATGCAACACCGATCACGCTCGGCCAGGAATTTTCCGGCTATGCGGCGCAGGTGAAATCCGCCGCCACGCGGCTGGCGCTGGCGCAGCGCGAATTATATCCGCTGGCGCAAGGCGGCACCGCGGTCGGCACCGGTTTGAATTCCAAGCCGAAATTCGCCAAGGCATTCGCACGCCGCATGGCGGCGCTCACCAAGCTGCCCTTTGTCAGCGCGCCGAACAAGTTCGAACACATGGCAGGCCACGACGCCTATGTATTCGTGCATGGCGCGCTGAATTCCGCGGCCACCGCACTGTTCAAGATCGCCAACGACATTCGCCTGCTCGGCTCCGGCCCGCGTTCGGGCCTGGGCGAGTTGATCTTGCCGAGCAACGAACTTGGCTCCTCGATCATGCCCGGCAAGACCAACCCAACCCAGAGTGAAGCGCTGACCATGGTGTGCTGCCAGGTGTTCGGCAACAACACGACGATCACCGTAGCCGGAAGTCAGGGCCATTTCGAGCTCAACGTCTACAAGCCAGTCATGGCTTACGCGATGTTGCAGTCGATCCGGCTTCTGGGTGACGCGGTGAACTCCTTCACCGATAATTGCGTGGTCGGGATCAAGGCCAATGAGCCGCGCATCGCCGAGCTGATGGGCCGCTCGCTGATGCTGGTGACCGCGCTGGCGCCGAAGATCGGCTACGACAAGGCAGCAGCGGTAGCCAAAGCCGCCCACGCCAACGGCACGACGCTGCGCGAGGAAGCGATGCATCTCGGTTATGTCTCCGGGCCCGACTTCGATCGGATCGTGGCTCCCGAAAAAATGACCCGCCCCCGATAAATTTTTGACTTTTTTTTCCGCTCGCCGCGGTACCCCGACGGGTCGCCGTTGTTCACAGGCATGGGCGAACCCAGCCTGATGCCGAAACGGGAGGTGGAATCGGACAAAGCTCAATTCGCGGTCCGCAACGTATTGCGCAAAATGCCGCTTACGTATCTCGGCACTATTTTACTGAAAGCGCACGTTCACTCTCATGATGTGAAACGATGCCGGAGAGTTAGGCGAATGCAGTTTGCATGCTTTCGACAGTAAATCTTTTCGAACATCCAAATATACATTCAAGACTGTCTTGGTACCGCGACCAATGTAGCGCTCGTTGCTGATGGTATTCGCTAACAGTCACTTCGATGACTATTGCAGTCAACTAACCGTGTATTGAGTTTAAGAGGTAATCCCGCGCATTGTTACCGTGGCAAACTATGGAGTCGCTCGCCATACAATTTCCTGAGCGGCCCGCCGCCAATTTGTCGGCGTATTTGGCGGCGATGCACGGGGTCACAGCACGACCCGAGCTAAACGTATCCAGTTACCGTCGAAATGTGGAATGGCTGAACTCTTAAATCTTCGAACGGCGCGCAAGCAAGCCAAGCGCAAGCACAGCGAACAGCGTGCTCACGCCAATCGGCTTGCCCACGGCAAGCCCAAACACTTGCGCAAGCTCGAAGACGCACAGCAAGCGAAAGCCAGCCACGAACTCGATCGTCACCGGATCGAACCAGGAGACCGCCGATGAAATCGCCGGTTGTCAAACGCTCGATCGTAATAGCGGGTCACAAGACCAGCGTCAGTCTCGAAGATGCGTTCTGGAAGGGACTGAAGGATATCGCCAACGGCCGGGGTTTGACGCTGTCGGACCTGGTGGCTTCGATCGACACCGATCGTCACCATGGAAATCTTTCGTCTGCGATCCGCTTGTTCGTACTCGATCATTTTGCGCCCAGATGGGCGACCAACGCTCTGCGCGGCCGATCGCCCACGACGGACATGATGGAATAGGCGTGCGGGAGAGCCCTTCGCTTCTGCGGGCTGACTGACGCCGATCAGGCGAGCGTAACAATCTTGCCTGGATTCATGATGTTTTGCGGATCGAGCGCTCGCTTTATCGCGGCCATCGCGGCAAGCGCCGGTGCGCCATGTTCGGCGAGCAGGTATTTCATCTTGCCTTGACCGACGCCGTGCTCGCCGGTGCAGGTGCCGTCCATCTTCAGCGCGCGCTGGACCAGCCGTTCGGATAGGCCCTTGGCGCGCTTGACCTCGTCGGCATCGTCCAGGTCCACCAGCAAAGTCAGGTGGAAATTGCCATCACCGACGTGGCCGACGATTGGTGCGATTAGCTTGAGGTCGGCGATATCGCGCTGCGTTTCGCCGACGCATTCGGCCAGCCGCGAGATCGGCACGCACACATCGGTCGCGATCATGCTGGAGCCGGGGCGTAACGTGAACGTCGCCAGCGCGGCGTTGTGGCGCGCCTCCCAGAGCTTTGTGCGATCCTCCGTGCGCGTCGTCCATTCGAACGGACCGCCGCCGAACTCCTTGGCGATCTCGCCGAAGCGCTGCGACTGCTCCGCGACGCTCGCCTCGGTGCCGTGAAACTCGAGAAACAGCATTGGCGTTTCGCGGAGCGTCAGCTTGGAATAGAGATTGACCGCGCGCACCTGCAAGGCATCGAGCAATTCGATACGCGCGACCGGTATGCCGGTCTGAATGGTGGTGATGGTGGCATTGCAGCAGGCCTCGACCGATGGGAACGGACAGACTCCGCCGGAGATGGCTTCCGGAATCCCCGACAGCTTGAGCGTCAATTCGGTGATGATGCCGAGCGTTCCTTCCGATCCCACCATCAGCCGCGTCAGGTCATAACCGGCGGACGTTTTCTTCGCGCGCCTTGCCGTCGTCATCACCTCGCCGTTGGCCATCACCACTTTGAGCGCCAGCACATTGTCCTTCATGGTGCCGTAACGCACGGCATTGGTGCCGGAGGCGCGCGTTGCCGCCATGCCGCCGAGCGATGCGTCGGCGCCGGGATCGATCGGAAAGAACAGGCCTTGGTCGCGCAGATGTTCGTTGAGCGCCTTACGCGTGATGCCGGGCTCGATGACGCAATCGAGATCTTCAGCGTGCACGGCCAGCACCTTGTTCATGTCGCGGAAATCGATCGACACGCCGCCGAGCGGTGCGTTGACGTGGCCCTCAAGCGATGTGCCGGTGCCGTAGGGAATGACTGGCACGCCATAGCCGGCGCAGATGCGCACAATCTGCTGCACGTCTTCCGTGGTCTGCGGAAACACCACCGCGTCAGGCGGCTGATTGGGTACCCAGGTAAGCGTGTTGCCGTGCTGCTCGCGCACCGCCTGGGACGTCACCAAACGATTGCCGAAAGCAGCGGCCAACTCGGCAACGACCAACTTGATTGCGGTTTCGTTTGGAGCGGGCGCGCCAGCCATCGGATCTAGTCCCATGCGTGGCGGCGAACGTGGCGGGGATGAGGAGCGAGGTCAAGCAGTCGCAGATCGGCGCAACATCACATGCTTGCGCGTCAGGAATATATATTCCACGGTTCCGCAGGCTGATCGTTCTGCGACTCCGGCGCTTCATTTTTGCCGAGCGATACGGCCCATGCGACGACTAACACCGCCAGCATGAGCAAAAATGTCGCGCGGGCCATTTTTTTTAGCATTGCCCCGTCCCCCTGATTTTTCTCAGAATAGCCGACGAAACCCTGGCGGTCAGCCTATCGTTAATTTTTGGTTAATTGAGGCAAAAACCCCTTCAAACCCGGTGTGATCGCGCACCCAAATGCACGTGGACGGCTGGTGGACGGGTAAACTTCGCTGTCGTAGGTTTTGCCGCGTTCGATTGGTCTCAATTTGGAGTTCTCGATGGCCGGCCCCGTGATTGCTATCACTGACAGTGTTTTTCCATCGCTCGATCCGGCCAAGGCAGCGCTCGCCAAGCTCAATCCGACGTTTCGGATGTCAAAAAGCGCGAACGCGGACGACATTCTTGCAGTCGCCAAGGATGCCGACGCGATATTGGTGACTTACGCCAAGCTCACGCGCGAAATTCTCACGCAACTCACCAAATGCAAGGCGATCGGCCGCTTTGGTCTCGGCGTCGACAATATCGACCTGCCCGCCGCCAAGGAGAAGGGCATCGCGGTCAACTACGTGCCGGATTATTGCATCCGCGAAGTTTCCGACCACGCTATGGCACTGCTGCTGGCTCTGATCCGAAAAATTCCGCTCTCCAACAAACTGGTGCAGAGCGGGCGCTGGGAAATGCCGGCGGTGGTGCCGATCCGCCGCATCGAAGGAACGGTGCTGGGCCTGGTCGGCTTTGGTCACATCCCGCGGCTGGTTGCGCCCAAAGCGCAGGCGTTCGGCATCAAGGTCGTCGCCTACGATCCTTACGCCAAGCAGGAAGTCTTCAAGGCGGCGAATGTGGAAAGCGTCGACTTCGATACGCTGTTGAAAATGTCGGATTACGTTTCCGTGCACGCGCCGCTGCTGCCGGTGACGCGCGGCCTGATGAATGCCACCGTTCTCGGCAAAATGAAGAAGGGCGCCTACATCGTGAATACCGCGCGCGGTCCGCTGATCGACGAGCCGGCTTTGATCGCAGCGCTAGATTCCGGCCAGATCGGCGGCGCGGGGCTCGATGTGGTGGCAGCCGAACCGCTCGCCAAGGATTCCCCCCTGCTCGGCCGCGACAATGTGATCATCTCGCCGCATACGGCGTTTTATTCGATCGAGGCGCTGAACGAGCTGCAGACCAAATGCGCCACCGACGTCGCCAGCGTGCTCAGCGGCGGAAAAGCCATCTACCCGATTTCGGCTTAAAGAAATGCTCGATCGCACCGATCCAGAGCCGACGTTCATGGCGCCATTCGTCTCCTCCATGATGCGGATCGAGCCGCAGTGGATCGACTATAACGGCCATCTCAACGTCGCTTATTACAATGTGTTGTTCGACCGCGCGGTCGACGAGGTTTACGAGTTGATCGGGCTCGGCCCGGCCTATCTCAAGCAGAATGGACATTCCACGATGGTGGCCGAAACCCACGTTCGCTATTTGCGCGAGTTGCGCGAGAGCGACGCGGTGCGGGTGTCGGTTCAATTGCTCGACTACGACGCCAAGCGCGTTCAACTGTTCGAGAAGCTGCTGCACGCCACGGAGAACTGGGTTTCGGCGACGTGCGAAAGCATGACGTTGCACGTCGACATGGCGGCAAAGAAAGTCGCGCCGTTCCCCGATAGCGTCATGCGTCCGCTCGAACGCATGAAAGCCGCGCACGCGGTGTTGCCGCTGCCGGAAGGCGCTGGGCGCAAGGTTGCGATGCCGCGGAAGCGCTGATTGACTCGTTTTCGGTCCGGTCGCTAGCATCTCCGACGCGTCGAGACGTTGTACTGGATCGCGGTACGGGACATTCCATGTCGACCATTGCCGAAGAAGCAGATGTACGCCGGCGCGCGGCACGCTCCGTAAAAATCGTTGAGCACAAGATCCCGAGCCCCAACAGCGCGCCTTATATCTGCGTCGAAGGGCCGGACCAAAATTTGTGGTTCTGCGAAAGCGGCGCCGCCAAGATTGGCTGCTTCGATCCGCGCAACGCGGCTTTCAAGGAATTCTCCCTGCCGACCGAGAATGCCACACCGGTCGGCATCACGCTCGGCGACGACGGCAATCTGTGGTTCTGCGAAAAGAAGGTCAACAAGATCGGCCGCATCTCACCGGCCGGCGCCTTGGCTGAATTTTCAGTGCCGACGACAAACGCCGGGCCTGACGGCATTGCGCTCGGCCCCGACGGCAATGTCTGGTTTTCAGAAACCGACGTCAGCCAGATCGGCCGCATCACGCCAGACGGAAAAATCACCGAGTTCAAGACGGGCATCACGCCCGGCAGCAAACCGCTGTCGATCGTGGTGCGCGACGGTGCGCTCTGGTTCAGCGAAGCCGCCGGAAATCGCGTCGGCCGCATCACCGTCGACGGAGCGGTGACCGAGTTCGATATCCCGAGCCCCGACAGCCAGCCGCGCGCCATGGTCACCCATCCCGACGGCGGCATCTGGTTCGTAGAGACCGGCGCCAATGCGCTTGGCCGCCTCGGCCGCGACGGCAAGTTTCAGGAGTTCGTATTCCCCACGCCGAACGCATCCTTGCGCGGCGTCACCGCCGGCCCGGACGGCAATCTGTGGTGCACGGAAAACTTCGCCAACAAGATCGGCCGCATGAAGCCGGACGGCACTTTCATCGCCGAATACGATATTCTGACGCCATCGAGTGGCGCGCGATGCATCGCCGCCATGTCGAACGGGCGGCTTTATTTCACGCAATATGATTCGGGTTCGATCGGCGAAATCATCCTCGGTTGAGGACGACACGGGAGATTTGGGGTGAAGGTCGAGCGGATCAATTATCAAGCCGGCAGCGTCGCCGCCAATGGCGCGCTCATCTATGACGAGAACACAAACGGCCGCCGACCGCTGCTGCTGATCTCGCCGAACTGGCTGGGGGTCAGCGAGGCCGTGATCAAGCGCGCCGGCGACATGGCAGGCGGCAAATACGTTGTCTTTATTGCCGACATGTATGGCGGCGGCAAAGTCGCCAATGGCCCCCAGGAAGCGGCGCCGCTCGCGAACGGCCTGCGCGCCGACGCGCCAGAGCGCAGACGCCGCATCAGCGCCGCGCTCGAAACACTGCGCAAGGAAAGCGACAAGCGCGACATCGGCGACCAGTCGCGGCAGGCGGCGGCCGGTTTCTGTTTCGGCGGCGGCAACGTGCTGGAACTCGCGCGTAGCGGCGCCGACGTGAAAGCCGTGTGCTGCCTGCATGGCGACCTGCTGACGTCGATGCCGGCAAAAGCGGGCGACATCAAAGCTGCTGTTTGTGTGATGCACGGCGGCGCCGACCCGGTGGTTCCGAAGAAAGATCGCGACACATTCGAAGCCGAAATGGAGCAGAGCGGCGCGAAGTGGCAGATGCTAGTATTCGGCGGGCTGCTGCATTCGTTCAGCGAAGCCGAATCCAACGTTCCCGGTATCGGTCAATACGATCCAGGCGCGGCGCGGCAATGCTACAATATGGTCGACGATTTCGTCACTGCCGCCTTCGGCGGAAAACTATAAAAAACCGGATAGGAAGGAAACGCCATGCAGAAGATCGCCGGAGCCGTCATTAGCTTGTTGCTGGTTTGCGCCGCCGGTTTGGTCCACGCGCAATCCTATCCTGACCGACCGATCAAATTGATCGTGTCGATTGCCGCCGGCAGCGTCACCGACGTCATCATGCGCGCGGCTTCGGTGGAGTTGCAGACGCAACTCGGCCAGCCTTTGATCATCGAGAACCGCGGCGGCGCCAGCGGGATCATTGCCGCGCAAAGCTGCGCGCAATCCGCTCCCGACGGTTATACGCTATGCGTCATCTATCACAGCACGATGTCGTTCAATCCGCTGCTGTTCGACAAACTGCCTTATCAGACGGACGACCTCCTACCGGTCACCCGGCTGTTTTTTCTCACCGAAGGCATCTTTGTTTCCTCGGAGCTTGGCGTGAATTCGGTCGCCGAACTCAAGACACTGGCGCAAGCCAAGCCCGACGGCTTGAACTACGCCACGCTTGGCGACGGATCCTACCCGGACTTGTTCATGCGCTGGTTGAACAATCAGTGGGGCACGCGGATTGTCGGCGTGCCGTACAAAGGCGGCGGTCCGGCTGCGCAGGCGCTGGCCGCAAATCAGGTGCAGGTCACGCGCTTTGGCGTCGGAAACTTTCTCGGACTGATCGAAGGCGGCAAGGTCAAAGCACTCGCGGTTTCGGCGGCTCAACGGTCGCCGTTGTTTCCCAATGTGCCAACGTTTGCCGAAGTCGGTTTCGGCGGCTACCCCGGCCAAGGCTGGTGGGGCCTCGTGGCGCCGAAAGGCACGCCGGCGGCGATTGTCGATAAAGTGAATGCCGCCTTCGTCAAGGTTTTCGGCGACCCGAAATTCAATGAGTTTCTGGTCAAGCAAGCCGTAGTGGCCGCGCCCACCACGCCGGCCGGATTTGCCGCCTTCTTGCAGGAGGACCGCAAGTCCGCCGAAACGCTGGTCAAGATCGCCAACAGCAAGCGCGAGGAGTACAAGCCGCAGTGATGCGGCGCGCTAGTCGATGCGCCCACCGGAAAATCTGCGCCCGGGCACGCTGAGGAAATATCCGACCGCCTGGCCGCCGTCGGCGCCAACAACGCTGCCTGTGGTATATTGCGCATCATCTGAGGCCAGAAAAATCGCGGGTCCCGCAATGTCTTCGCCCGAGCCAACGCGGCCCATCGGCACGCCTTTGCGGCGGCCTTCGTAGATTTCCGGATCGGCATACATCGCCTCGGTGCCGGGCGTGCGAATATAGCCCGGCGTGATGGCATTCGCACGAATGCCATAAGGCGCCCACTCCATCGCCTGCAATTTCGTCAGCATGATCAAGCCGGCCTTCACGACGCTGTAGGCGCCGGCCCAGTTGTACGGAAATAAGCCGGCGATCGAGGCGATATTGACGATGCAGCCCGACTTCTGCGCGATCATATGTTTGGCAGCAGCCTGGCTGACAAGAAATGCGCCCTTCAGGCCGATATTCATGGTGGTATCCCACGCCGCTTCGGGCAGCGCTTCGAGCTTGCCGGGAACGATTTTCATCGCGTTGTTGACGAGGATGTCGACGCGGCCGTGGCTGCTGATGACGATGTCGATCATGCGCGTGATGTCGGCAGACTTGGCAACATCGACCGCGATCGCCAGGCTTTTGCTACCGAGCGCGGCAGCGTCCTTGGCGGTAACCTCGGCGGTGGCGGGGTCGATCTCGGCCACCACGACATGGGCGCCCTCGCGCGCATAGGCGAGGGCAATATCGCGGCCGATGCCGCGGCCGCCGCCGGTTATCACCGCCACTTTGTCTTTCAGCCGCATGGGCATTCTCCCCAGAATTGTTGTTTTCCTTCAGAAATTTGACGCTAAAGCGGTGGGGGAATGCCGACAAGTGGCCCGCACACCCTCGAAATTGCCACTTCCCGATGCCATCTTGGCCTTGAAGGAATCACGGACAAGATGGCCGATCCGATCAAGCTGCACGCTGCCAGCGATAGACCCGTTCCCGCGCAGGGCGGAATCGCCGCGCGCGCCTTGGGTGCGCGCGGCGCGCCGTATCTTGCCGACCTCAACCCCGAGCAGCGCGAGGCGGTCGAGACCCTGGACGGGCCTGTGCTGGTGCTCGCAGGCGCGGGAACCGGAAAAACGCGGGTTCTCACAACCCGCATCGCGCACATTCTCAACCTCGGCCGTGCGCATCCGCGCGAAATTCTGTCGGTGACCTTCACCAACAAGGCCGCGCGAGAGATGAAGCTGCGCGTCGGGCAGATGGTCGGGCAGATCGTCGAGGGCATGCCGTGGATGGGGACTTTCCATTCCATCGGCGTGAAGATCATGCGGCGGCACGCCGAAATGGTCGGCCTCAAGAACAATTTCACCATTCTCGACGTCGACGACCAGATCAGACTGATCAAGCAAATCCTGGAGATCGAGAAGCTCGACGAAAAACGCTGGCCGGCACGCGTGTTCGCCATGATCCTCGACGGCTGGAAGAACCGGGGATTGACGCCGGACCAAGTTCCGGCCGGCGAGGCCGCCAGTTTCGCCAATGGCAAGGGCAAGAAGCTCTACATCGCGTATCAGGAGCGGCTGAAGACGCTCAACGCCGGCGACTTCGGCGATCTTCTTCTGGAATGCATCCGCCTGTTCCGGCAGAACCCAGACATTCTTCGCCAGTATCAGCAGCGCTTCAAATTCATCCTGGTCGACGAATATCAGGACACCAACGTCGCACAATATTTGTGGCTGCGGTTGCTGTCGCAGCCGATGACGCCGCTCCCCGCGGTCACCGACGAAGGCGCCCCGCACCCCCCCCC
>JAYTFS010000141.1:0-2807 GCA_043734185.1 Pseudolabrys sp. | reverse complement strand
ACCGACGCGGTGAGCGGCAACCCGCACGTCTACAAGATGAGCATTGATCCGCTGAAGGATCTGGTGCCGGTGATCCAGTTCTCGCGCCAGCCGATCGCGCTGGCAGCACATCCGTCGCTTGGCGTGAGCACGCTGGCCGACCTCACGGCGCTTGCCAAGAATCAGCCGGGCTTGCGCTTTGCCACTGGTAGCGGCATCGGGTCGCTGCAGGCGATGACCGTGCTCTGGTATGCGAAGATGGCGGGCATCGTATTGGAGCAGGTGCCGTATCGCGGGGGCGGCCAGGCCATCAACGATCTCATCGCCGGCCATATCAAGCTAGGCTCGCTCGGCACCACACCTTTAGTGCCGCATTACAAGGCGGGCACCTTGAAGCTTCTGGCGCAGTCGATGCAGACCCGTTCGTCGACGATCCCCGATGTGCCGACCTACCAGGAGGCTGGCATGAAAGGCCTCGTGGTCGATCAGTGGCTCGGCGTGTTCGTGCCGGCCGGAACATCGCCCGCCATCGCCACGCGGCTCAACGTCGAGATCGGCAAAGCGCTGAGCGACGACAAGGTGCGCACAAGTTTCGTCGAGCAAGCCCAGGACCCGGTCGGCGGCACGCCGGAGCAGTTCGCCAAGCTGGTGCGTGAGGATTACGACAAATACGAGCGCTTGGTGAAAGAGCTCAACATCAAGGTCAACTGATCCGCTAACGCGATCAGATGATTCCTCATCGGGCAACGCGGCACTCGGCCTACCCTCGCGTCTCGATTTCCGATCGTCTGCCAGATTGGATTGTCTAGTGTCGACGGCGGATTGAATGATAATGTCGATAAATCACTGGGGTTGATAGCCCGCCTCCTTGATGAGCCGTTCCGCAGCGCGGATGTCATCTTGGAGAAACTTTGCAAAATCATCGTATTTCAGATCCAGCGGCTCTATGCCTCGCGGAGCGTACATTTTCTCCCTGAAATCCGGCGCGCTTATGATTTTGGACACCTCTTCGCCGATCTTATGCACGATGGGCTTTGGTGTTCCATTCGGCGCGAACAGCCCGAACCAGGAGGGCGGATACTCACCTCTGCCGAGTTCAGCGAACGTTGGAACGTCGGGAAACATCGGCGAGCGCGCCTTGCTGTTCACTGCGAGCAACGACAGTAGACCAGCGTGAATCTGAGGTAGCATGTTCGACAGTCCGAAAAGGCCGACTTGGGTCGATCCGGACAACATTGCATTGACCAAGTCGCTGCCCCCACGGAACGGCACCCGCACTATGTCCGCGCCGGTATCCCGGTTGAGATTTTCCATGAAGCGAGTGAGCGGAAATGAAAACGTACCGTAGCTGAATGTGCCTGGCGAAGCCTTCGACCGCGCCACTAGTTCATCCAACGTTTTCAGTTTGAGTGAGCCGCTGACTGCCAGCCCAAACGTATTGATAAATATCCCCGTGACAGGCTGGAGTTCCTTTGCACCGTCGAACGGGTTGTTCTTGAACAAAAACTGATGGTAGGTCGTGGCTTCGTTGGAAAGAAAGCAAACCGAATAACCGTCAGGCGCAGATTCCGCACAGGCGCGCGCGCCAATGGTTTCCCCGCCGCCCGGACGATTTTCGACGACAACAGGAACGCCCCAAGCCTTCCGCAACTCTTCGGACATCGTCCTCGCAAAAATATCGCCTCCCCCTCCCGGCGCCAGGCCGACAATCACCCTGATTGGGCGAGTGGGATACTCCTGAGCCCATGAAGCCCCGCACAAAGCGAGGAGAGCAGTAAACCCAGCAACGATCGATTTGAGAATTCTGCGCTGCATTTTGTCTCCTCCCAGATGCGCACAGCCGTTTTTTTGAGCTGCAGTAGCTTAAGCTCTTCGCTTGCGATCTTGCTTTACGGACAAGATATATCGATCTACAGACGCTGCCCATAGTTGCCTCCGGCAGCCAATTGGATAGCCCCCCATACCCGCTCAGCGGTTAGCGGCATCTCAATGTCGGTGACGCCGAGAGGGCGAAGCGCGTCAAGTACGGCTCCAACGATAGCCGTTGGTGCTCCGATCGAACCCGCCTCGCCGCAGCCCTTCGCGCCCAGTGGATTGTGGGTGCAGGGTTGACTCTCGTCGAGCTCGGAGATGATGTCCGGCATGCCGCTCGCGCGCGGCACCGCATAATCCATAAATGAGCCGGATAACAACTGCCCAGTGTCCGCTTCGTAAAAGCAATATTCGCGCAGAGCTTGGCCGAGCCCTTGCGCGATGCCGCCATGAATCTGTCCTTCGACGATCATCGGATTGATGACGGTGCCGATGTCATCCACGCCCCAGTAGCCCAGAATATTAATTTCGCCGGTGTCGCAATCGACCTCGAGCTCGCAGGCGTGCGCGCCGTTGCTCCAGGCAAAGTTGCTTGGGTCATAGACCGCGCTGTCCTGCAGGCCGAGCTCCAAATCGGGCGGATAGTTGGTCGGGTGATGCGCGACGCTGGCAACCTCGCGCAAGGTCACGCGGCGATCGGTGCCCGCGACGGTGAACAACCCCTCCTCGAAGGCAATGTCGCCCGCCGACGCTTCGAGCAGATGGGCCGCGATCCTCTTGCCCTTCTCGATCACTTTCATCGCGGCGCGGTCGAGCGCCGAACCGCCAACCGCCACGGAACGTGAACCGAACGTGCCCGAACCATACGGCACCTGATCGGTGTCGCCCTCGATGATCTCGACGCTCGCCATCGGCACGCCAAGCCGCGACGAAATAATCTGGGCGAAGGTCGTGGCGTGACCCTGGCCGTGATTGTGGGTGCCGAGCAGCGCCTGCACGCTGCCGTCTTGCTGCAC
>JAYTFS010000140.1:0-7765 GCA_043734185.1 Pseudolabrys sp. | reverse complement strand
CTTGCTCACCGACGGCGTCGACCAGCATCCGCATTCCGTGCTGCTGCTCGACGAAATCGAGAAGGCGCATCCTGATCTGTTCAACGTGCTGCTGCAGATCATGGATCACGGCAAGCTGACCGATCATAACGGCAAGTCGGTCGACTTCCGCAACGTCATCCTGATCATGACCACCAATGCCGGCGCTGCCGATATGGCGAAGCAGGCCTATGGCTTCACGCGCACCAAGCGTGAGGGCGACGATCACGAAGCGATCAACCGCATGTTCGCGCCGGAATTCCGCAACCGGCTCGACGCCACCATTACCTTCGCGCATCTGTCGCAGGAGGTGATCGCCAAGGTGGTCGAGAAGTTCACGCTCCAGTTGGAAGCGCAACTCAGCGACCGCAATGTCACCATCGAACTGTCCGAGGAGGCCAGCCGCTGGCTGATCGCCAATGGCTACGATGAGTTGATGGGCGCACGCCCGATGGCGCGCGTGATCCAGGAGCACATCAAGAAGCCTTTGGCCGACGAAGTGTTGTTCGGGCACCTGAAAAACGGCGGCCATGTGCGCGTCATCGTCGACAAGGACGAGCAGGGCCGCGACAAGCTTGGATTTGAATATCTCGACGGTCCGATCACGCCCAAGCCGGAAAAGCTGCCGGTCGCGCGGCCCAAGGCCAAGCGCCGAGCGTCGCCGCGCTCGAAGCCGAAAGGCGACGGCAAAAAGGGCTCGGTCCCCAAAGTGCCGTTGGCGAAGGTCTGACAAATAGCGCACTTAAAAAGTCGAAGGCCGGGCCCAGTGTGCCCGGCCTTCGCATTTTGCAGGTGCATCATGCGTGAGCCGCGAAGTGGTTGCGAAGATATCGGTGCTATGAGACAGGTGGACCGCCGCCATGTCATCGCTCCGCACCTTCGATTCAAATGCCGCCGCCTTCTTCGGCGGCATCAGATCGGCGCTGTTCTCGGTATTCTTTCTGGTGCTGGCGGGCACCTATATCGGCATCGGCGCGCTGGCCCATGATTTCGGATTTACGCCGTGGTGGCTGGCGGTATCCAGCGTCGTAGTTTGGGCGGCGCCTGCGCAGGTTATCCTTATCTCAGCCATTGGCGCTGGCGCGCCGCTGATTGAAGCCGCTGTCGCGGTCACTTTAAGCGGGATCCGGCTGTTTCCCATGGTGGTGGCACTATTGCCGCTGCTGCGCGGGCCCGCCACGCGCCCGCGTGACCTGCTGTTGCCGGCGCATTTCACCGCGGTGAGCATGTGGGTGGAGTCGTTGCGGCTGTTGCCGGGCATGCAACCGGCACGACGAATTGCATTCTGCAACGGCCTGTCCACCACCTACATGAGCACGGCCGTGGTTTTCGGTTTTGGCGGCTACTATCTGGCGGCCGGTCTGCCGCCGCTGTTTGCCGGCGCGCTGCTGTTCCTGACCCCGATGTCTTTTCTGATTTCGACCGCGAAAAACAGCCGGATGATGGTCGATAAGCTCGCGCTTGTGCTTGGCCTCGCGCTGTGTCCGCTGCTGGCATACTACCAAGTGCAGCTTGATCTGATGTGGAGCGGCATCGTCGGCGGCACGCTAGCCTATCTCGCTCAACGCTTGCGCGAGGCGGTTACATGAACGCCGTGATGCTCGACTTGTGGCCTTATCTGGTGCTGATCCTGGTCGGCTATTTGCCGAACGAGATTTGGCGAATGCTCGGCTTGGTGCTGGCGCGCGGGCTGAATGAAGATTCCGAGATTGTGATGTGGTCGCGGGCGGTGGCGACCGCGATCATTGCCGGCGTCATCGCCAAGCTGATCCTGTTCTCGAGCGGCGCGCTAGCCAGTATTCCGCTCACCGTTCGCATCGGCGCAGCCGTTTGCGGATTTATAGCTTTTCTTGTGGTGAAGCGTTCGGTATTTGCCGGCGTCATCGTCGGCGAAGCAGCGCTGTTGTTTGGCGGATTTTTATTCGCGCACTAAATCTCAGCCCGCGGCGATCGCCGCGGCAAGTTTCTTGGCGGTTTCGGCCAAGACGTCCGGTTTTTCCTTCTCGCTCGCCGGCGGCTTCATGGTGGCGCCGGCTTTGCGCGGGATGACGTGGACGTGCAGGTGGAACACCACTTGTCCGCCGGCGCTTTCGTTGAACTGCTGGATGGTAACGCCGTCCGCACCGAAGACCTTCATTGCGGCCTTTGCGACCTTTTGCGCGACTGTCATGACATGCGCGAGGTCGGCGGGGGTTACATCGAGAAGATTGCGCGCCGGCGCCTTCGGCAGCACCAGCGCATGGCCCAGCGAACGCGGCATGATGTCGAGAAAAGCCAGCGCGTTGTCGTCTTCATAGACCTTGTAGCAGGGCAGTTCGCCGCGCAGAATCTTGGCGAAGATGTTGTTTGGGTCGTAGCTCGGCATTTCCTTCCCCCAGTTCTATTCTTGCTCGACCAAATCCTTGCGGAATGGCGCCGCCGCCGCAAGCTCCTCGCCAGCCGCTCTGACATAAGCGCGCTCACGCGCCAGATAGTCGGCAACTGCCCGGCGCATGACCGGATTGGCGATGAAATGGGTGGAGTAGGTGGTCTGCGGCAGGTAACCGCGCGCCAATTTATGTTCGCCCTGGGCGCCGGCTTCGACCCTTTTGAGCTTGTGGGCAATCGCGTAGTCGATGGCCTGATAGTAACAGAGCTCGAAATGCAGAAACGGATGGTGCTCGACCGCGCCCCAGTTGCGGCCATACAGTGCCTCAGTGCCGATGAAATTGATCGCTCCTGCAATCCAGCGACCGGCGCGCCTGGCCATCACCAGCAGGATCCGGTCGCGCATGGTTTGCCCGACGATCGAGAAGAATTCGCGGGTGAGGTAGGGCCGTCCCCATTTGCGCGAGCCGGTATCCATGTAGAAAGCGAAAAAAGCGTCCCAAACGTCTTCCGTCAGATCAGAGCCGGTGAGCCAGGCCACCTCGATGCCGGGGCCAAGGGCTTGCTTGCGTTCGCGCCGGATGGTCTTGCGCTTGCGAGAGGACAGCGCGGCCAGGAACTCGTCGAACGTGGCGTAGCCATTATTTAACCAATGGAATTGCTGGTCGTTGCGTTGCAGGTAGCCGCGTTCGCCCAGCGCTCGCCATTCCGGTTCGTTTAGGAACGTGACGTGAACCGATGATAGCTCGCTCGCGGTTGTGATTTCGGTCAGGGCATCGGCGAGGCCGCCCCGTACAGCGTCAGCGGGCGGACCCGGACGGGCGAGCAGGCGCGGCCCTGTGACCGGAGTAAAAGGCACCGATACCTGCAGTTTGGGGTAATAGTCGCCACCAGCGCGCTCGAAGGCCTCGGCCCAGCCTTGGTCGAAAACATATTCTCCGTGCGAATGGGACTTCAGATAACAAGGCGCGCAACCGAGAAGCGTGCCGGACGCGTCTTCGGCGAGCAGGTGGCGCGGCTGCCAACCGGTACGGCCGCCGACCGAATTCGACGCCTCAAGCGACGACAAAAAGGCATGGGAAACAAATGGGTTATTGACTTGTCCTCGTGTGGATAACTGCGAGGCCAAGTTATCCTCACCTGTTAGTTTAACTGGCGACGCTATCGGCTCGTTCGCGCAGGAATCCCATGCCTCGGCAGGAACTTGCGCCAGTGAGTCGACGATGCGGATGCTGAGCTTGAGATCGGCCATCGCAGGCCGACTTTACGCCCGAAACCGCGCCGAATTCACCCCCGAAATGCCAGACATTCGTCTTGGTCTAAGGCGACGAACCCTCGAAGATCGCTTGATCGGCCCAGCTCTTTGACTTCTTCCGGTCACCCTCGTTGCGAACCGTCCAGGTCAGTAGCGGCAGGCCGAAAACCCAGCGCGCGGCCAGCGGCGCTATCGCCGGCAGATCCTTGACGCCATAGGCGACGAATTGCGGCCGCGTGCGAGGGGCGTGCAGGAGCCAAGCCAGCCGCCATTTCCGCAGGGCCGGCATACGGTCCCATTCGTGATCGGCATAGTGCCGCTCGGCGACGATACCGCGCGTCAGTCCCGGCGCGATCAGCCTGACCGCCTCCACCAGCGCCGGATCGAACGACATCACCGCTACGGGCCCGGAATACCTTGCCAGCACCGCCGCGGCACGCAGCGCCAACCGCAGATCGCCGTCGAAACGGCTCTTGAGCTCCAGCACCAAAGCCGCGCGGCCCGCCACCAATTCGCACAGTTCCGCCAGCGTCAGAATGCGGTCGGCGGTCGCCGTAAAACGCACCGCCTTGAGCTCGGCGGCGCTCATCGTTGCGAGCCGGCCATTGCCATCGGTCAAGCGGCCGAGCGAATCGTCGTGATGCACCATGGCTTCGCCATCGGCGCTGATTTGGAGATCGGTCTCGATGCCGAAATTTCCGGCGATGGCCGTTGTGAAGGCCGAGGCGGTATTTTCGATCACGCCGGCAGCGGCGTTATGCAGCCCTCGATGCGCGATCGGCCGCGCGGTGAGCCAGTCAAGCTTTGGAATTACGAAACCTCAAACATCCCTTCGACTTCGACCGCGGCATCCGCCGGCAGCGCCGAGACGCCTACGGTGGAGCGGGCATGACGGCCTTTGTCGCCGAATACTTCCACCATCAGATCGGAGGCGCCGTTCATCACTTTGGGGCCGTCGGTAAACCCAGGCGCGGAATTGATGAAGCCGCCGAGCCGCACCACGCGCGTCACTTTTTCGAGGTCACCGATGGCTGCCTTGATCTGCGCCAGCAGGTTGATGGCGCAGGCGCGCGCGGCCTTTTGGCCATCTTCAATCGAAACCGTGCCGCCCAACTGACCTTTGGCGACCAGTTTGCCTTCTTCGCCGAAGCACAGTTGACCGGAAACAACGAGCAGATTGCCGGTGCGCACGCAGGCCATATAATTGGCGATCGGCTTTGCCGGCGTCGGCAGGCTGATGCCCAGGTCCGCGAGCGTCTTTTCAGCCATTCCGGCCATGATTTCCTCCCAATGCGGGAAATGTTTTGGCCCATCGCACGGCGGCGTGCAAGCCGATGCCGCACGATCCCGGCTACCGGTTGCCGGAATCGTCAACGGCCTCTATCTTGCCGCTATCTTGCATCTTTCTTCTCCCGAATACGGCGCAGATGCCGCCGCGGAGAGGTCGCATTCATGCACACCTTTTTCATCGCCAAACGGCTCGTTCCGGCAGCGCTGGCTATAGGACTGGCCGCGGCCGCAACCCATCACCCCGCTGCCGCTGCGCCGCCCTCGGACAAAGTGCTGCTGGCGCCGCATCGTGCGGTCTATGACCTCAAGCTTTCGAAGGCGCATGGCAGCCGCGGCATTCAGGCGGTGCGAGGACGCATCCTCTATGATTTTTCCGGCAACGCCTGCGAGGGCTACGACCTGAAATTCCGCCAAGTCTCCGAGCTGGAGTCCGGGGAGGGCAAGGCCGCGCTCAGCGATTTGCGCACCAGCACCTGGGAAGACGGCACCGCGAGCAAGTTTCGCTTCAACTCGCAAAACAAACTCGACGACGAGCACACCGACGTCGTGGACGGACATGCGGAGCGCAACGCCCAGGCGGTTGCGGTTGGTCTGAGCAAGCCAAACGAGAAGAATTTCACCGTTCCTGCCGGCGCAGTGTTTCCAACTGAGCACATGCGCCGCATCGTCGCCGCCGCGCGCGAAGCCAAGACCATCCTGGAATTCCCGGTCTATGACGGCTCGGAAACCGGCGAGAAGCTTTACAACACGCTGACCGTAATCGGCCGTCCCATCGCGCCCGGCGAAAAGCCGCCGACCGACGCAGCCACGAAAACCCCTGCGCTTGCCAAGCTGACGCGCTGGCCGGTGACGATCAGCTATTTCGACAAGCTGGAGGAGGGTAGTGATCGTGGCGGCGAGCAGACGCCGGTCTATTCGATCGGTTTCGAACTTTACGAGAATGGCATCTCGCGCGGGCTGGTGCTCGACTATCCCGACTTCACTATCACTGGCGAGTTGAGTTCGCTGGAGATGAAGAAGGAGAAGGCGTGTCCTTAGTGTCCCTCAACTTCGTACCATTCCCGTGAGGGGGTTGAGTCAGAGCTGGCGCGTTCGCTGAGACTAATCCTCCTCCAGTGTAATCCCTTTCACCACCGCATCCTTGCCGAATTTCTCGCGCAATTTGTCGACGGCGAGCTCGGCGCTCGCGGCGCGGCGGTCGATCAGATCGGAGAGGTCGTCGCCGGTCGCATCCTCCAGATGGCTCACACCAATCCCGATCAGGCGAAAGCGGGTGGTGCCTATTTCGTGACTGAGCAAATCGCGTCCGGCGGCAAAGATACGCGCCGCGAGTTGCGTCGGATGGCCGAGGGAGCGCGCCCGCGTGCGGGTTTTGAAATCGGCGCTTTTGAGTTTCAGTGTCACGGTTGAGCCGGCCAGGGCATTCGCTTTAAGACGCGACGAAACCCGTTCGGTCAAATCCCAGAGATACTGTTCGAGCGGACGAAATTCGCTGATGTCCTGATTGAAGGTTGTCTCAGCCGACACGCTTTTAGTCTCGCGCTCGGCGCTGACGGCGCGGGCGTCGATCCCACGCGCCAGCCGCCACAGCCGCGCGCCTTCCTCGCCATAGCGGCGCATCAGATCGTGCTCGTCGGCCTTTTGCAGATCGGCGATGATACGAAAGCCATCCGAGGAAAGCTTGGCCGCGCTCACCGCGCCGACGCCATAGATAAATCCGACCGGTTTGGGCGCCAGAAATGCAGTGGCCTCATTTTGCCCAAGCACGGCAAACCCCCGCGGCTTGTCCATGTCGGAGGCAATCTTGGCGAGGAATTTGTTGGTGGACAACCCGATCGACACCGTGATGCCGATGGTGCGCTCAATTTCAAGCGCAAAACGCGCTAGCGCCTTGGCGGCGCTCATGCCGTGCAGCCGCTGCGTGCCGGTGAGGTCGAGAAAAGCCTCATCGATCGATAGCGGTTCGACCAAGGGAGTCAGCGCAAACATCGCCTTGCGCACTTCGCGGCCGGCCTTGACGTATTTGGCCATGTTTGGCCGGATCACCACGGCGTTAGGGCATTTGCGGAGCGCCTCGAACATCGGCATGGCCGAGCGGATGCCGAAGGTGCGCGCGACATAACAGCAGGCCGCGACCACGCCGCGTTTACCCCCGCCGACAATGACGGGCTTGTCGATCAACGCGGGGTCGTCGCGTTTTTCGATCGTGGCGTAGAAGGCATCGCAGTCGACATGCGCGATGGTGAGCGTGTCCAGCTCGGCGTGGCGTGCAAGGCGAGGTGAGCCGCATGCCGGACAGCGTTTTGCCGCGGGCACATCCGCCAGACAATCGCGGCAGAAGCTCACGGGATTTCCCGCTCCCAAGGCTCGCCGCCGAGCACAATATACGCGTTGGCCAAGTCGGCAGCGGTATAGCCGGCCTCGGCGGCGAATTCGGCGGCTAGCTTATGGTCCGAAACGAGGAACTCCATGACGCCCGTCAGGAACCGTGGCTCGCGGGCGGCGGCGCGAATCTCCGCAGGCCCTATGCCGGTCACCGCGAGAAAGCGTCCGAGCCGCTCGGCATCCCCGGCGATAAAGCTAAGCGCCTGAATTGAAAGGGCTTCCGCGGCCTCTTGCGCGGCGAGAGGGCGAGTTTTCATCGGTAAAGTTTGCCTTTCCGTAAGATTTCGGCCCTACCGTGCCGATCATGCCCGACCGCGCGCGGCCTGGCGACGCCGCGCGAGGCCAGGCGGCTACGCGTTGGGGACAATTGGGGCGGGTAAAATGCCGAAGACCGTCCTGATCGTGGAGGACAACGAGCTCAATATGAAGCTCTTCCACGACCTCCTGGAA
>JAYTFS010000139.1:0-11376 GCA_043734185.1 Pseudolabrys sp. | reverse complement strand
GAGAAGCAGCGTTCCCAGAATGAGGGAGGCAACCGGCGCAGGCCCTGCGGCCGCCGGTCCGATCGCGCAGATGGTCTGCCGCGTCGACATTTGCCTCGTCGCCCTCGTTTCGACTTCCAAGATCGTAGACCTAAGTAAAGTCCGCGTTAACCGCATTCAAGAAGCCAGCTTCTAGCGGATAGCGGCAACCAAAATCAAGCGTTTCGGCGATTAGGTCAGCATGCCTGCCAGACGCGGCAGCTACGACTTCTCCGCCTTCAATGCCTTGCGCACCATTTTAAGCTCCTTGAGCGCCTTGCCCTGTATGCGCGGAAATTCCAAGTTGAGCTTCTCCATCGCATCCACCACGGCGCCCGCCACCGCCAGCCGCGTGAACCATTTGTGGTCGGCAGGCACAACGAACCACGGCGCCTCCGGCCTGCTGGTCTGCCGGATCATATCTTCATAGACGTCCATATATTTCGGCCAGAGCTTGCGCTCGGCCACGTCTGCCATGGAAAACTTCCAGCGCTTGGCTGGCTCGTCGATGCGGGCGAGAAAGCGCTTGCGCTGCTCCTCGCGCGACACATTGAGAAAGAATTTCAGGATCATCGTGCCGTTGCGCGTCAGGTGACGCTCGAAAGCCCGAATGTCTTCGAAGCGCTGTTGCCAGATATCCTTGCCGACCTTGGGCAACTTTTGGGTCGTGAGAAATTCCGAATGCACGCGTACCGTCAGAACTTCTTCGTAATGCGAGCGGTTGAAAATACCGATGCGGCCTTGTGCCGGCAAGCCCTGCACGATGCGCCACAGAAAGTCGTGCTTCAATTCCTCCGCGCTCGGCTGCTTGAACGAACGAACATCGACGCCTTGTGGGTTGACGCCGCTCATAACGTGCTCGATCAGGCTGTCCTTGCCTGCAGCGTCCATCGCCTGCACCACTATCAGCACTGACCACCGGCCGTCGGCGTAAAGTTTTCCCTGAAGGTCGCTCAGCCGCTCGATGCCCTTGGCCAGCAGCGCCTTGGCCTCGCTCTTGTCCGGCGCGAGGCCGCAGCACTCGGCAGGATCGTGCTCGGACAAACGAAATTTGTTCGGCTTGTCGATGCAAAAGCGCTTGGCGAGGTTGGTGAGTTTCATGACGGCAGTCTATCTCGCGGCGAACCGCTGCGCCAGGAAGGCCGTGACGAAGGCGGGCATCGCGGGGTCGAAGTCGGCGCTACCACGCACAATACGGATTTCGGAGAATTCCGGCCGCTGCTCGCTTGCCAATTGGCCGAGAATACGCGTTCTCAACGCTTCAGCACTCTGATCCGACTCGAACAATTTGATCATGATGATAAGCCCTCCATCGACAACGGCGGTCCATCCCGGCTCGGCAGTGAATTCCGAGGCATCCAGCCCGGTCTCCTCCTTCAACTCGCGCCGCACACTGAATTCGAGGTCAACTTTGCCATCGGCGATGTCGCTCGGATCGGGCGTGCCGGCGGGGAAATAAATTTGCCCGGCGTTAAAGGTGTGCGGCGCCATACGTCCGAGGAGATAAGCGCCGTCGGCCGACAGGATCGCCGCGGCCGCAAAACAATCCTGCACCGCCGCTGCCGGCCTGCCCCAATAACCCCAGGCAGCGAGACTCGCATAATTCGTTTCGAGATAGGCGCCGCGGAACACGCCGTCTTCGATGGCGTGGCTGTGCATCAGCAACACCCGGCCATTCCAAATTGCCGGATTTTTTCGCTGCAATTTTGCAAAAAAGTCGTCGATTTCCGCGCGCCGCTCATTCGCGAAGGCCCAGGGCTTGGGCTCGAAGGTGAGATCCAGCCGATCGATGCGATAAAGGCAAGCCGCTCGGTTCATGGCATCGACCATAATGGACACGGCGGGGTTTTGCCCCCGCCGTATGCAGGGAAATCCCCCGCCGCGCCGTCGACACTCAATTTCAAGGCTGACGTCAGAACTATTTCATTCCTGTGGTCTTGCCGACCGCCTCAACGAATTTATTGGTGTAGGTCTTGGTCACGTCGATATTCGCCTTGGCCACATCGGGCGACGACAGGCTGAACACGGCCAGCACCGCTTCCGCGCCTTTCGGATCCATCTTGCCGGTGGTTGAATACATCGGGATGGTGTTCTTCAGCGCATCCAAATAGCCCGCCTTGTCGGGGCCGACGAGATTCGGCGGCATCTTTTCCATCACCTCTTGCGGCGTGTGGGAATGGATCCAGGCCAGCGTGTTGACGATCGCAGTGGTCAGCGCCTGGGTTTCCTTCGGATGCTGGGCAATCCAGTCCGCCTTGGTGTAGAGCGCGCCGCCGGGATAATCGCCGCCGAACACGGCTTGAGTATCCTTTTGCGTACGCGTGTCGCTGAGGATTTTTAGATTTTTGTTCTTGCTTTGCAGTATCGTCACGGAAGGGTCGAGCATGATGGCGGCATCGATATTGCCCTGCTCCATCGCGGCCACCGCGGTCGCGCCCAGCCCCACACCGATCACGGCGACCGAATTCGGGTCCACGCCATTCTTGTTCAGCATGTATTTGAGGAAAAAGTCAGTCGAGGAGCCGGGTGCGCTCACGCCCACCTTTTTGTTGGCAAGATCCTTGATCGAATTGATTTCGGCGTTATGCGCAGGCGATACCGTCAGCGCAAAACCCGGATAGCGGTCATAGACCACGAACGACACTAGCGACTGGTTCTTGGCGGCGAGATTGACGCAATGATCGAAATAGCCGGAGACAACATCGGCGCTGCCGCCGATCACCGCGGTAAGCGATTGCGAGCCGCCTTTAAAATCGACGATCTCGACATCAAGCCCCGCTTTTTTATACTCGCCCAGTTCTTGCGCCAGCATGGTCGGCAAATAGCAAAGGCACGCCGCCCCGCCGACCGCGATCGTTACTTTGGATTGTGCGAATGCCAACCCGCTCGACAGCACCAAAGCCGCGAGCGACGTGACCAGCCGCCTGAATATCGTTGTGGGCATGAAATCCTCCCTTGCGAAACTTGGCCATGGAACCGGCCATTTCGGGGGCAAGATAAGCCAGCGCGACAGGGCTGACTAGCGGCTTGGCTACTCAGGCCCGTGTCTCAGCCACTGGCCGCCATACCAGCAAGCGGCGCTCTACAATGGTCACCAGCATGTCGATCACGATGACGAAGGTAGCGAGCACAAACATGCCGGCAAACACGCCGGCGACATCGAATACGCCCTCCGCCTGCTGGATCAGATAGCCAAGCCCCGCTGCGGAGCCAAGGTATTCACCGACCACCGCACCAACCACGGCAAAGCCGACCGACGTGTGCAGCGATGAAAACATCCATGACAGCGCTGAGGGCCAATAGACGTGGCGCATCAACTCCCGCTCGCTCATGCCGAGCATGCGCGCATTGGCCAGCACCGTCGGGCTGACTTCCTTGACGCCTTGATAAACGTTGAAGAAGACAATGAAGAACACCAGCGTGACGCCGAGCGCGACCTTGGACCAGATCCCCAGGCCCAGCCACAATGTGAATATCGGCGCCAGCACCACGCGCGGCAGGGCATTGGCCATCTTCACATAAGGATCGAATACCGCCGCGGTGCGCGGCTGGCGCGCGAACCAGAAACCGACCAGCACGCCGCCGGTCGAACCGATCACGAAAGCCAGGATCGCCTCGATGAGCGTGACCCAGAGATGCTTCCAGATCACGCCGCTCGCGAACCAGGCGATAACTTGTTTGGCGACATCCAGCGGATTTGAAAAGAAAAACGGTGGCAGCAGCATCTTGCCGAACACCGGATAGCTCGAAAATACGTGCCACATCGCCAAGGCCGCGATGGCAACGCCGACCTGTAAAAAGAGGAGCGTGATTCTAGACATGGATCACGCTCCCCCTTGTTGTATGCGCTCTGCGAAGTCTCAGAGCGGATTCTTGAACAGTCCGACAATGCCGGTCGTGCCTTTGGTGTGGCCGGTCAGCTTTTCAAGCAGCTCAAGCCGGGTCAGGCCCGCCGGCAGCGCCTTGGTGTCCAGATCGGTCGCAATTAGGACGAAGGTGTAATGGTGCGCCGTCTGGTTTGGCGGGGTGCAAGGGCCGAAATAGGTGTTCGCCTTGTTGGTGCCGATGCCGCCGACATATTTATCGGAAGCCGCGCTCAACTCGTTTTCGGCGAACGAAGTCACCGAAGCCGGGATGCCGTAGGCATGGAAGTGGTCGACGCCGAGGCCGCCGCGGCCTTCCGGATCGGTCATGATCAGCGCGAAGCTGGTCGTACCGGCCGGCACGTTGGTCCAGGAGAGCTGCGGCGAGACGTTTTCACCAACGCAATTCGGATTGGCTTTGTTGGCGTCCGCGACTTTCTTCGGCATCAAGTTGCCGTCCTTGATCGTCGTCGAGGAGATCGTGAATATTGGAGTTTGAGCGTAGGCCGAACCGGTCAGCATAAGAACGCCGGCCGCAGCCGAGATAAGATGACGTAGTCCAAACATTAAATCCTCCCTGTTGTTTTCTTGGCAGTCACATCAATAACAATTCTACCGCAATAAAATTCCCCATGCATCAGGCCCCTTCGGTCTGAGCGTAGCCCTTGATTACTTCGGCTTTGAGCGATTGCCAGATTTCGCGGTGCAATAGGCGGAACTCCTGATCGAGCTTGATTTCGGCAATATCACGCGGGCGTTTGAGCTTCACCAGCCAGTTGCCGATGATGCTCGCCGCCGGGCCGGCCGACATAATGACCACGCGGTCGGACAGAGCGATTGCCTCCTCCAGATCGTGCGTGACGAACAGCACCGCCTTGCGGTCGGCGTTCCACAGATCGAGCAGCAGATTGCCCATGATCTGGCGGGTCTGCGCGTCGAGCGGGCCGAACGGCTCGTCCATCAGCAGGATTTTTGGGTCGCGGATCAACACTTGCGCGAGGCCCACGCGCTTGCGTTGGCCTCCGGACAGCATGTGCGGATAGCGATCGCCGAATGCGCTCAATCCTACACGCTTGAGCCAGTCTTGCGCGCGCGCGCGCGCTTCACGTGAAGGCGTCCCCGCCGTCTCCAGCCCGATGGCGACATTTTCCAGCGCGGTCTTCCAGGGAAACAGCGCATCGGCCTGAAACAAATAGCCAGCCTGCCGGTTGAGCCCGACCAACGGCTCGCCGAAAATATCGACGCGACCCGCGGTCGGCGGGATTAATCCGGCGGCGATATTGAGCAGCGTGGATTTGCCGCAGCCGGTCGGCCCAACGATGGCGACGAACTCGCCATCGGCAACGTTGAGCGTGACGCGCTCGACCGCGGTGTAGACACCGCCGCCGCCCAGCCGGAATCCAACCGAAACATCGCTCAGCACGACGGCCGCGGCCTGCATCTTCATGCAGCCTTTATAGCCCTTTGATCAGGCCGGCGTCGATCAGCAGCCGGTTGAAACGGCGCGCTTCGGCGCCGCCCGCGCAATGATAGAACTTGCCCTGGCAGCGCTGCAGGATCTTCTTCTGCTCGGCGAAGGACGGGTCGAGCGGCACGCCGGCGGCTTCCTGCACCACCAACGGAATATAAGGTGCATCGAGCGTGTTGAGCGCCGACGTCATATCGACCGGTTTGAAGTTGACCGCATCGATGGCGTAATAGCTGGTAAAATAGCGCGGATCGAATGCTTCCAGTTGGCGCGCGATTGCCGCTTCGTCGAGTGCCGGCTCGATAATCCGATAGCCGAATTCCGGCTGATGATCGCCGAAGCGCACGATCAAGAAGGACTCGGTCGGAAAATCCTGTTTAAGCCGCTTGAGCAAGGCGGCGTAGTCGGCCGCAGTCATGCCCTGCCGGCGGATATATTCGTCGATCTTTGGCGAATTGCCGGGATCGCGCCAGTTCGGCGTCAACTCGGGCCGCAAGCGGGCATCCCACGGGAAATGGTTGAACACGGTATAGACGAACAGGAACAACGGACCATTGCCGCGCTCGCGCGCGATAATCTTTTCGGCCTGGTCGAAATAAAAGCTGTCGGCCTCGAAATTCCGCGTGCCTAGGTCGACCATGTCCATGTAGCGCTGAATGCCGGCCGTGGTCTGGAAGCTGCGCGACCCCAGGAATTGGCCGTAGAACGGATAGAGGCTGAAAGTCTTGTAGCCGCAGCGCGAGAGCGCGCTCGGCAGCCCGCGCGCCACTCGCCCGCCCGCAATGCGGGTCACCGAGGTCGCGAAGCGGCCGTAGGAGCGCGCCGACAATCCGGTGAGCACGTTGTATTCGGTGAACCAGCTCGGACCACCGGCGCCTTCGACCACCAACTGGCGCGATGCGCCGTCGAGCGAGCGAAAATGGTTCTTGTAGCCGGCCGGCACCTTGATGCCGGGCGCCGCCGTGATGTCGAAACTCGATTCATCGTGCAGCAAAATGATGTGCGGAAGTTTTCCGGCTGGATTGCAGGCGGCAGCGGGCACTGTTTTCAACTGGCCGGTGACGGTGGCATCCGATTCCAGAAGTCCGTGGGTCGCGAGTTCGTAAACCGACTCCACGCCAGAGCGGGCGAATTTCGAAACATAGTCGCGGCCAAAGAATTCGCCATACAGGTCGGTCGGGTAAGCGGCCGCCATCGCCACCAGCCCGCCGAGGCCTAGCGTCGCTCCAAGCAAGGCGCTGCGCAGGCGCACGCGAAACGGATCGATCCACCAGACCAGCACCAGCAGCGGAACCGCGATCGCCGCGACAAGCAGAATCTGCCAGCGTAACCGCGGCATGATTCCCAGCAGAAATGCCACGGTATCCTGGTCGATCACCATCACGTCGACGAAGTTCGCCGTCATCCAGAGCTTGTCGTATTTGAACTGCGACAACAGGATCAGCCCGATGACGAAGGCGAGCGACAGCAGCGCCGCGGTCGCGGGACGCCGCAGGACTGCGAGCCACGAACAATTCAGCAGCGTCCAGAACAGCAGGAAAGTTATTTTGGTCGAGACGTCGAGTTCGGTCGCCGCCATGACGACAATCGCCGCGATGTGCAGCGTGGCGAGCAAGAAAAGTGTTGCAAAATCGCGACGGGAAGTAGCCTCGGGAAATGCGAGGCGGCTAAGCAAAGTGGAAGCGGCGGACAGCATGGCCAGCGGACGGCCCTGCCCGGCAATGAATACGCTTTACTCCAGCGCAGGACCCTACCTTCATAAGAATGTAATTAAATGGTCATTTCAAGATGGCACGGACCGCGGCAAGCTATTTTTTTGATGCAGACCAATGAGATAGGCTGAATATCGGTTCAGGAATCGCGGGTTCCGCGCTGCCTGCCCACGTGCCATCATCGGAAATAATGAGCATCGACGCGCGTCTTTTGGATTCGAGGCTTGCCGACGCCTTCGAGCGGCTGCCGGACTACCTCGGAAGCCATGTGCTGGTGAGCCTCACCGCACTCGCCTTGGGTCTCGGCATCAGCCTGCCCTTGGCGATTGCTTCCGTCCGCCGCCCGGCCTTGCGCGCCAGCCTATTGGGCTTCGCCAGCGTGGTGCAGACCATCCCCGGCCTCGCGCTGCTGGCATTGTTTTACCCGCTGCTGCTCGCGCTGGCCGCCTTGTCCGAGCGCATGTTCGGCAAGGGTTTTTCGGCGCTCGGCTTTTTGCCCTCCGTGCTGGCGCTGGCGCTCTATTCGATGTTGCCGGTGCTGCGCAATACGGTCGCGGGGCTCGAAGGCGTCGATCCGCGCCTGCGCGACGCCGGCCGCGTCATCGGCATGACGCCGGGACGGCTGTTGCGCGACATCGAACTACCGCTGGCGCTGCCGGTCATCATGGCCGGCATCCGCACGTCGGCCGTCTGGGTCATCGGCACAGCGACTCTCGCAACGCCAATAGGTCAAACCAGCCTCGGCAATTACATCTTCACCGGCTTGCAGACGCAGAACTGGGTGTTCGTGGCCTTCGGGTGCGTGGCCGCCGCCGCGCTGGCGCTCACCGTCGATCAATTGCTGGCCTTGATCGAGGCCGGCGTGCGCCGCCGCAGCCGATTTCGCATCACGATCGGCGCGCTTGGCATTGTGGCGGTGACGTTGGCCGCCCTGGTGCCTGGGTTCACACGCCTACCGGCAACCTATGTGATCGGCGCGAAGACCTTCACCGAACAATATGTGTTGGCGGCGCTGATCAAGGACCGCCTGCAGGCCTCCGGCCTCTCCGCATCGCAACGCCAGGGTCTCGGCTCCAATGTTCTTTTCGATGCGCTCGCCGCCAACGAGATCGATGTTGCCGTGGATTATTCCGGCACGCTGTGGGCCAATCGCATGCATCGCAGTGACGTGCTGCCGCGCGCGCAAGTGTTGAGCGAATTATCACACTGGCTGGAGACGACGCATGGCATCCGCATGGTCGGCGGGCTTGGATTCGAAAACGCCTACGCGTTGGCGATGTCGCGCCGCAAAGCCGAAACGCTCGGCATCCGCTCCATCTCGGGCCTGGCGACCAACGCCGCGCAATTCACGATTGCCGGCGACTATGAATTCTTCGCGCGCCCGGAGTGGAAGGCGCTGGTCAATGCGTACGGCCTGCAATTCCGTGCCCAGCGCCAGATGCAGCCGGAGTTCATGTATCCGGCGCTGGCGTCCGGCCAGGTCGATGTGATTTCGGCCTATACCAGCGATGGCCAGATCGCGAAATACAATCTTATCCTGCTCGACGATCCCAAGCACGCCATACCGCCTTATGACGCGGTACTGCTCATTTCGCCGCGCCGCGCCAAAGACGAAAAACTGATTGCCGCGCTTAAAGGCCTGATGGATGCCATTCCGGTCGATGTCATGCGCGCGGCCAATGCGCGCGCCGCCAACGGCAGTTCGGCGGATGAAGTCGCGCGGTGGCTGGCGAGCGAGATCGCCAAAAAGTAAGCGGTTAGTTTTTGCTCTTGTCGACCATCGCGCGCTGCTTGATCCACGGCATCATCTCGCGCAACTTGGCGCCGACCTGCTCGATCGAATGCTCGGCGAGCTTGGCGCGGGTCGCCTTGAACGACGTCTGGTTGACCTTGTTCTCCAGCATCCAGTCGCGGGTGAACTTGCCGGACTGAATATCGTTGAGCACGCGCTTCATCTCGGCCTTGGTTTCCGCCGTGATGATGCGGGGGCCGGAAACATATTCACCGTATTCGGCGGTGTTCGAGATCGAGTAGTTCATGTTGGCGATGCCGCCTTCGTAGATCAGGTCCACGATCAGCTTTACTTCGTGCAGGCACTCGAAATAAGCCATCTCCGGCGCGTAACCCGCCTCACACAGCGTTTCGTAGCCGGCCTTGATCAACTCGACCAGACCGCCGCACAGCACCGTCTGCTCGCCGAACAGGTCGGTCTCGCATTCTTCCTTGAACGTGGTCTCGATGATGCCGGCGCGGCCGCCGCCGATCGCCGAGGCATAGCTCAAGCCAAGGTCATGCGCGTTACCCGAGGCGTCCTTATGAATGGCCACAAGGCACGGCACGCCGGCGCCGCGCTGATATTCCGAGCGCACGGTATGGCCCGGACCCTTTGGCGCGATCATCAGCACGTCGAGATCGGGGCGCGGATCGATGAGGTTGAAGTGAACGTTGAGGCCGTGCGCGAACATCAGCGCCGCGCCCTGCTTCATGTTGCCGTGAAGGCTTTCGCGATAGATGTCGCCCTGCAATTCGTCGGGCGTGAGCATCATCATCACGTCGGCCCATTTGGCGGCTTCCGCCACTTCCATCACCTTGAACTTCTCGCCCTCGGCCTTCTTGATGCCTTGCGAGCCCTTGCGCAGCGCCACCGCCACGTCCTTCACGCCGCTGTCGCGCATGTTGAGCGCGTGGGCGTGGCCCTGGCTGCCATAGCCGATGACGGCGACCTTCTTGCCCTTGATCAGGTTCAGGTCGGCGTCGCGATCGTAATAAACACGCATGTTACTTACCCCTGCTCGGCCTTTGGCCTTCGATTTTTCGTGCTGCTTCTAGATTTTATATGCCGCCGGGACAAGCCCGGCTCACATCCCCTCCGGCCCGCGCATGATGGCCGCGATGCCGGTGCGCGAGACTTCGACCAAGCCCAGCGGCAGCATGCGCGCCACGAACTTCTCGATCTCCTCGCTCTTGCCGGTGATCTCGAACACGACGGTATCGGCGGTATCGTCTAGGGTGCGCGCATGAAACTCGTCGGCGATGCGTTGCGCCTTCGCGCGGTTGTCGCCCTTGCCGTTCACCTTGACCATGGCCAGTTCGCGCTCGATTGAGCGCCCACTGAGCGTCATGTCGACCACGTGGTGCACCGGCACCAGCCGGTCGAGCTGATTCTTGATCTGCTCGATCACCATCGGCGTGCCGGTGGTGACGATGGTGATGAGCGACAGATGCTTGGCATGCTCGGTCTCCGAAACCGTCAGCGACTCGATGTTGTAGCCGCGACCTGAAAATAGGCCAATAACGCGCGCCAAAACGCCCGGTTCGTTGTCGACCAGAACCGAGAGCGTGTGCGTTTCCGGCTTCTGCGCGGTGGGCGCGGCCGGATAGTGGCTTGTGGTGGGAGCGTTCATCAGACCATCACCTTGCCTTCCTCGGTGATCGCGTCATCGAGGTTTTCAGCCGCGTCGCCGAGAATCATTTCATTGTGCGCGCGCCCCGACGGGATCATCGGGAAGCAGTTTTCTTTCGGGTCGACCACACAGTCGAACAGCACCGGCTTGTCGACATCGATCATCTCTTTGATGGCGCGGTCGAGATCGCCTGGCTTTTCGCAGCGGATGCCGTGAGCGTGATAGGCCTCGGCCAGCTTGACGAAATCCGGCAGCGCTTCCGAATAGCTCTCCGAATAACGCCCGCCATGCAGCAGTTCCTGCCACTGCCGCACCATGCCCATGTAGCGGTTGTTGAGAATGAAAATCTTGATCGGCAGCCGGTACTGCACCGCCGTCGATAGCTCCTGCATGGTCATGAGCACCGAGGCCTCACCGGCGATGTCGATCACCAGCGAATCCGGATGCGCGAGCTGCACGCCGACCGAAGCCGGAAGGCCGTAACCCATGGTGCCGAGGCCGCCGGAGGTCATCCAGCGATTGGGCTCCTGAAAATTATAAAACTGCGCCGCCCACATCTGATGCTGGCCGACTTCGGTGGTGATGTAGGTGTCGCGGTCCTTGGTCAGCTCGTAGAGCCGCTGGATGGCGTATTGCGGCTTGATCACATCCTTGGAATGGCGATAGGCGAGCGACTTGCGGCCGCGCCACTTGTCGATCTGCTTCCACCAGCCGGCAATCGCGTTCTTTTCGGGCTTCTTGGGGTTGGCGCGCCACAGCCGCAGCATGTCTTCCAGCACATGCGCGCAGTCGCCGACGATGGGGACGTCAACCTTGACGTTCTTGTTGATCGAGGATGGATCGATGTCAACGTGGATTTTCTTCGAGCCGGGCGAGAACGCATCGAGCCTGCCGGTGATGCGGTCGTCGAA
>JAYTFS010000138.1:0-4131 GCA_043734185.1 Pseudolabrys sp. | reverse complement strand
CCGGTGTTTTTCACCGAAATCCCGGACGCATAGCTCAGCGGGAGAGCGTTCCCTTCACACGGGAGAGGTCCAAGGTTCGATCCCTTGTGCGTCCACCAGAGAAGCCCTTAAAATCATTGAATAATTAGACTATCTTCTGGCATACCAAAGACCCTTGAAGGGCGTCGAAGGGTAGAACGGGGTAGGAACATCCGGGCATATACGTGCATGAGCCGTGCACGGTGTTCCCCGGCTGTTCACGCCGCTGCTCGCGCCGCTTCGGCGACCGGCCAATGCGACCGGCGTCGTCATCCAATCCTGGCCTAGCCATTCGGGGATCGTCGGCAGTTTGTTGATTGCCTCGATCAACGGGGTCTGCGGAATGTTCGTGTAGTGCCGGCTCATGTCGTCGGCGGCATGGCCGAGTATCTGATCCTTCTTGTGCGGATGGACACCCTCGACGACTAGCTGCGTCGAGACGGTGTGCCGGGCGGTGTATGGGGCCACGTCGAAGACTTGGGTTCGCAGGCGCGCGGACTCGATGCCGCGCTTCATCTGACCGCCGTATCGTCATAGACGGTGTACGGCTCATTCTCCCATGTCCGCACCAACTTGCCCGGCCGGTTCACCATTCGGCTAACCGCTGTCGATGGCAGCATGAGAACCGCCGTCTTCATCTTCCTCGCGGCGACCTTTGTCTCGGTCACGGCGAACAACTTCGGCGTTCTGCGCTGGCTGATCGGGCTCTTGGCCTGATCAGTCGGCCTTGATCCCGACGTTGAGAATCCAGCGGCACGCCTTCTGATTCGGCGATGCCTTCACGCAAAGGTGGCTCGCGGGCTCGTCATTGGCGGGCATGCGATCCACGATCTCGATCTTGTCGCCCTTGTTGAGATCGAAGCAGCCCATGTTCGCGGCCATCGTCTGGCCCTTCTGCTGATCCTTCGCCTTGATCACCATGCGAAGCAGCCCCGGTTCGGGGCACACCAACATTTCACTCCCCAGCCGTCCCTCAGTCACCTTGACGCCGACGCGTCCCTTCATCGGGGCGATGTCTTCGTTGGCGGCGAACGATTGCTTGGGCGGCAGGACCGATGCGGCGGTCGCTGGCGCGTTTAACGCGATCAGGAGGGCCACGCTAAGGGCTACTCGAATGGGCATGTGCGGGGCCTCCTGAAGGCTATGTTGGTTTGAGTGAAGGAACGGCATGGAGGGCCACACCATGAAGCTGTAACCACCGCCTGATCATTGGAACCTGAAAAACGAATACCTGAGAATTGAGAACGTAAATAGAGGCGGCTTTCGTACCCGCCGGGCAAGGTTAAAAAGAGCGAGAACCCTTCGCGTTCTCGGAGCATCCTACGCCTAAAGACGACCATCAAGTCGAGCCGGGGGCGACCCGCTCAAGAGGCCCGCCGGGGAGACCCGAGCGGGTCTTTTTGTATTCGCGTCGGCGTCACGCAGAATTATCTCATAAAGAGATTGACCAAAATATCTCTTTATGAGATAAGCCGGTCATGAAGACGATCCTCTACACAGCGACCGCAGCCCGCGCCATGATCCGCCACGCAAACCGTGCGAAGCTGATTAAGGCGAAGATCGTTCAATATGCAGAGAACCCGGCCGCCCAAGCCCGTAACGTCAAGTCGCTGGTCGGTGTTGATGCCAGCCGGTTGCGGGTCCAAGATTTCCGCGTCCTGTTCCGCGAAACGGCCGACACTATCACCATTCTCGACATTGGCCCGCGCGGCGGGATTTACGACTAAGGAGCAACGCAGATGCCCGTGATGACAAAGACCCCCCAAGGAGAAGATATCGTGATCCTTGCCCGCAAAGAATACGATCAGTTGGTTTCCGCTGCCGGTGAAGATGCCGCCGACGTGGCCATCGCAAGCCGTCAGATTGCCCGCCTTGGTTCTGGCGAAGAGCAGATTCTTACGGCCGAGGAAATGGACGACCTCTTGGCTTCGAAAACGCCGCTGGCGTTCTACCGGAAAAAGTCCGGCATCACGCAAGCGGCGCTCGCCGAGCGCGTTGGCATTGCGCAGGGGTTTCTTTCGGAGATCGAGAACGGCGCAAAGACCGGCGACGTTAAGACTCTGCGCAAGCTTGCCGACACCCTCAAAGTTTCGCTCGATGATCTTGTTGTGCCCGAGGTGCCAATCGAGGTCATCGCGCGGAAGCGAAAGGCGTCGTAGACCAACCCTTAGCCGAGTCTCGATTGGCGTCCACAAAGCCTAGCGGCTGGGCCTGACGCGCTCTCGGCGATAGACTAGAGGATGTCCCCACGGATCATCCAAATGCCCCTGTCGGGCGGCAACCGCAAGCATTATGCCCGCGAACTCGCGCGCACCGAGCGCCTGCATGCAGATTTGGTCAAGCGGACACGCCGCCTATCTGGCCGCGCCATCTCTTGGGGTGCGAGGAATGGAACACCAGACAATTCATCGGTGGCCCGGCCGAGCCGTCGCCTATTATCGGCCACGCTATTGACGCTGGCTGCACCATGCTCGAAGTCGAGTGCCGCGCCTGTCGTCATCGCGATCGCGTGAACCTGCGCGATGTCGTGTGGCCGCGAGACCAGCCGATCCACACGCTCGCCAAGGCGCTCTTCTGCCGGCCGTGCCGCGAGTCGAGCGGGGCCACGCGGCGACCGAACCTCGTTGCGCTCAGTATGCCATCCGAGCCCTCGCCGCCGCCTTCCGCCGCCAGACGGCGCGCTGGAGGCCGCCGTGCATGGGCCGTGCATGGCGCGCGAACCACCTTGTAACCTATTGATTTTGTTACATACGTGCGTCGCCCCGCACCCTTCGCACGGGAGAGGTCCAAGGTTCGATCCCTTGTGCGTCCACCACTAAAGCCCCTTTAAAATAAGTACTTCCCGCATTTCCGCCCCCGCCCGATCTCGGCAGATTTGGGAGAATTTCACGCCGTTTCACGATTGAATGCGTGAAAAATCCGTGAAGTATTACGGCGCAAAACTAACTGATTACGCTAGTGCAGCGGCATAGGGGCGCCTATGGCTACTTCGCTCCGCAGCGGTTCGGCTCGGTCGACGGTTCCACCGTTACCGACGAGATCGCGCTCAACCCGATGCACTTCCCGGAGCGCGACGAGCGCGCGACCCTCTCGACGCTCGTGCACGAGCAAGCGCACATCTGGCAACAGCATTTCGGCAAGCCGTCGCGCGGCGGATACCACAATAAGGAATGGGGTACCAAAATGAAGCAGCTCGGGCTGCACCCGTCATCGACGGCCGCGCCCGGCGGGAAGGAAACCGGCCAGTCGGTTTCGCACTATATTATCGACGGCGGCGCCTATGACCTGGAGTTCAAAGAGTTCGGCGGCGGGATCAACTTGCTCGGCGATCTTTGGAACGATAGCGACGAGAAGGCCGCCAAGGCCCGCGCGAAAAAGAACGCCAGCAAGACGGCTTTCGAGTGCGAGGATTGCGGCCTCAAGGCATGGGCCAAGGCCGATGCGTCTTTGATCTGCGGCGACTGCAACAAGCCCTTGATGATGGGCGAGGCGGCCTAGCCGGCCTCGCTCATGCGTTTAAATCCCCGGGCCGCTACATCGCGCCCGGCACGTCACAGCGGCCTTAGCGGGCCGCTTTTTCGTGGTGAATTGACGCTTGACGACATAGCGCATAATGCGCTATGTAATGATCATGGCTGGCGCGTTGGTGTGCAGCCGACTCGGATACCCCCTAATGGCTCGCATCCTCGTTGCGTGTGAATCATCCGGCACCGTCCGGCGCGCCTTTGCGCGTCGCGGTCATGACGCTTGGTCCTGCGATCTTGAGCCGGCGGCCCATCGCGCTAACAAGCACATCGTCGGCGACGTGCGCGACATCCTGTACGACGGTTGGGATATGCTCGCCGTGATGCACCCCCCTTGCACCCGGCTTTGCAACAGCGGCGTGCGATGGTTGAGCGTGCCACCGCCTGGCAAGACGTTACCGCCGATGTGGCGCGAACTGGACGAGGGCGCCGCGCTGTTCTCGGTGCTGGAATGCGCCGATTGATACAATCTGCATTGAAAATCCGGTAATGCACGGCCACGCCAAAGAGCGGATCGAGAACTATGTCGCGCCGGCGCAGTCGGTGCAACCGAGGCATTTCGGGCACGCGGAAAGCAAGCGCACCTGTT
>JAYTFS010000137.1:0-2260 GCA_043734185.1 Pseudolabrys sp. | reverse complement strand
GGCCGCGGTGAATATGTCCGTCTCGCGCTGGAGGAGGCCGGTGCGGCCTATACCGACGTGGCGCGCAGCGGCAACGGCACGGGCGCGATGATGAAGATGATGGCGGCCGGGAAGGGCACGCCGCCGTTCGCGCCGCCGTTCCTGAAAGCGGGAAATCTCGTGATCGGCCACACCGCCAACATCCTGCTCTACCTCGGCGCGCGCCACGGCCTGGCGCCGAAGGCGGAGGCCGGCAAGCTGTTGCTGCATCAGCTGCAGCTGACCATTACCGATTTCGTGCTGGAAGTTCACGACACCCATCATCCGCTCGGCCCGTCGCTCTATTACGAAGAACAGAAGGCGCCCGCGAAAAAGCGCACCGAAGAATTCTGGAAATCACGGGTACCGAAATATCTCGATTATTTCGAGGAGTTGCTGGCGGCCAATGGCGGCGCCTATGTCACCGGCCGCCGCCTGACCTATATCGACCTGTCGCTCTTCCAGATCGTGGAAGGACTGCGCTACGCCTTTCCAAAGCGAATGAAAGCCTTTGAGAAGCATATTCCCGGACTGGTCGAGTTGCATGACCGGGTGGCCGCGCGGCCGAACATCAAGGCCTATCTCGCCAGCGAGCGGCGGATTGCCTTCAACGAGGACGGGATTTTCCGGCGCTACAAGGCGCTGGATGTGTAGGAAGCTGCGGCCCCTGCTTCACCTCTCCCATTGGGAGAGGTCGGATCGCTACGGCGATGCGAAGCATCGTCCGGTTCGATCCGGGTGAGGGGTTACGGCCTCTCGATAGACCTTAACCCCTCACCCGCTCGCAAGATGCTCGCGACCTCTCCCACCCAACTCGGGTTTACCCGAGTTGGGCATCCAAATCGGTTGAAGTCGGATATATCCGACTTCAATGGGAGAGGTAAGGCCGAGCATGCGGCGCGTTTATCGCTAACGATTCCGCCCGTCGATCACCGTCATCGTCAGCTTCGACAATTCGATGCCGTCGATGCAGCTCACGTTGAGCGCCACCACGTCGCTGCCGTCGGGCTTGGTGCCGCGGGCAAAGACATCGACGCCGCAATCCAGGCAGAGCTGATGGCGGATGGCGTGCTTGTTGAAGAGATATTCCCGCAGATTGTCTTCGCCGGCGCGGAGCTGAAAGCTCTTCGGCGCCAGGAACGTGAAATGCAGGCCCTTCTTGGTGCAGATCGAGCAGTTGCAGGCGGTCACCATGGCCATGTCGGTGGTGCACTCGAACCGGATTTGGCCGCAATGGCAGCCGCCCGTATAGGTCTTGCTTTCAGGCATGTGTCCCCCTCACCAAACTCCCGGCACTGGGCGATAACGCAAACGCATGTCGCGATCATGCATTGGCCCGGTCTCCGGGGCCACCCATGATCGCGAAATTTTTCGGCAAACTTGCGGCGTTTACGTCCGGTCTGGCAGCAGGGCTAGCGGCCCTTATGCGAGCTGGTCGATCCGCGTGCCCTGACCGGGCGGCAGGGCAGCGAGCACCGTCGGCTGCGGCGTGCGCGTGCCGTCGGCGGCGGCGCCGTTCTGTACATCAGGTGGCCTTACATCGATCTTGAGCACACTGGGTTCGGGCAACTTGATTTGCACTGGCGGGGGTACGGCAGAGATATCCATCGGAACCATCCTTTTCGTTGCCTCCGACATTGGAGGGTTTGAAGCGAATGATTGGTGAATGCCAGCCGGCGATCCCGCCCAATGGTGAATGGGGGGCTCGTGGTTTCATTAGAATGCCGCGGATTTTCGCGTGCGCGGGACTATTCGTCCTTGCCGCGCGTCACCGCGATCGACGCCTCGGTCTTGGTGCGTGTGCATTCCATGTTGAGCCGGCGGAAGCGCATCGAGACCTTGTCGCCGCGCAGGATTCCCATCCGCTTCAAGCAGCGGGTCGAGCCGGTCGAGACGTCGGGTTTTGGAATGGTGAAGACGAGGGCGCCGGCCTTGGCGACCAGTTCGAGAAACTCCGGTTTGAATTTCCGCTCGGTCTTGGCAAACAGCTCGAGCGAATAGTTCTGGCCGCGGCAACCGATCGAAAATTCCTTGGTGGCAGGATGCGTCAGATAGACGATGTTGCGGGCCTTGAGGCTGACCTTTACCCCGTCGATCTGGCTGGCGAGTTGTTTGGCGACGTCGTCGCAGCGGTCGGCGCGGGCCGGTGTCGCCGAGAAGGCCGCCAGCGCCAGTGCGCCCGCGAGCAGGACCGATCGGCGAAACTGTCGTCGTGATGTCATCTTGAATGCCCCTTTGGGCC
>JAYTFS010000136.1:0-4468 GCA_043734185.1 Pseudolabrys sp. | reverse complement strand
GCGGCACAGGTCTCTCCGATCTTGAATCTTGTTGAGAGGACGGGGTCGGCGCCGGCAATCGTGACTTCGTCCTTAGGCGGTGGCTTGAGCCCACCAAAGGCCTCGCGGACACCAATGACCTCTTCAAATGCCGTTGCCACGTTCCGGTCCTCCGGATGAAGTTGTATCATGCAGCGGAGGTCAGCGAAGATCTACATGGTGCAATGGATCGCCGAAGAAAAGGCGGTATGGAAAACCGAGTGCGCCTGTTGGCCTTTGGCACGAAGCGGACGAAAGATGATGTCCGCTATCCGGTCGCTATCGGGGGAATAGCGGTATCAACTAACAAAATCCGATAATTCATCATTACTATCAAATATTTGGTGAGATATTGCTTCCCCACGACTCCAGCCGGGAAGCTCTGGGGAAGCACGTAGACGCGTCGAAGTCTTCAGCTGGAAATAAAATAATTCGCATCTCTACCGGTCGCAGCATGCGTGGGTAATATGGCGCTCAGTCAGGCCAGGGTCGGCAAGCCGTTAGAACCCAATTTGCCCTTGAACGCGACGTAGCCTCCATCGATCAAAAGATCAGCCGCAGTCACGAAGGACGCATCGTCGGACGCAAGATAGGCCGCGCCGGCCGCAATTTCCTCCGGCTCGCCGGGGCGGTTGAGCAGATGCTGCGGTCCCATCTTGGCACTCGCCTGTTCCTTTCCGCCGGAGCGGTGGCTCGAACGCTCCGTCAAGATGAAGCCCGGCGAGATCGTATTGGCGCGGATGTGGTCGACGGCGTGATCCATGGCGAGGATCCGCGTGAAATGCAGCAGCGCCGCCTTGGTGGTGCAATAGGGCGAACGCAGCGGCACTCCGAGATGGCCGAGTTGCGAGGCGATGTTGATGATGCTGCCGCCGCCCGCGCGCCGCATCTGCGGCACGGCGTATTTGCACATCAGGAAGGCGCCGGTGAGATTGACGCCGATCGCACGATTCCATTCCTCCAGCGGCAGCGTCTCGACCGTGCCATCTGGGGTCACGGCGGCAGCGACGTTCACGAGCGTGGTGAGCCGGCCGAACGCCTCGGTTGCACTGGCGACAACGGCTCTGGCGCTCGATTCGTCGGCGACGTCCACTTGAAGCGCGCAGGCGCGGCCGCCGCTCTCGACAATGGCTCGGGCGGTCTCTTCCGATTTTGCCAGCACGATGTCCGCGATCGCGACCTCAGCCCCTTCCGCCGCGAAACGTCGCGCAATGGCGGTGCCGATCTCGCCACCTCCGCCGGTGATGAGCGCGACGCGTTGCGCCAGCCTGCCAGTCTGCGCCATATCTAAACGGCCCCTATCCGCGGCCTGGAATCTGAGGCGATCAATTGGTGGCCTGCTGAACGAAGCTGCCGTCGAAGATCGCAGATTTGGGCGGGAACGGCTTCTTCATATCGCCCAGCTCGACCAACCCTTCCGCCATCTTCTCGTAGGTCGCGTCCGACACGTTGCCGTCGAGGCCGAACAGCTTGAGCTTCGTGATCAGATAATCATACGCCAATGCCGAATCCTTGGGATCCTGCTTGGCGTGTTTGACCAGGATATCGATCGCCTGTTGCTTGTTGGCAGGATTGTAGAGCCATTCGACACCCCGCTTGTAGCTGCGCGCGAAGGCCGTCAATGCCGCCCGGTTCTTTGCAGCCCAGTCAGAATTGGCCGCCCAGACGGTGAACGGAACATCTTTGACGTGCGGTGCGGTCTCGCCGAGGTTGGTGTAGCCCAGCCCTGCCGCCTTGAAGTAGCTCGGCGGATTCAAAATCGTCGCGTCGACGCCGCCCGAGACCAAAGCCGAGAAGCGATCACCCGCGGCTTTGGCGTAAACGAAGTCGACATCGGCGGTTTTCAAGCCAGCCGAAGCCAGGAATGCTTTGATATAGATCAGCGTCACGTCGGTGACGCCGCCGATGCTGATCGTTTTGCCCTTGAGATCGGCGATCTCTTTGATTTGCGGCTTGGCGAAAACCGCATAGGGCGAGGCGACGATGTCGTTGATGATGATCTTCAGCTGCGCACCGCGAAGCGATGCGCGCGAGAAATCGGGATATCCGCTGTGGGCGATGTTGAGAGAGCCGCCGGCAAGTTGCTGCGCTCCGCTTCCGCCCACGCCCAGCAGCTCCAACTCGATATTGTCCTGCTTGAACCAGCCAAATTCCATCGCAATATATTGCGGCCATTGCGGCGGGCCGTGAGCGACCATGCCGGCAACGATCTTGGTCTGCGATTGCGCGGCGCCGGGAATGAGAACTACAAATAGAACCATCGCCGCCGAAACGACAGCTTTGCACCGACGCAAAATTTGCAAGGCGATATCTGTCATGGAAGAGCGCTCCAGGTGTTTTTTCAGCTGCGCCGGTGCCGCAGCTTGGCATACGCTAGCAAGGGCGGAGACGCCGAACTATACCAATTTGTAGGCACGTTGCCTGCTGACGTTGCGCTGTGCCACCGAGATCCGGAATGCAGTTTGGAATCTGGACACCGCTGCCCCACACCATCCGGCCCGAGCCGGAAATGGATCGCGCCGTCGCTCACCTCAAAGCGGGTGAGCACGGCACCGACGGGCCGGACGAGGCGTTTCAATTCGCCTGCGACGTCATTCGTCGTGCCGATGAGCTTGGCTTCGATACCACCCTGATCGCCCAGCGCTATCTCGGTCCCGATCTCGATGCCTGGGTGCTTGCCACCGCGCTTGCGATGGTAACCAAGCGCATCGAGCTCATGGTCGCCGTTCATCCGGGCATGATCACACCGCAGGTCGTCGCGAAGATGGGATCGAGCCTCGACCGGATCAGCGGCGGTCGCTTCTCGATCAACATCGTCAACGGCTGGTGGCAGGAAGAATTCGACCTGTTCAGCAACGGCACCTGGATCGGCGACGCCGAACGCTATCCGCGGATGGGCGAATTCATCCAGGTACTGAAAGGACTCTGGACCGATTCTGATTTCAATTTCGAGGGCAAGTTCTACCGCGCTCACGTCCGGGCGGCGCTGACCGGAGCCGAAGGCAAGGTCGTCATTCCGGATGCCGGCGAAATTGTAGCCAGGCCGCGGCGGCGGTCGCCGCCGATCTATGCCGCAAGCCGCGCGCCGGACGGCAAAGGTCTCGTGGCCGAGCACTGCGACTTCTGGTTCGCCGAGTACAAGCCCGGCTACCGCAATTTCGAAGCTAATATCGAGCGCATGGCTGCGGATGTGCGTGACATGGACGCACGGGCGGCAAAATTCGGCCGTGGGCTGCGCTACGCCATCAATCCGCAGGTGATCGTCTGCGAGACGCAGGAAGAGGCCGAGGCTCTTGCCGATGCCGAGGAAGGCACGGCTCACAATCGCGACCGCATGGTGAATGCGCTGGGCGCGGGCCTCGTCGGCACCCCGGAGCTTTTGGCAGAGCGCCTGCGCCGCTACCGGGCGATCGGGATCGATTGCGTGATGACCCGCTTCAGTCCGATGCTGCCGGGCATCGAGCTGTTCGGATCAAAGGTCATTCCATTGCTACGCGGGTGATCGCGCGCGTCATGGAATCATGATGGCGCCGCCATTCACAGCGACCGATTGGCCGGTCATATAGGCTGCATCGCTGCCGAGCAGGAACGCCACGACCCCGGCGATGTCTTCCGGTTGCCCTATCCGGCCGAGCGGGATGCGAGCGCCCGCGGCATAGAGCTGGTCGTCGCTCATTTCGGCCCGAGGCTGCGCGGTGTCGGAGATGCCGGGAATGACGCAGTTCACCCGTATGCCGTGCGCTGCCCAATCCAACGCGAGTGATTTGCGCGGTTATTGGGCTTCTTGGCGCGCTCGAAGTCGGCAGAGAATGTTGGTCGCGGAAGGACTGGCGGAGGGAGAGGAACTGGGATCCAACCTCTCCGCACGATTTAAGCAGCCAGCGCCAACTAGGGCAGTGCCGATTTTATGGCATTTATCGCCATCTAGGCTTCCCAAAACGTCCCGAAAGTTCGACTGGGATTTTCCTTTCCTTAGCAATTTCTATCGTATAATATTGCTACAGAAATGGAGGCTCCCATGCCTAGAGCCAGACCCCGACCGATATCCGCGGCCGACCAGGCCGCCGTTCTAACCAAGGCCACGCTCAGGGCCGCGACCCAGCTTGGCCTGACGAATAGGGCGCTCGCGACCGTAATCGGTCTGTCCGAGGCGACCGTCTCGCGTATGCGCAGCGGAGATTACATACTCCAGCGCGGGCAGAAGTCGTTCGAGCTCGCGGTCCTGTTCGTTCGTCTCTACCGTTCACTTGATGCGATCGTTGGCGGCGATGACGCGGTCGCGGCGAATTGGCTCAAGAACCGTAACACCGCGCTCGATGCCGAGCCTTTCGCGCTAATCCAGACCGTCCCCGGGCTTATGAATGTCATCCAGTACCTGGACGCCCGCCGCGCTGTCGTCTGATGCCCGCTCGCTTGCCGGCACTTGCTGGCGGCTGGTAGAGGCGCAGCA
>JAYTFS010000135.1:0-11086 GCA_043734185.1 Pseudolabrys sp. | reverse complement strand
AATGAGCACCCACAGCAGCATCGAGCCTTCGTGGTTTCCCCAGACGCTGGTGATCTTGTAGATCAGCGGCATCTTCGAATGGGAATTCTCGTACACGCTGACGACGGAGAAGTCGGACGTGACGTAGCAGATCGTCAGCGCAAGAAATGACAGCGCGACGAAGGCGAATTGCATTACGGCGGTAGAAGTCGCTAATCGCATCAGCGAACCATCGCGGGTCGCGACCCCGATCACCGGCGCGATCGACTGAATCAGGCCGAGCGCCAGCGCCAGCACGAGGGCATAGTGGCCAAGCTCCGCTATCATTTCGGCGGGCCTCCTGGGGCTTTTCCTTCGTCCTCCTGCCAGCGGCCGGTTTTCTTCAAGGCGTCGACCACTTCGCGCGGCATGTAACGCTCATCATGCTTGGCGAGCACGGTATCGGCAACAAAAATGCCGCCCGTCTCAAGCTTGCCCTCGGCAACCACGCCCTGCCCTTCCCGGAACAGGTCGGGCACGATGCCCTGGTAGCGCACTGCGATGTCACTTTTACCGTCAGTGACATCGAAGCGGATTTGCAAGTTGTCGCCGCGCTGCAGGCTGCCGGCCTTGACCAGCCCGCCGATGCGCATGCGCGTACCAGTCGCCGGATGCTTTTCAACAATATCGGTCGGCGAATTGAAAAAAACGATGGAATCGCGCAGCGCGCTGAGCACCAGCGCGGCGGCAAGCGCCAATACGCCCAGGCTTGAGCCGATCAAAATGAGGCGTCGCTGTTTGCGGGTCATTGCCCGGGTCATAAGACGAAACGACCCGCTTTGCCAGCCGCGAAGTTCAACGATGCCAGGTTATCAGGCCCGCATCGCCACGCGTTCCGGCGCCCGCGCGACTTCCGCTGCTTTTCCCAAGAGCGAGGCGTAATCAGACCCGAACACTTTGGCGCAAAGCCGCACGGCGGCATCGACCTGCGACTGGCGGAACCTGCGGTCGGGCAACCCCGCATGGCGCACGCCATCGAGCAGCGCCCGCATGCCGCCATCGAGATACTGCTGGAGATCGGCGAAAATTCGTTGCGTCATTTCATTGATGGCGAGTTCGTTGGCGAAAAGCCGGCATACGCCGACAAATTCAACGAACGCCTCGGTCTCCGCTACTTCGTCGGGATCGAGCGTTGAATTGGGTGCGATTTCGGTCGACGGACGCGGCCGCAACAGTCGCCGGACACGGTCCGGCGTGGATTCAATTTCAGTGCGCAACAGATCGGCGATCTGGGCGCGCAGACCACTGATCGCCCGGCCCCAGGTACTGTCGACCGGCAGTTCGAGCTCGGTGCGCAGGCCGCGCGCCGAGTCATGGATGGTCTTGAGCAATGCGGCGACCGCAACGCCGCGGCCGCTGTGCAGTTCGTGACGCAATTCGCCGACCATCCGCTCCAGATCGGCAAGCGCGATGGTGACCGCCACGCCGTAATGCGTCTCGGCAACGCGCGCGGCGGTGTCGCTGCTGGCAGCCTTAATTCCAAGACGAATCAATTGCCAGGGCGCCGCCAGCCGGCTCATTACCGTCAGCAGCGCGTACAGGAACAAGTCGCCGTTTTGCGTCGAGGCATTTTCGATCGACTGTTTGCATTCGTCCAACATTGCGCCGGCCAAATTGCCGATGCGGAGCGGAAGATGCGCGGCCACCCTCGCCAGCATGTCGCGCCCGTTGAGTATGCATTTGAGTGCCGAGGCGTCTTCGTTGGGGCGTAGCGTACCAATCTGCGCCTGCATGCGCTGACGTATTTTTTCGTCGAAGGCAGCTGCCTCAAAGGCCGTCTCCATGACGATGACAACGCGATCCTGGAACCCGCGAGTAATGTGCTCGGCTTTTGCAACGTCGTTGGCGAGAAGAGCTTCGCTCACCTCATCGGCCAGGACTTTGGCGTCTTCGGGAAGCAGATCGCGGCGAATCCAGGTCCACAACATTTCAAGCGATGAGCGTGCGATACGGCCGGGGTGATTGTGGTCGCCGCGGTCATCGACCAGAAACGGTTCGAGCGGTTTGAAGAACAGGCGCGCGGCATTGTTGATGCGGGGGGGGCCCTCGCGCTGGTCGCGCACGACCTGGCGCAATCCCTGGAGAATAAGATCGGTGCCGGCAATGTCGTCGCCGCGCAACAGGCTGCGTTCGAGTTCGCCGATCAGCAGCGACCGTGCCTTAGGCGAAAGCTCGCGCAAGAAGTGCCACAGCCGTTCGATCGTGTCGGCGCCCGCCATCGCCGGATCTATCCGTGTTTAGACGTAGCGGATTCATAACGCGGCGCGCGTTAACAACTTATTAAGCATATTTAACGGAGTCAGCCGATCGCCGTCCAAGTGCCGTCCGGACCCCGGCAGGCGGTGCCGCGAGCGGTCTGCGGCCGGCCATCGATATAGATGGTGTGGGTGAACTGACGGCAATTGCGGCCTGCATCCTGATAGGCGGGACCTGGCACGATGGTGCCATAGCGGCCGGAGTCCGGATTCCGCCAGGACGTCGGAGCGCCGGACGGACCGCGCTCAAGCGCATCCATCTGCGCGGCATAGGCCCGCTGTTTGTCTTCGTCGTCGAGGGAAGCGCCGATGCGGTTGCCGATCAGGGCGCCAAGGCCTGCGCCGACAAGAGCCCCTGCCACATGCCCACTGGCGCCACCACCGAATTGCGAGCCGATCGCGGCGCCGCCGAGCGCACCCACCAGAGTGCCGGTGTTTTCCTTCGGTCCAGGACCGTATCCATCCGGGCTGCCGGCACAGGCAGACAGCGAGATACCGATAACGGCGATGGCGGCAAACTTGAAAGCGGACATGGGAACCCTCGGAACTAAAGCGTTACAAGCCAAAGCTAGCTGGGCTGGCTTAACGATCGGTCTATCGGGAGGGGGCGATTGGGGCGAAAGTCCGGCGGCGTAAAATTTAGCCCGCCGGCAGCACCAGTTCGGCGCGCAGGCCGCCGATCGGCGCGGTGCCAAGCGTCAACCCGCCGCCATAAAGGCCAGCGAGTTCGACAACGATTGAAAGACCAAGGCCGGAGCCGGGCTTGGTTTCATCCAGGCGCTGCCCACGCTTGGCCACTTGCTCGCGCTCGGACGGAGACAGGCCGCGGCCGTCGTCGTCGACCACGATGCGCACGACTTCATTGGCAGTGGCCGGATCGGGACGCTCCGTCACGACTTCGATCATGACCCGCGACGACGCCCATTTGCAGGCGTTGTCGACTAGATTGCCGATCATCTCTTCGAGGTCGGGCCGTTCGCCGCGAAAGCGCGCTTTTTCATCGGCATGAACTTCGATGGCGAATGTTTTCTCGCGATGAATTTTTTCCATCGTCCGCGCCAGCGCGTTCACGACCGGCGCCACTTCCGTGATGCTTCCAACCACGGTGAGCCGCGCCGCCAGGTGCGCACGCTCAAGATGGCGCGCGACTTGGTCGCGCATGATGTCGGCTTGTTCCAGAACCTTGAGGGCAAATGGGTCGCGCCCGCGCGCAGAGGCTTCGTTCACCATTACCGACAGCGGCGTCTTGAGCGCATGGGCAAGATTGCCGACATGGGTGCGTGCGCGCTCGACGATTTCCTTGTTGGCGTCGATCAGCGCATTGGTCTCTCGCGCCAGCGGCGCGATCTCTTCCGGAAATTTTCCGGCGAGCCGCTCGGCGCTGCCGGAGCGGATGGCGGCAAGGCTGTCACTGATGCGCTTAAGCGGGGCTAGACCAAAGCGCACCTGAAACATGGTGGTCAGGAGGAGAACCGCGGCGAGAACCGAAAACGTGACGATCAGCGCCTGGTCGAAGGAGCGGGTTTCGTCCGCGATTTCGGCGGCGTCGCCTGCGACCGCGACAAGGTAATGACCTTCATCGCCGAGATCGATATTGCGCTCGACCAGCCGTAACTTTTGATCCTCAGGACCCGCGACGTAGCCTTCACGCGAGCCGTTCACGCTCGCGACGATGCCGAGGTCTTGCAGATGCGGCAAGCCGCCGTCCCACAGCGAACGGGAGGCGCGCACATCGGTCTTGCCTGGATCGGTCCGCGTCACCTGCCAGTACCAGCCCGACAGCGGCAATTCGAACAGCGGCTCGCCGAGCGACTGCGGAAATTTATCCGCCGGCTCATCCGGCGATGCGACATCGGCAATCAACGTGCGCAAATAAACGCTGAGCCTGCGGTCGAAGGCGCGCTCGACCGCCTGGCGGTAAAGCGACGAAAGCACAATGCCGGTAATCAGCAGGATGACCACCGCCCAGGCGGTGGCCGACAGAAAAAGGCGCAGCGCGAGGGAGTTGGACCGCATCGGTCAACGCGCATCAGGGGGATTGAGCAGATAGCCAAGGCCGCGCACGGTCTGGATGATATCGACGCCGAGTTTCTTGCGGATGCGGCCGACGAACACCTCGATGGTGTTGGAGTCGCGGTCAAAATCCTGGTCGTAAAGGTGCTCGACCAGTTCGGTGCGGGACACCACGCGGCCGGTGTGATGCATCAGATAAGAGAGCAGGCGATATTCGTGGCTGGTGAGTTTGACCGGATTGCCGTCGACCGCGACGCGTCCGGTGCGTGAATCAAGCCGCACTGGCCCGCACACGAATTCGCTCTTGGCGTGGCCGACCGAGCGGCGTAGCAGCGCGCGCACGCGGGCGAGCACTTCCTCGAGATGGAAGGGTTTGGCAACATAATCGTCGGCGCCGGCATCGAAACCCTGGACCTTGTCGCTCCAGCGGTCGCGCGCCGTAAGCATGAGCACCGGCATGGCGCGCCCGGCGCGCCGCCAGGATTCCAGCACCGAAATTCCGTCCATCTTCGGCAGACCGATGTCGAGGATGACCGCATCATAAGGCTCGGACTCGCCGAGAAAATGACCTTCCTCGCCGTCAAACGCGCGATCGACGACGTAGCCGGCATCGGTCAGCGCGGTCGCGAGCTGGCGATTAAGGTCGGGGTCGTCCTCGATGACGAGGAGGCGCAAGGCTAAATTCTCCGCTCGGTTTGACGCGGCGCGATCTTAGCCGAAAATTGGATCGAGAAGTCGGGAAACCGGCATGTGAGGGAAGGTAATAGCGCGTCGGTGAACGCGGACTGAATGTTTCAGCGCAATAAAGCCTTGATTAGGCTTCGAAGCCATCAAACGAGGCAAAGGCGTCGAGCGGCTCGCGCGGGGAGCGCCAGCCGTTGATCGGGGCGGCCTTGTCTTCGTAGCCGATGGCCATGCCCGAATAAATCATGAGGTGTTCGGGAAGTTGGAGGAAGTCGCGCACGGTGCGATTGTACGATACCCAGGCCTGTTGCGGGCAGGTGTGCAGGCCGGCACCGCGCGCCAGTAACGCTACCGTTTGCAGATAGCCGCCGATGTCGGCCCATTGCGCCGGTCCATGCGCCTTTTCACGCGCGAAGAACAGCGCGGCCGGGGCGCCGAAGAATTGATAGTTGCGGGCGTATTGCCGGTAGCGGCCGGGCCTGTCGTCGCGTGAGACATGAATCGACTGGTAGAGTGCCTCGCCGACCTGAAAGCGCCGCGTCCGGTACGGCTCGTTCAGCGGCTCGGGATAGATCGTGTAGTCGGTGCCCTCGCCCTTCGGCAGTTCGGTGGCCATGCGGGGCGCCAGCAAGGCCTTGAGTTCCTCTACGCGCTTGCCAGCAATGGCATAGACCCGCCACGGCTGCATGTTGCCGGCCGACGGCGCGCGCGCCGCGCGCTCAACGATGTCGCGGATGGTGGCTTCGGAAACAGGCGTCGGCAGAAATGCCCGGCAGGAATAGCGCGAGGCAACGGCTTCGAAAACGTCCATGGGAAACTCCGCGATAATTGCGCAGAGTGTGGCTCCTGTCGCCGCTAACACCAAGCACGCCGGTCTATTTCCTCGCCAATATCCTCGCCACCTTCTCGATACTGCGTCCACAAAAATGGGCTGTGAGCACGATCATCGCCCACTGCGCCACGTCGCCGAAGAGTGCTGCGGTCGACCCGAGACCCAAAACGAGTCGTCCAATCCCGGAAATGTGACGCGCAGCCAACCGTCTGCATCCGCAGAACCATAAGGTGGCATTGGCACCGCCTGCCATGGCGAGTCTCGAGAAAAGCTTGCTGTCATGCCGTTAGACGGGCGCAGCTTGGGCGCTTGTCACAATTTGAAGTGCTCGGTGTCGCTGCGCTTATCCGCCATTTTTATGGGCGGTTTACACCGTTTTTATATGCAACTACCGCTATTTTTTTGTGCAGAAGTGGCAGAAATGATACATATTCAGGCAAATAGGTGGGTACGGTCCCGCTCCTGATTCAAAGTCAATCGTCAGCCGAGGACGCTTGAAAAAGTTTGCCAGCTTGATTGCGGCCATCACCGCATTCGGTTTTGTGAATGCCGCGAGCGCGGCGGATATGCCGATGAGATCCGCCAGCGCCCCGATGATGGCGCCTGGGTACAACTGGAGCGGCCTCTACATCGGCGTGAACGGCGGCTACGGCACCGGCACAGTTGCCGGCGGACTCTTTCCCACCCTCGGCAGCAGCAATCCTACGATCTCAGGCGGCTTGGTCGGCGGACAGATCGGCTACAATTTTCAATTTGGCAATTGGGTTCTCGGCATTGAAGCCGATTACGATTGGGCCGGCATCAACGGCTCTGGAACAGTGGCCGGCTCAAACGTAAAAGTTACGAGCCTTGGAACGGCGCGCGGCCGTCTCGGTTATGCTTGGGACCGCGTCCTTGTTTACGGGACGGGCGGCTTTGCGTGGGCCGGCGCGACCGGTAGCGGCCCGGGCTTTGCTGACGAAACCAAAACCCACACCGGATATGCCGCCGGCGGCGGCCTGGAAGTCGGCGTCACGCAGAGTCTGAGCGTGAAGGGCGAGTATCTCTATACATCGCTGACCTCACAAAATTACTTCACCACCCAAGGCTGCGTGGGCGCTTGCGACGCGGGCGCCAACATCCACACATTCAGGCTCGGCGCGAACTGGCGCTTTTGGCCGTAACAATCTGGCCGCAGCGAATGAATACAAGAAGCCCGGGCCAAGGCCCGGGTTTTTTGCTTTTAGACTTCGCTCACCCCCGGAAACCTGAACGCATAAGCCAATCGCCTGCGCCACCAGGGCTCGATTGTAACTTCGGCAACCGCCGCGCCGTCATGCGCGTGCTCCATCAGCGCGCAAATCAAGTGCGACCTTACTCAATTCGTACTGGATCGCCGCGATCAGATCGTCGTCGTCACTATGTTCCACGCGCAGAAAGGCCTTGGCCTCGGCCAACGAAAGCGGCTAGACCGCCGGCGCTGTCAATAAAAGTGCGCTCATGTGCTATGTTCGCAGGGCATGCCCCGCGTCCTTTCCGCATTAGTCTGGCTGATACTTTGCGCGCCCTCACTGGCGCTCACAGGCAATGCGCCGCCGGCCGCAGGTTTTGCAGCGCGATCGATTGTCATGACCGTGGATGGGCGCGGCGACCTGTGCACCGGCACGGCGCTGGCCCGCGACCTGGTGCTCACCGCCGCGCATTGCGTCGCCGCGCCGGTCGATTATCAGGTCAAGACGTTCCAGACCGGCTCATCGATCACCGTGCGCTCGGTTGCGCGCCATCCTGGTTTCAATGTCGCAAATTACGCCGCGAGCCGCGCCACCGCCGACCTCGCGCTGCTCAAGCTTGCAGCGCCCCTTCCCGACATCGTCGTGCCGGCGACATTGGCCCCGCCGCGCCGGGTGGCCGCCGGCGAAAGCCTGACCATCGCCGGCTTCGGCGTCACCGCCGCGCGCACGGCCTATGGCCTCGGCCAGCCGCGCATGGCCAAGCTCAGCGTCACCGGCAAGCCTGGCTCGTTGCAGATCCGGCTCTATGATAATGCGACGCGCGGCTTGCGCGCAGGCCTTGGCGGTTGCGTTGGCGATAGCGGCGCGCCCGCCTTCGACGGCGACAAGATCATCGGGGTCGTAAGCTGGTCAACCGCGCCCAATGACGAGGAAGGCTGCGGCGGACTAACGGGCGTCACGCCGCTGCTGATCTACCGCGATTGGGTCGTGGAAACGGCAAAAAAGTTTAACTCGCCGATCGCGCCCTAGAATCTAAATCCAAATGGCAGGCCAAATGGAAAAGGCTGCCGATGTGGCCGCCTGCGCGGCTCGACGATCCGCTCCTGCTGAAATTCCTGCGGGTCGTTGCTCGCGATTCCGACAGTCGCATCGGTGCGCGCCGGCGGACCGGCGACATGCGACGCCGCGCCGGAATTATCCGGCGACGGAGAGACCGTCGCTTCCTGCGGCGCAGCCTGAATTTTTACCGGCGCGCCAGTCGCTGTCAGCGGCGACAGCTTGGCGTCGTCTTCGATTTTCGCGGGCGCCGCCCTAGCCGTCGATTCCGTATTTGCCCGTACCAGGCAGCGCTGGTCGATGCTGGGCCAGGTCTGGTTTTCGCAAACTGCGTCACCGCGCGCGCTGATGGCGCGAACCGGCTTGTCTTTGAGTTGCGGACCGATGGCCATGAACACGCCGCCGATCAGCGCCGCGACGATACCGGCCAGCACGATGCTCGCGGCAACGCGCGGATCGCCGGCGTGGCCGAAAATCGGGTCGCGCTGCGATGGCGGGAGACGCTCTGCAGGCATGGGCAACCTCATTGCGCCGTGGAATATGCCTCTTTGTAACGTTGAATCAGGCCGATGGTTCCCACAACCTGCGGCCGATGACTACAAACTTTTCCACAGTCGGCGCTCAAGGTCGTATTCCCCATCGTTCGCCGGCCGCGCTACGCTGTGGCACCGGGGGTTGGGGGCTGCCATGCTGCGACGCTTCGCGCCGCTGTTCATTTTACTGTTTGCGGCGGCGGCACCGGCCGGCGCCGTGGTGCAAGGCACCTCTTCGTCGTTGGGCTCCTATACCGTGCGCCTGATGGGCGCCGCCAATTGCAGCGGCGTCGTCATCGCCCGCCGTGCCGTGGTCACCGCTGCCCATTGTGGCCGGGGCCGCATTTTGGCCGGCCGCGCTTCCGTTGGAGTCACAAGCGTTTCGCGCAGCGCCATTCTCGACGACGGCCGCACGGTGAGCGTGTCGGGCGATGCCGCGATCCTCAAACTCGCCGCACCGCTGTCGGGCGTGAGCGCCGCGCCAATCGGCGAAGGCGGCGGCGACAGCTTCACCATCGCCGGCTACGGCACCACCAGCGAACGCTCGTACAGCTTCGGCGCGCTGCACGAAGCCACGCTGGTTTCCGCCAGCACTTACGCGCTGGTCGATCCGCGCCGCAGCGGCTCGATCAGCGCCAGCGCCTGTTTCGGCGATAGCGGCGGCCCGGTCATGCGCGGCGGCATGCTGGTCGGCATCATCACGCGCGCTGCACACCCCTCGCCGCACATCGCTTGCGGGCACCTGACGCGCTGGGCGCCGGTTGTCGCGAGCGGCGAAGCGAGCGCGGTGGCGGAAGAAGCTGCCGTTGTCGAACCGCGTAAGCACCGCCGCGCGGCGAAGCGGAAAATCGAGACCGTGAGCACATTCAGCCGTTGGTTGACGCCAAAAGTCGAAACCCGGCGCGTGAAGCGGCTCAAGCAGGCGAATCGCGCTAAAATGGCCCGACAGAGTTGAACCCAAAACGGATGGCAAGCGTTAATCCGCGGAAGCGGCAAGGAGACATATCCAATGAGCCGATTTTCATATTTGGCCATTATTTGCGTAACGCTTATCGCGGACTCGCCGGCGCTGGCGCAGTCTCGCGACCAATATCGCGGCACGCCGGAAGATCAGGCGGCCTGCCGACCTGACGTACTCAAGCTTTGCGGCCCGGAAATTCCGGACGTGGGCCGGATCACGCAATGCCTACGCTACTATAATTCTAACAGAAAACTGTCTCCCGAATGCGCGGCGGTGTTTGTTGAAAAGAAGCGTTAGGCGCGTCGCAATCAGCTACCATCAATCTGACGCGATTTCCTTTTTTCGCATGGGGCTAACCTGGCTCTAAAACGCAAAACGCTGGCTCAAAGCCGGCGCGACACAAATTCCAGAAATGCGTTGTCAGCGGAACGAAACCAGCGCCACCCCGATCAGCACAATGATGGCGACGATCAGCAGACCTTGTAGCAGGCGTCCGGTTCGCGGGTGTTCGCCCGGCTCGGTCCTCGGTTGATCCGGAGGCTGCGTCATCCAGCAGGTGTGCGCGTTTGCAGCGCCCGCTTCAAGCGAAGAAATACATATAGACCAAAGCAAACAATACGATCACGCCCGCCGTGCTATATAGAAGCATATAAAGCACCGGCATTCCGCGCACCGCGCCGCGCGCTTCTACCGCGGTTTCGACGATCCGGCCTTGTTCGACGTGTGGCATTGCTGATCTCCGCGCAGCGGCAAGGGCCGCCGCTCTGGAACATCAACGCAATCGAGCCAAGGCCGTTCCCGCCCGCGAAGGCATCCCACAAACGCAATTGTGGAGCATGCCCAAACCGTACCCCACCACCATCACGGCGGGTAGTCGGTACCCACTACCTCACGGTGTCACGACTATTTTCCTAGGATTATTTTCTCGAATTTGCCGCCTGTGGATAACTTGAGGCCGGGCGCCGGAAAATTCAGCGGCGAAAATAACTTAAGCGCCCTAGCCCTTCGTCCGTGGCGGCCTCTGATCGAAGCCGATCTTGAAGACCGGCTTCTTCTGGGCGTCGTGGACCGTCATCGACCAGCCCGACAAATCCTGCACATGGGGATGACACATCGCCACTTTCAGCTCGCGCACTTGTTGGGTGGCGTTGGCCCGGGCCGCAGCCATGCCGCTCAATTCAACCCCCGTGTCATCGGTGAATTGGCGCTTCCCATCCGAAAAATGGAAATAATAGCGGGGCACGTTGCTGTCCCCCTCGACTGCAACGATGACGGGAATTCCCACGCTTAGCAAAGCCATATGGCGGCTGTAAATCAAGCGGCCTTAAGTCTTACACCCCTAATTTTTGGCCGCGTCGAAACGGCTGCGCGCGTCCTGGATCATGGCGCGATTTTTTCGCGCCCAAAGCCCCAGCGCGCTCACGGGTTCCAGCAGTGAACGACCGAGCTTTGTCAGCTCATAATCGACGCGCGGCGGCACCGTCGGAAACACGGTGCGCGTCACCAGCCCGTCGCGCTCCAGC
>JAYTFS010000134.1:0-17248 GCA_043734185.1 Pseudolabrys sp. | reverse complement strand
CGCCCGGCTTCCTCGAGGGGGCGATCCTGGACTGGCGGGCCGGGGGCCCGAACGCGGCACAACCGGAACTAATAACCGTCAGCACATCCTATGTACGGCGCTAGGCCGTTGAAGGCAAGGAAAGCTTGCAAGCCAGCCACACCCGACCCGGAACGGCTCGTTTACCCAAGTTCCTGTAAGCCAAATCGCTCCCAATGGAGTAAAACGAGGCTGAAAGGGTCGGATTCGTGACCGTCCGCAATACCACCATCGTCTCGGCGTTGGCGCTCAGCCTGCTTGGCTTTGGGGCGGTGCTCGCGGCTGAGCGCACGGGCGCACCGCCGAAGCAGGCGGCGGCAGAATCACTTCCGACCGCGACCGACGTGCGGCTCGGCGGTGACGAGAAGCAGACCCGCTTTGTAGTGGACCTCACCGAAAAGATCGACGTGACCGCCTTTGCTCTCGCCAATCCTTATCGCGTGGTGATCGACTTGCCGCAGGTTGCCTTCAAGCTTCCTGAAAAAGCCGGCGAACAGGGCCGCGGGCTGGTGAAGGCGTTCCGTTACGGCCTGATCATGCAGGGCGGCTCGCGCATCGTGCTCGACACCAAGGGCCCGGTACGGGTCGACAAGGCGTTCGTGCTGGAGGCGGCCGCGGGTCAGCCGGCGCGGCTGGTGATCGACATGTCCATTACCGACCGCGACAGTTTTGCGCGCGCCGCAGCGCTGGAGACGCGGACCTCACGCAGCCAGAATTCCAACGCAGCCGTCAAACCGAGCGAAGCTGCGCCGAAAGCGCCCGGCGATCCGCGCCCGTTGATCGTGCTCGATCCGGGTCACGGCGGTATCGACAACGGCGCCAAGGCTGCGAGCGGTGAATTCGAGAAGGCCGTCGTGCTGCAGTTCGCGCTCACGTTGCGCGCCAAGCTCGAGAGCAGCGGAAAATACCGGGTGGCGATGACGCGTAGCGACGACACCTTCATTCCGCTTACCGAGCGCGTGCGGTTTGCCCGCGGGCAGGGCGCCTCGTTGTTCGTCTCGATCCATGCCGATGCCATTCCGCGCAGCGAAGGCCAAGCCGAGGGCGCCACCGTCTATACGCTGTCGGAAAATGCCTCGGATGCGGAAGCCGCACGCCTCGCCGAGGCCGAAAATCGCGCTGACGTGATAGGCGGCGTCGACCTCACGGCCGAGCCGGACGATGTCGCTAATATCCTGGTCGATTTGGCGCAGCGCGAAACCAAGACCTATTCGTCCCAGTTCGCCCGCACGCTGGTCAACGAGCTCAAAGGTACGGCCCGCTTGCACAAGGACCCCGTGAAAGCGGCCGGCTTTAAGGTGCTGACCGCTCCGGACGTACCTTCCGTTCTGGTAGAACTCGGCTATATGTCGACCAAGGACGATTTGAAGCTTTTGACCTCGGCAGCCTGGCAGGCCAAGACCGCCACGGCGGTGTCGCAGGCGGTCGATACCTTCTTTACGCCGCGGCTGGCCCGTGGCGCGGCAGGGGCCAATTAATGGGTATGACAGGGAAGCGTGTGCGGCCTAAGTTTCAACATAAAACGCAGCCATTCCAGCGTTTTGCAGGCGGACACAACGGCTCATGAAGCTGCTTCTGCGCTTCCTTGGATTTCTGTTCGCAGCCGGCACCATTTTGTTCGTGGTGGGCGTGGCCGGCGCGGCCGGCTTGCTGTGGCATTTCTCCAAGGACCTGCCTGACTATTCCCAATTGCAGGATTACGAACCGCCCGTGATGACTCGCGTGCACGCGGCTGACGGTTCGCTGCTCGGAGAATATGCCCGCGAACGCCGGCTGTACATTCCGATCCAGGCGGTGCCGAAGCTGGTGATCAACGGCTTCCTCGCCGCCGAGGACAAGAACTTCTACGAGCATGGTGGGCTTGATTTCACCGGCATTGCGCGCGCTGGCGTGAACTATATCCAGAATTACGGCTCCAGCCGCCGCCCCCAGGGCGCTTCAACCATCACGCAGCAAGTCGCCAAGAACTTCCTGCTGACAAACGAAGTTTCCTTCGCGCGCAAGATGAAGGAAGCGCTGCTGGCTCTTAAGATCGAGCGAACTTACAGCAAAGATAAAATCCTCGAGCTTTACTTGAACGAGATCTATCTCGGGCTTGGTGCCTACGGCATCGCCGCTGCTTCGCTCGTCTACTTCGACAAGTCGGTGAACGAACTAAACGTTTCGGAAATCGCTTATCTCGCCTCGCTGCCCAAAGCGCCGAATAACTATCACCCCTTCCGCCAGCGAGAACGCGCGATGGAGCGGCGTAATTGGGTGATCGACCGCATGGCTGAAGCCGGCTCCATCAAAGCGGCCGACGCCGACAAGGCCAAGCGCTCGTCGCTGGGCGTCACGACGAAGGCGACCGGCACGCATATTTTTGCGGCGGAGTATTTCGCCGAAGAAGTGCGGCGCGAGCTTTTCGACCGTTACGGCGAAAAGAAATTATACGAGGGCGGACTTTCTGTCCGCACCACGCTCGATACGAAATTGCAAGTGATGGCGCGCAAGGCGCTGATCGATGGCCTGGTGAAGTTCGACGAAGGACAAGGCTGGCGCGGGCCCGTGACCAAGATTGCCGACTCCAGCGATTGGGGCGTCAAGCTCGCGGATGTCAAGTCGCTCGTCGATATCGCGCCGTGGCGGCTGGCGGTCGTTCTCGACTCGAGCGATCAGTCGGCTCGCATCGGCTTGCAGCCCGGGCGCGAGCCCGGTGGCTATATCAGCAAGGAACGCGCGGTCGGCATTATTCCGCTCGACGGCGTGCGCTGGGCCAAGAGCGGCGGCAAAGCCGTGACCAAGGTCGACCAGGTTCTTAGCCCCGGCGACGTAATCTATGTCGAGCCGGCCAAGGCCGAAGGCCAATACCGCCTGCATCAAGTTCCGGAAGTTTCCGGCGCGATGGTGGCGCAGGACCCTTGGACCGGGCGCGTGCTCGCCATGGTCGGCGGCTTTTCCTATGATCAGAGCCAGTTCAACCGCGCGACCCAGGCGCTGCGCCAACCGGGATCCTCGTTTAAGCCGATCGTCTACGCCGCCGCGCTCGACAACGGCTACACGCCGTCCACCGTCGTGCTCGATGCGCCGCTCGAAATCGATCAAGGCCCAGGCATGGGCGTGTGGAAGCCGGAAAACTACGAGGGAAAATTCTACGGGCCTTCGACGTTGCGTTTCGGCCTCGAACATTCGCGCAACGTGATGACGGTGCGGCTGGCGCAGGACGTCGGCATGCCGCTGATTGCCGAATACGCCAAGCGCTTCGGCGTCTATGACGACCTGCCGCCTTATCTCTCGTTTGCGCTCGGCGCTGGCGAAACCACGCTGCTGCGCATGGTCACGGCCTATTCGATGTTCGATAACGGCGGCCGCCGGGTAAAACCGACGCTGGTTGACCGCATCCAGGATCGTTACGGCCACACCGTCTATCGCCATGACGAGCGCGAATGCCTCGGCTGCGACGCAAAGAAATGGGCGAACCAGCCGGAGCCTTCGCTGGTCGACCGCCGTGAGCAAGTGCTCGACCCGATGACCGCCTATCAGATGACGTCGATGATGGAGGGTGTGGTGCTGCGCGGCACGGCAGCCGGCGCGGGCTTCCAGAAAGAAGTCGGCAAGCCGATCGCAGGCAAGACCGGCACCACCAACGACGAGAAGGACGCCTGGTTCATCGGTTACACGCCCGACATCGTCGTCGGCGTCTATATCGGCTACGACAAGCCACGCCATCTTGCGCATGGCGCGACCGGTGGCCATCTGTCGGCTCCGATCGTGAAGGATTTCCTCAAGCTCGCGCTCGCCGACAAGGCAGGAGTGCCGTTCCGCGTGCCCCCGGGCATCAAACTGATCCGCGTCGATGCCAGAACCGGTATGCGCGCCGGTCCCGGCACCGAGAAGGCAATCCTCGAAGCCTTCAAGCCCGGCACCGCGCCACCCGACAGCTATTCGGTGATCGGCCTCGACAACCAAGGCGGCCAGGGCAACGATGGCGGCCCGCGTGCATGGGGCGCCGGTGTTTCGCCCGACGCCGCCCGCGCCGTTCGTTCCGGGACCGGCGGACTATATTGAGGCGTGACGCGCTAGTTGCGCCGGCACCCTTGCGACGTTAAATCCCTCCCACAGACTCACATGCCGCTTCGGCGGCGATGGAATTCAGCATGCGAGCGGAAACTCAGAATCTCGTCGATGACATCAAGCAGTCGGTGCGCCTGCTGAGGAGGCATCTTTGACGTCGACACCGCGACGCGTCGCCTGGCCGAACTGAATAAAGCGGCCGAAGACCCGACATTCTGGAACGATCAGTCCAAAGCCCAGCGCACCATGCGCGAGCGCGACGCGTTGGATGATCAGATCAAGGCGATCGGCCGCATCGAGCAGGAACTAGACGACCAACTCACCTTGATCGACCTCGGCGACGCCGAAAAAGATGACGCCACCATTACGGAAGCGGAAAACTCCCTCAGGCGCCTGAAGGCCGAAGTGGCGCGGCGCGAATTGGAAGCGCTGCTGTCAGGCGAAGCGGACGCCAATGACTGCTATCTCGAAGTTCATGCCGGCGCCGGCGGTACCGAGAGCCAGGATTGGGCCGGCATGCTGATGCGTATGTATGTGCGCTGGGCCGAGCAGCACGGCTACAAAGTCGAATGGCTCGAGGAAAGCGAAGGCGAGGGCGCCGGCATCAAATCGGCGACCGTGCAGATCAAGGGCCACAACGCCTATGGCTGGCTGAAGAACGAAGCCGGCGTGCATCGGTTGGTGCGCATCTCGCCGTTTGATTCCAACGCGCGCCGGCATACCTCCTTCGCCAGCGTCGTGGTCTTTCCGGTAGTCGATGACCGCATCAAGATCGAGATCAACGAGAACGATGTGCGCACCGATGTGATGCGCTCAGGCGGCGCCGGCGGCCAGCACGTCAACAAAACCGAGTCGGCGGTGCGGCTCACGCATATCCCGACCAACATCGTGGTGAAGTGCCAGCAGGACCGCTCGCAGCACAGGAACCGGGCCATGGCCTGGGACATGTTGCGCGCCAAATTGTTCGAAGCCGAGATGAAGAAGCGCGAGGACAAGGCGATCGCCGATCAGGAAGCCAAGACCGATATCGGCTGGGGCCATCAGATCCGCTCGTACGTCTTGCAGCCCTATCAGATGGTGAAGGACCTGCGCACCGGGGTTTCCACTTCAGACACCGGTGGCGTGCTGGATGGCGACCTCGATCCTTTCATGCAAGCGGCGCTGGCGCAGAAAGCCTTCGGCGGCGGACCGGAGAGCGTTGAGGACGTTGAGTAGCGGCCAGGGCGTATGCTCATAAAACAGGCCGCATGTCCGCTGATAGTCCAATAGCGAACAAAATTTTGCAATGATGCAATTGTCCGCTAGGTGCCAAGAACGGACATTGGTCGATGACTCCTCGATATTCGCTAAGTGCCAAAACCAGAAGTGTCTTGGCGTTTTGCCCAAAACCTATTTTGATATACGACCAAGTAAGGTCGTAGTATTGAGAGAGACCCGACATGTCCCAAGCAGAAGCGGAACGAGCGTATAGTCAGGTGGTTCCAGTTGGCATCCGACTATGCCGAGATTGGTTTGGCCTTAGAAACGTAGAGTTTATGCCATGGGATAGTTCTCCGCTAAAGCTTCGGGGGGGGGGCGTGATAATTTTAAACCGACGGTAAAACTGGTAGCCGACTATCTAATGTGCCCGATCGTGCTGGGGCGTCATCGGTGGCAAATTGAAGAGTTGGACTTCGCCAAGCGAGTTTGCACTGGCTTGGAGCCCATTACGCTCGTTGACGTGGGCGCTAATATGGGACTCTTCTCGCGACAGTTGCTTGTCGCTATTCCATCAATCGCGAAGGTATTTGCCTATGAGCCTGAGCCACACAACTTTGAATGCTTGGTTCATAATCTCGAACCATTTCGCGACAGAGTTATTTCCATGCAGGCGGCAGTCTCGAACAGCTCAGGAAACATGGAATTCTATTTAGACTCGACAAATAGCGGGAACTTTTCTCTTGCAGTTGATGCAATGCCGCCGACTTATACTAAAATGATAGTCGATACCAAGGATGTCGCCGATGAATGCGCGGCTTGGGTAGAAGGAAAACAGCGAGTTTTTTATAAGTCGGATACGGAAGGCTTCGACGAAATCGTAGCATCAGCGATCCGACCGGAAGCGTGGTCACAGGTCTTCGCTGGCATGATCGAAATTTGGAATATTAAGAAGCCCCCATACGATCAGGCATTGTTTGCCTCGGTTCTTGATCGTTTTCCAAATAAGGTTTTTCTGGCTAATGCTGACACCAGAGTTTCCGAACTACGAGTTTCAACAACCGACGTCATAAATTATATAAATGGCGGAAATCGCCAGCATCGAGACTTGGCGTTCTGGCATTAATATCCAGAATCTTGAGTCGGTTTTTGCGTCTGGATTGCGGGTCCATTGCTATGCGATGTTCCGGAATGACAGTTCAAATATTATTCCCCAGCACGCCGGCGCCGAGCCGCAATCCGGCGCGCAGGAATTTCTGCGGATCGACGGCTTCGCCATCGATGCGCGTTTCATAGTGCAGGTGCGGCCCGGTGGAACGCCCGGTCGAACCGATCCGGCCGATAGTCTCGCCAATGCGGACCTGCTGGCCGACTTTCACTTCGATCTTGGACATGTGGCCGTAGCGCGTGGCAAAGCCGTTGCCGTGATCGACTTCGACCATGTTACCATAGCCGCCATTCATGCCGGCGATGGTCACTTTGCCATTGGCGGTGGCGCGGACCGGGTCCCCGGTGTCGCCGCGCAAATCGATGCCGGTATGAATCGCCGGGCCCTTCATGAACGGGTCCATGCGCATGCCGAACGGCGAACTCATATCGACTTCACCAAAGACCGGTTTGCGCACGGGAACGGCGATCAGCGTGTGATTGTACTGTTCGACCTGGGCCCGGGCGAATTTGATGCGGTACATCTGCCGCTCGAATGCGCTGGCGCCCGATTGCGGAGCTTTAACGGGCACGAACGGGCCACCGGTCGCGGAACCGGCGCCGATCTCCACGCCGAGATCGGTGAGCACGCTGCGGATGCGGCGCGCCCTGATATCGATTTGCTCTTCGAGATCGGTAAGCGCGGCAGCTTGCCGGCGCTCGACCTTGTCGAGCGAGAACGAAACCTTCGCCAGAATGCCTTCGAGGCCGCCAGCATTGCGGCGATCGGCGAGACGGGTCGTGTTGGCCGGCAGATCACGCGATTGCAGGCGCGCTTCGCGGTCGGGCGGCGCGACGAAGATCACAGTATCGTTGATCGGGGAAGGCCTGACCGGCTTGTTGACCGGCGTTTCAACGGGCGGTGCGATGCGGGCAGGCCGGATCGAGCCGGTGGTCGAAAGATCATTCGAAAGCGCCGATGTGCGCGACTCCAGCATTGTCTGCCGTTGCATCAGCGAACTTAATTTCTGCTCGAACTGCTCCTGGTCGAGCAATTGCCGGCTGGTGATGCGATCGACCTGAGATCGCAATTCCGCGATGCGATCTTCGTATGCAAATTGTAATTCCGCCTGGCGGCCGATCAGGCGCGTCAAAACGTCATTGCTGAAAGCGAAATAAGTTCCGGTGGCGATCGACCACACACCCATGACCACCAAGGTGCCAACCACGATCCAGAACGCGACCGGGCCGATGCGGACCTGGCGTCCGCCATGCACCAGCGTGTAGTCGCCGTGGGCACGGTGCAGGTGCCGTGAAACAGTTGCAGCCGATTGCGCGCGGGGATGGGCGTATCGGCCGGCAGGGTCGGCATTCTGGTAGTACGAATGGGACATGACGCTCCGCGCCGGTTCGGCCCCAGGAGCTAGAGCATGGACCAGCACGCCGATATCAGTCGGATATGGTTAAAAAAGCGGAAATGCCCTTGGGCTTGCGGCATGATTCCGCTGTAAAAGCATGGCATTACAAGGAGCGTGCGGCTTCCAGTACCTCTTCGGCGTGACCCGGGACGCGAACATTCGGCCAGATTCGGACAATCCGGCCGGTGCCGTCGATCAGAAATGTCTTGCGGATGACTCCCATGAATTTGCGCCCGTACATCGATTTCTCGCCCCAAGCACCATAGTCTTGCAGCATCTTCTTCGACTCGTCGGAACCGAGCGCGATCTTGAGCTTGTGCTTGGATTTGAATTTGTCCTGCGCGGCGACCGGGTCGGCGGAGACGCCGAGGATTTCGGTGCCGGCCTTGGCAAAGGCGGCCCGCAGGCCCGAAAATGCGATGGCTTCCTTGGTGCAGCCCGGCGTGTCGGCCTTCGGATAGAAATAGAGGACGAGATTGCGGGTTTTGAAATCCTTGAGCGATACGCTGGTGCCGCCATCGCGCCCCAAAGTGAAGGCAGGGGCCTTGGCGCCCACGGCAAGTTCGCGTCCCATATGCCTTCCTTTCGTCGTTTTCGGCCGGTCAATGTTGGCAATGCCATTTGCGTCGGGTGGGCGCAACGGGTTCCACGGATACGAGTCACGGTTCCTGCCGGCTAAAAGCCCGGCCGGTGGCAAGAAACGCGCGATACGCTGGACGAGGGGCGCCCACATGCATGATCCCGAGAGCGGGACGCGGTCTTTGGAAGAGATCATGCATAGGCAAAATAAAGCGGCATGACGGGCAAAGACCACGATCATCATCAGCAGCACCTCGCGCCGGCGCCAAGCCACGCGCCCCATCATCATGCGGCGAAGGGTTCGGGCCGCCGGCGTTGGGGCAGTGTGCGTCGGGGACTGGTCAGGTTCACGGGCCACCGATACATGCGCCGCCTGTTCTGGGCGACGACGGCCTCTGTTGCGGTGGCAACAGTTCTGGTGCTCGGCCTGTGGTGGCGGCTTTCGAGCGGCCCGATCGAACTCGATTTAGCCACACCGTGGCTCAAGGCGGCAATCGAGGAGAATTTCGGCGGCAAACATACCGTCGTCGTCGGCGGCACTCAAATCGAGCGCGACGAGAAGGGCCGCACGTCCTTGCGCCTGCGCGACATCGTCGTCCGCGACACGGACGGCACGGTGGTGGCGAGCGCGCCCAAGGCCGAAGTGGGCATGTCGGGCATGAGCCTGCTTTCCGGCCACGTGCGCGCGCAGAGCCTCAACCTCGTCGGTGCCGAAATGGCGGTGCGCATCGAGACCGATGGCCGCGTGACCGTGTTCGCCGGCGCCGACAAGCCACCACTCCCCACCGCCGCGCCGACACTAACGCCTGCGCCTGCAAATCGGCCTGGTGAGTCCATCACGCCGCAGGCAACGCTGCGGTCGGATCTTCAGGACGTCGCCGGCATCATGGCTTGGATCGATGGCGCCGGGGCAACCGGATTTGACGGCCTCGATCTGCGCGAGCTGGGTCTAAAGAATGGCAATCTTGTCGTTGATGACCGCCGCAGTGGCAAGCGCTGGGCCTTCGATGAGATCAACGCCAGCCTGACGCGGCCTAAACAAGGCGGCGTGATCTTTCGGCTTGAGTCCGGAAATTCGGCGAGGCCTTGGGGGTTGAGCGCAGCGATGCGGCCGCTCGCCGACGGAATACGCGCGGTCGGTATTGAAGCCCGCAACGTTTCTACCCGCGACATTTTGTTGGCGCTTCGCCTCAACGAAAGCTCTATCGACGCCGATCTGCCGGTATCGGCAAGCATCCGCGCCGACATTTTACCCGACGGCACCCCGCAAGTGGTGCAAGGCCAACTGGTTGTGGACACCGGCACCATCACCAATCACGAGGACGAAAGCACCCGGGTCACGATCGACCACGCCGATTTCCGATTCAACTGGGATGCGAGGCGGCGCAGCTTGATTGTTCCGTTCCAGATCAAGTCGGGCGGCAATCAGTTCACCATGCAAGCCACCTTGGAGGCGCCGCCAGCCGACCAGACCAGTTGGCTCCTCAACATCACGCGCGGCGATGCCGTCATCGATCCGGTCATTCTGGGTTCGGCGGGTTTGTCGGACGATGAAGGCATCAGCATCAACCGTGCGGCAGTTCGTGCCCGTATCGATCCGACACGCAAGCGCATCGATCTTGAACAGGGTGATTTCAGCCGCATCGACACGCGGCCGGCGCACAATATCGGCGTCGCGGTCACCGGCAATCTGGATTTTTCGGGCGCCGAGGCGCATGCGGCATTCGGCGTTGCCGGCACGCGCATGCCGATGTCGGTGATGAAACGGATGTGGCCGATGTTTATCGCGACTCCGGTACGGGCGTGGGTAGAAGACCACATTGCCGGCGGAACGGTCGAACGCGCCGTGATTGCCGGTAATGCGCCGCTGTTGGCGTTCAAGAGCGGCGGCCCGCCGACACCAGAAGACGGATTTTCCGTCAATATCGAGACCAGCGGCACGACCTTGCGCCCCATCACGAGTCTGCCAGCCATCCGGGATGCCGATCTGGCTGTGCGGATCACCGGGCGCACCGCCACGGTCAATCTTGGCCGCGGCACCGTAGAAGTGGGAGGCCGCAAGCTCAATGTTGCCACCGGCATTTTCGATGTGCCCGATACCCATCGGCCGCGTCCACCGGCCCGCGCGACGTTCCGTATCGATGGCAACGTACCCGCGGCCGCGGCGTTGCTCGCCACCGATACATTGCGCGAGGCTGTTGGGATCACGCTCGATCCCGCAACCAGCCGCGGCACGGTCGCCGCGCAAGTGACGGTTGATGTGACTCTCGAGAAGAAAATGCCGGGGACCAACGCTGTCTATGCCATTTCCGCCGATCTGACCAACTTTGCCGCTGATAAATTGTTGCTGGGGCAAAAGATGGAAGCGGCGCTGCTGAAAGTCACCGCGTCCAATGACGGCTATCAAGTCAAAGGCGACGTGAAGATCAATGGCACGCCGGCCACGATCGATTTACGCAAGGGGAAAGGCGATAACGACGCCGAATTGCGAATGCTGGCGAGCGTGGACGAAGCCGCGCGACGCCGCGCCGGCATCGATTTCGGCAGCTCGGTGACCGGCACGATCCCGGTCAGAGTCATCGGCCGCATCGGCGACAATACCGGCGATGAGCGCATGAGCGCGGAAGCTGATCTCACGGCGGTGAAGATCGATGAGTTGCTGCCGGGCTGGGTGAAACCGGCTGGCAAGCCTGCCAAGGCCAGTTACACCCTTTTGCGGACGGCCAAATCGATCCGCTTTGACGATCTGACCATCGAGGGCTCCGGCGCCAGCGTGAAAGGCTCCATCGAAGTCGACAACGCAGGCGAGGTCGTGTTGGCGAATTTCCCGGTCTATAGCCTGTCGGATGGCGACAAGGTCACGCTCAAGGCGGAGCGCGGCGGCGACGGTATTCTGCGCGTGACCATGCGCGGCGATGTTTATGACGGTCGGCACTTCGTGAAGGGCTCGATGTCCGGCGTGCAGGACAAGCCGAAGAAGCAAACCGATCTCGACCTCGATATCAAGATTGGCACGGTGGCCGGATACAACGGCGAGACGTTGCGCGGCCTCGACCTGAGACTGTCGCGCCGCGGCGGCCGCATCCGGACTTTTGCGATGACATCCAAGATCGGCCGCGACACGCCGTTCAATGGCGATCTGCGTCTACGCGCGCGTGACAGTCATCAGGTCGTTTATTTCGAGACCGACGACGCCGGCGCCTTGTTCCGATTTACCGACATGTATCCGCGCATGTACGGCGGACAAATCTGGGTGGCGATGGACCCGCCGACGCAGGAAGAAACGCCCCAAGTCGGGCACGTCTTCCTCCGCAGCTTTGTGGTGCGCGGCGAAGCTGCGCTGGACCGGGTGGTGTCGGGCGCGCCGGGCACCCCGAAAGGCAGCGTGGATTTCTCCGAAATGCAGGCCGACTTCACCCGTTTCCCCGGCAAGATGGCGGTGCGCGACGGCGTCGTCCGCGGCCCGCTGATCGGCGCCACAATCGAAGGACAAGTCGATTACGTCAAAGACGAGGTGCATCTGCGCGGCACCTTCGTGCCGTTCTACGGCCTCAACAACATGTTCGGGCAAATTCCGATTGTCGGGTTGTTCCTCGGCGGCGGCAGCAACGAAGGACTGCTGGGAATTACGTATGAAGCAACCGGCCCGCCCAGCGCGCCGCGCATCTCGGTCAATCCGGTGACGGCGATAGCGCCAGGACTGTTGCGGAAATTCATTCCGTCGCCCGGCAGTTTCGACCGCAATTTCATCCCGCCGACACGGTGATCTAGACCGGTTTCAGAAGAACGTGCTTCTTCTTGCCGAGCGAGAGCTTGATGACGCCGTCCGCCGTGAGATCCTTCGAGGTGAGGGTCATCTTCTCGTCGGATACCGCCGTGTCGTTGACCCGCAATCCGCCGGCCTTTACTTGCCGGCGCGCGTCGCCGTTCGAACTGACCAGCCCGGTCTTTTCCGCGAAGGCCGTGAGCACGCCGAGGCCCTTGTCGAGTTCGGCGCGCGAGATTTCCACGGTCGGCAAGTCGCCGGCGAATGAGCCTTCCTCGAAAGTCTTGCGTGACGTATCGCCGGCCTGTTCGGCGGCGGCGCGTCCGTGAACGAGGGCGGTGGCTTCGGTCGCCAACACTTTCTTGGCTTCGTTGATGTCCTGACCTTTGAGCGCGCCAAGCTTCGCAATCTCATCGAGCGGCAGGATCGTGAACAATTTGAGGAAGCGCGCCACGTCGCTGTCCTCGGTGTTGCGCCAGTATTGCCAGTAGTCGTAAGGGCTCACCAGATTGGCATCGAGCCACACCGCGCCGGCTGCGGTTTTGCCCATCTTGGCGCCGGATGACGTCGTGATCAGCGGCGAGGTGAGCGCAAACAATTGCGCGTTCATCATGCGGCGGCCGAGATCGATGCCGGAAACGATATTGCCCCATTGATCGGAGCCGCCCATTTGCAAGATGCAGCCGTTGCGCTTGTTGAGTTCGACGAAATCGTAGGCCTGCAGCACCATGTAATTGAATTCGAGGAACGACAGTTCCTGCTGGCGCTCCAGCCGCGTTTTGACCGAATCGAAGGCAAGCATGCGGTTGACCGAGAAATGTTTTCCCAAGTCGCGCAGGAAGTCGATGTAGTTGAGCTTGTTCAACCAGTCGGCATTGTTGGCCATGATGGCATTGCCGCCGGCGCTCTCGAATTTCAGAAACTTGGAAAAGATCGCGCGAATCCCGGCGAGGTTCTGCTCGATCTGCTCATCGGTGAGAATGCGCCGGCTCTCGTCCTTGCCGGACGGATCGCCGACCCTTGTCGTGCCGCCGCCCATCAGCGCGATCGGCTTGTGGCCGGTCTGCTGCAGCCAATAGAGCATCATGATCGGCAGCAGCGAGCCGACATGCAGCGAGGCCGCGGTGCAATCGAATCCGATATAGGCGGTAATCGAGCCGGCCTTGGCGCGCGCATCCAGCACGTCGGGTTCCGACACCTGGTGGATAAAGCCGCGCTCGGCAAGAATGTTAAGAAAATCGGATTTGTAGGCGCTCATCGTTCGACTCAAGGCCGCCTTGTCGCTTCTGGCTGGCGGGTGGTGTAACAGGTCCGGCGTTGGATTCAACTCAAGGGGCAACATTGCCAGTCGTAAGAGCCATTGGACTGATGAGTGGGACCTCGCTCGATGGCGTCGATGTGGCGCTGATCGAGACCGATGGCGAGCGCGTTGCCGCATTTGGCCCGATCGGTTACCGGCCCTATTCCGACACTGAGCAGGCGCTGTTGCGAGCCGCGTTGAAGGAAGGCGCCGCCTTGAAGGACCGTTGGTCGCGCCCCGGCGTGCTGCGGGAGGCGGAAACGTTCGTCACCCGCGTCCACGCCGAAACCGTCGAGGCGTTGCTCGACACCGAGAATATCGACAAATCGCGCGTGACCATTGTCGGCTTCCACGGCCAGACTGTGCTGCACCGGCCGGGCGCGCGGCTCACCGTGCAGATCGGCGACGGCCAAGCACTGGCGCGGCGTCTTGGTATTCCGGTGGCGCACGATTTCCGCGCGGCGGACGTGGCCGCCGGCGGGCAGGGCGCGCCGCTTGTCCCGGTATTCCATCAGGCCCTGGCGCGTGAACTCGACCGGGTGCATCCGGTCGCTGTGCTCAATGTCGGTGGCGTCGCCAACGTGACATTCGTCGATGGCGGCGATCCGGTCGCCTGCGACACAGGACCCGGCAACGCGCTGATCGACGATTTCATGCGAGCGCGCACCGGGGCGCCACTCGACCGCGACGGCGATCAGGCCGCAAAGGGCAAGACTGACGAACATTTCGTCGAGCGCGTGCTGGCGCATGACTTTTTCGATTTGCCGTGCCCGAAGTCGCTCGACCGCAATGCCTTTGCTTTTGCAAATATCGGGCTGCCGGACTTTTCCGTGATGGATGGCGCAGCGACGTTGTCGGCGCTGACAGCGGCTTCGGTAGCGCGCGTCGTGCGGCATATGCCTGAGCCGCCCAAATCCTGGATCGTGGCGGGCGGCGGCGCTCGTAATCCGACATTGATGCGGATGCTGGCCGAACGGCTGAAGCCAGCGAGCGTGGAGACCGCCGATGCCGTCGGATGGTCGTCGCAATCCATCGAGGCGCAGGCATTCGCCTATCTGGCGGTGCGCACGCTCAACGATCTGCCGATTACGTTTCCGCAAACCACCGGCGCGCCCAAACCGATGGCGGGCGGCGTGGTGGCGCGGCCTTAGCCTTTGCGGCGCGACTTCTTCTTCAAGAACGCCGCGCAAAAAGCGGCCTCGAAGGCCCTGTAGTCATTGGTAATCTCTTCGCCCTTGCGGATGTTGTTGCGGGCGATGACAAAACCATTGTGAAAGTCCGTGTTCGGAGTTTCCGAATGGTTCATGAAAGTATCGTAGTCCATCGATAGAAGAATTTCGGTCTTCCACTGGTAGCCGTGCAAGTTGATGTAGTCCCTGGCGGGCTTTGGCAACTTGGCCAGCCGCTTGCGCGTGTAAAAGCGATCGAAGCCATAAACGAAACGCCAGATCTTCGCGCCCTTGCGGATCGATTGCCCCGCAAAGACGCCAAGTCCGTGGACCTTGCTTTTAGCGAGATAAGTTTTGACGAGAAGCATGGGTCGTCATTCGCGGCTATGTCGGGGAAATCACGCCGCGGGTTTGCGTTCGGTCTTGAGCCGCTTGTCGAGATAGCCGGTGATCGAAGTCAGAAGCGCCTCGACCTTGCCGTCGAAGAAATGGTTGGCGCCCGGCACCACCTTCTGCTCGATGATGATGCCCTTCTGCGTCTTGAGCTTGTCGACCAGCGTCGTGACGTCCTTGGCCGGCACGACCGCATCCTTGTCGCCGTGAATGATCAGGCCCGAAGACGGGCAGGGTGCCAGGAACGAAAAGTCGTAGAGGTTGGCGGGCGGACAGATCGAGATGAAGCCCTCGATCTCCGGCCGACGCATCAGCAATTGCATGCCGATCCAGGCGCCGAACGAGAATCCGGCGATCCAGCAGCTCTTGGCCTCCGGGTTGATGGTCTGCGCCCAGTCGAGCGCCGCTGCTGCATCAGACAATTCGCCGGTGCCGTGGTCGAAGTTGCCCTGGCTGCGGCCAACGCCGCGGAAATTGAAACGCAGCGCAGAAAATCCGCGGTGCACGAAGGCGTAATAGAGCTGGTAGATGATCGGGTGGTTCATCGTCCCGCCGAATTGCGGGTGAGGATGCAGCACAATCGCGATCGGGGCGTTCTTCTGCCGGGCCGGGTGATACCGGCCCTCGATCCGTCCGGCCGGACCGGTGAAAATCACTTCAGGCATTGCTCTCGACCTCGATACCTGGGCTGCCGCGATGGCGGCGCGGCCTCGAATTGGCTCAGCGACTGACGGATTTGGCGGTTCCAGACACCTAGTTTAGAATTATTCTAATTATAGGATTTCCGCTGTTCACCGCTGCAACAATGGCTATAAGTTGCCGAGTGAATATGGGCTTCTACCACGACCCACAGGACAAAAAGCAAGCTTTTTGGGTGCTCTTGAGCCCAACGGTAGCCGAATACGGACAGATTTGATGGCTGAACGGACTTATTTTGATTGGAACGCCACCGCTCCACTGCGGCCGGAGGCCCGGGAGGCGATGGTTGCGGCGCTGAGCCTGACGGGCAACGCCTCCTCGGTGCATGCCGAGGGCCGTGCGGCGCGGCAACTGGTCGAGCGCGCGCGTGAGCAGGTGGCTCATCTGGTCGGCGCCGAAGCCAAGGGCGTCACCTTCACCAGCAGCGCTACCGAAGCCAATATGCTGGCGCTGACGCCGGCCATCGAAATCGGCGGGCGCAAAGAACCGCGCGACCGGCTTTTCGTGTCGGCTATCGAGCATCCGTCTGCGCGCAGCGGCGGGCGCTTCCCGGCCGATCAGATTGAGATTGTGCCGGTGACGTGCGACGGGCTCGTGGATCTCGCCGAGCTGGAGCGCTGCCTGCTGCGGGCCGAGCGGCCGCTGGCGTCGGTCATGATTGCCAACAACGAAACCGGCGTGATTCAACCGATCGCAGAAATCGCTGCGCTCGTGCATGCGGCCAACGGCGTCTTGCATGTCGACGCGGTGCAGGGCGCAGGCCGCATTGACTGTTCTATGGAGAAACTGGGCGCCGATCTTCTGAGCATCTCCGCCCACAAGCTTGGCGGGCCGCAAGGCGTCGGCGCTCTCATTCGGCGCGACGAGATTCACATCGCCGAGCCCTTGATCAAGGGCGGCGGTCAGGAGCGCGGCTCCCGCGCCGGCACCGAAAACGTGGCCGCGATTGCAGGCTTCGGCGCGGCTGCCAGCGCTGCGGATTCGACGCGACAGGCGGACGCCATTCGCATGACGGCGCTGCGCGACAGGTTGGAAGCGGGCCTCAAGAAGGCGACCCCGCAGGCCATGATTTTCGGCAAAAACGCAGCCCGGCTGCCGAACACGACTTTATTCGCGGTTCCGGGCGTGAAGGCGGAAACGGCGATAATCGCCTTCGATCTCAATGGAATAGCGGTGTCGTCAGGTTCCGCCTGCTCGTCCGGCAAAGTGCAGGCTTCGCACGTGCTGGCGGCGATGGGCGTGGAACCCGAACTGACCCGCGGTGCGGTGCGCGTCAGCCTTGGCAGGGAAACCGCCGAAAGCGACGTGGAAAACCTGCTGAATGCTTGGATTATTGTGGTTTCGTCACTACTTAAGAAACATGCGACTGCCGCCTAAGCGCATGGAAAAAGGAATGATCGCAACGCGATACGCGAACCGACCATAACCGACTAGTCCAACCCGCGGTCCTTGAAACCGCACGGAGGGAAGAATGCCGGCCGTACAAGAGACCGTCGATCGGGTCCGACAG
>JAYTFS010000133.1:0-12275 GCA_043734185.1 Pseudolabrys sp. | reverse complement strand
GATGGCCTGGCCGTAATTGCCGCGCGCGAACCATGCATTGCCGCGATTTTGATAGGCGGGCGCAAAGTCCGGCGCGAGTTCAACCGCCCGATTGAGGTCGGCAATGGCATGAGCAATATCACCGCGATCCAGGAAGGCGAGGCCGCGCAAGCCATAGGCGACGCCCAGCGGCTTGCCCTTCAACTGGCCCGATTCCACGAGCTTGCCGCAGGCGGCGATGCGCGCGGCGGCTTGATCTTCAGATTGGATGGCACAGAGACGCGCTTCGCGGATCTGCGCCTGCGTGTCTTGCGGCCACGCGCAGGCAACAGCAATCGCAGCGAGCCCAACGGCTCGGATCAGCCCATATGGCCGTATCGAACGCATGACAATTTACCCTACGCATTAACCATATTTGGCCAGAAATTAGGCGTCGTACCAATGACTTGTCCATGGATTAGGTCCTGTTCAGACAAGTTAACGTCCGAACATGGTTAACGCGGGAGGGCTAGCCGACCCTGGGGTCGGCGACTTCCTCGGTCGGCTCAGGCAGACGATTGGCCATTTCGGCGCCGGCATCGGGCGGTAACCTGGCGAAAATGAACACCGAAAGGGCCGAAATCGCCGCCACGGCCAGAAAGGCCGGCGGAAAATCGCGGGCTTCGAGTGTCCCCGTGCCGTTCAAGCGGACCGAGAGTTCCACGGCCAGGGCGCCAACCGCCACGCCGGCGGAAACGGACAATTGCTGGCCGACACTCACCAAGGCGGTCGCCCGGCTGACACGAGAGTGTTCCACTTCGGCGTAGGCAATGGTGTTGATGCTGGTGAATTGCAGCGAGCGGAAAAATCCGCCGACCAGTAGCATGATCACCATCACGGCGATCGGCGTCGTCGGCGTGAACGCCGCGCAGGCGGCGAGAAAGGCCGCGCTCACCAGCGAATTTAGGACCAGGATCGTACGGAAGCCGAACCGGCGCAGGATTGTCGCCGTCGCCCATTTCATGCCCATAGCGCCGAGCGCGGAGGCGAACGTAATCATGCCGGACTGAAACGGCGACATGCCGAATCCAACCTGCAGCATCAGCGGCAGCAGGAACGGCAACGCGCCCAAGCCGAGCCGGAACACAAAGCCGCCCGTCACGCTGGCGAAAAACGTCGGCAATCGGAACAGCGTCAGATCGAGCGCCGGATTTTCAGTGTGCCGCGCATGCACCAGATAGACGGCGATAAAGCAGATGCCGCCCACGACCAATGCAACCACCAAGGTCCAGGGCAGAAAGTTTAAGCCCAATATCGACAGCCCAAACGCGACGCCGGCGATGCCGAGTCCTACCAGCACCATGCCAAATATGTCGAAGCGCTCGCGCTTTTCTGCGCGAATGTCGTCGATATATCGGGTAGCCAGCACAATGCCGAGTAACCCGATCGGTACGTTGATGATGAAGATCCAATGCCACGTGGCATACGTCGTTATGAAACCGCCGACTGGCGGTCCGATCACCGGCCCAATCAGCGCCGGTGTGGTTACCCAGGCCATTGCGCTGACCAGTTCCCGCCGGCTGATACTGCGCACGAGCACCATGCGCCCGACCGGCGTCATCATGGCGCCGCCCATGCCCTGCACGATGCGGGCGATGACGAAGTCGGTGAGCGAGCTTGAGAGCGCGCAGCCGATAGAGCCGAGCACGAAAACTGCGGTTGCCGCGCGGAACACCGTGCGGGCGCCGAAGCGGTCGGCGGTCCAACCGCTCGCCGGAATAAAAATCGCCAGCGATAGCAGGTAGGAGGTGACGGCAAGCTTGAGCGCCAGCGGGTTGGTGCCGATATCGGTCGCGATCGCCGGCAGCGAAGTGGCGATCACGGTGGAGTCCATGTTCTCCATGAACAGGGCGACCGCGATGATCAGCGGGACGATGCGGTCACGGCGCATTAGCGCATGATCCCGAAAAGTGGGAACCGGTTTTCGGACAAGATCATGCACATAAAAAGGGACCCGGCAGGGCTAGGCGGTCTGCGTTTTGAACAGCAAATCGGCGACGGAAGGAAGGCCGCATAGGCTGTGGGTGTTCATAACAGCCATCGGCGAATAGCACTTGTTTATCGCATTGTCGGACGGCGAACCGGTAGCCACTTCGCCTGACAATGCTCTAGGAATCACTGCTTTACCGTGCTAACGACCCACGCCAACCCAAAAGCGGGCCGTGACGTCGCGCGAGAAACCCCTCGCGACAGGCATTTTATAAGCCCAAAGCTTATTAGCCTAAGGCGACCGGTCTTGTTCCCTTTCGGGTCAGACGGAGTTGGCGATGGCCGCAAAAAACAACGCAAGCCCGCGCGAAGCGCTCACTTTCGACGACGTGCTGATCAGGCCCGGTCTGTCGGAAGTATTGCCGGGCGAGGCCGATATCCGCTCCAAAATCACCCGTTCGATTGCGGTCAATATCCCGATCATTGCCTCCGCCATGGACACGGTGACGGAATCGCAAATGGCCATCGCGATGGCGCAGGCCGGCGGCATCGGCGTCATTCACCGCAATCTGGAGCCGGAGGCGCAGGCAGCCCAGGTCCGCCAGGTGAAGAAATTCGAGTCCGGCATGGTGGTGAACCCACTCACTATCGAGCCGACGGCGACGCTGCAACAGGCGCTCGACCTGATGAAGGACAATCGCATTTCCGGTGTTCCGGTGGTGGAAGGCGGCGGCAACGGCAAAGCCGGCAAACTGGTCGGCATCCTCACCAACCGTGATGTGCGCTTTGCCACCGATCCGCGCCAGCGCGTGGCCGAACTGATGACCAAGGACAAGCTGATCACCGTGCGCGAGGGCGTCAGCCAGGACGAAGCTAAACGCCTGCTGCATCAGCATCGCATTGAGAAGTTGCTGGTGGTGGATGACAAATACCGATGCGTAGGCCTGATCACCGTCAAGGACATGGAAAAAGCGGTGGCCAATCCGAATGCCTGCAAGGACGAGCAGGGACGATTGCGCGTCGCCGCCGCTACGACAGTCGGCGACAAGGGTTTTGCGCGCACCGAAGCGCTGATCGCGGCGGGCGTCGACCTGGTCGTGGTCGATACCGCGCATGGCCATTCCAAATACGTGCTCGACGCGGTGCTGCGCATCAAGCGCATGTCGAACTTGGTGCAAGTGGTCGCCGGCAACGTCGCGACCTCGGAAGGCGCCAAGGCGTTGATCGATTGCGGCGCCGACGCGATCAAGGTCGGGATCGGCCCGGGTTCTATCTGCACTACGCGCATTGTCGCCGGCGTCGGCGTGCCGCAGCTCACCGCGATCATGGATTCGGTAGAAGCCGCGAAGAAATCCGGCATTCCGGTGATTGCCGACGGCGGCATTAAATATTCAGGCGATCTAGCCAAGGCGCTGGCCGCGGGCGCCGATGTTGCGATGGTGGGCTCGCTGCTGGCCGGCACCGACGAGACACCGGGCGAAGTGTTTCTTTACCAAGGCCGATCCTACAAAAGTTATCGCGGCATGGGCTCGGTCGGCGCGATGGCGCGTGGCTCGGCCGACCGTTATTTCCAGCAGGACATCAAGGACGCGCTCAAGCTGGTGCCGGAAGGCGTAGAAGGCCAGGTCGGTTACAAAGGTCCGGTTGGCAATGTGCTGCACCAATTGGCCGGCGGTTTGCGTGCCGCCATGGGCTATGTCGGCGCCGCGACGCTCAATGATTTCCACAACAAGGCGGAATTCGTGCGCATCTCAGGTGCGGGCCTGCGCGAAAGCCACGTGCACGACGTGGTCATCACGCGAGAGAGCCCGAACTACCCAAGTAGTGTGTAGGGTATCCTGCACTCCTCATCGCGCGACGCTCCTCATCAAACTCTGATATAGCGCTGCTGGTGTCACCCGCCGCCGCAAGGAAAATGACATGACCATACCGGCCATACTGCTGCCGCTGTTTGTTGAGGTCATTTTGACCTTTATCCTGTTGCTATGGCTCGGCGTCCTGCGCCGCCGCGCTCTTCACAGCGGCGCGACGCGCCTGTCGCAGATTGCCTTGCGCGAACCAAATTGGCCGCCAGGTGCACGGCAGGTCGAGTACAGCTTCAGCAATCAGTTCGAATTGCCGGTATTGTTCTACGTCCTTACTATTCTGGAAATCATCACGCGCCACGCCGATTTTATCTTCGTCGTGCTGGCCTGGGTTTTCGTCTTGACGCGTTTCGGCCAGGCATACGTGCACACCACCAGCAATAACGTGACGCTGCGTGGCGGCATCTATGCCATTGGTGCCATCGTGCTGATGGCGATGTGGATCATCTTCATAGTCCGCATCTTGCTGGGCCTGCCATGACGCCGGCTGCAAAGCTGGCTGCGGCAATCGAAGTTTTCGGAAATCTGGAGAGCGAGCGTCGTCCGGCCAATGACGCGCTCAAAGCCTGGGGCTTGGCGCATCGCTTTGCCGGCTCCGGCGACCGTGCAGGCATTGCAGGGCTTGTGTACGACGCACTGCGGCGGCGCGCATCGAGCGCCTGGCTGATGGGTGCTGATACGCCGCGCGCCATTCTTCTCGGCATGCTCAAGCGCGAACGCGGCTTCGACACCGAGACAATTTCGAAACTGGCCGACGGCTCGGGCTATGGACCAGAGGCACTGACCGAGGACGAGCGCTTACGTCTCGATGTCGCCGACATGACAAGCGCGCCCGCGCATGTTGCCGGCGATTATCCCGAATGGCTTGAGCCGCATTTCACGCGTGCCTTTGGCGATGCCAGCGCAGAGGAGGGTGCGGCGCTCGCATCCCGCGCGCCGCTCGATCTACGCGTCAATACATTGAAGGCGGACACCTTCAAGGCCGCGGCAATGCTGTCGGACCTCAAGCCGGAACAAGGGCACTGGTCGCCCTGGGCATTGCGTATTCGTCTTGGCGCCGATGCCAAGAGCCCCGCAATTCACGCTGAACCGGCCTTCCTCAAAGGCATGATCGAGGTGCAGGACGAAGGCTCGCAATTGGCTGCGTTGTTTTCAGGCGCCAAGCCTGGCGAGCAGGTGGTTGATCTCTGCGCCGGCGCCGGCGGCAAGACACTCGCGCTGGCCGCCATGATGCAGAACAAAGGGCAAGTTTTTGCCACCGACGACGACAAGCGGCGGCTTGCGCCTATTCACGATCGCTTAGCCCGCTCCGGCGCTCGCAACGTGCAAGTGCGCACACCAAAGTCGGTTGGTGGCGAGATGGACGATCTGACCGGGAAGTGTGACCTGGTCCTGATCGACGCGCCTTGCACAGGCACCGGCTCATGGCGGCGCAACCCGGACGCCAAATGGCGCATGCGGCCGGGCGCGCTTGAACAGCGCCAGAAGGAACAAGTCGAAATTCTCGACCGCGCGGTCACCTTGCTCAAGGCTGGCGGGCGCATTGCTTATGTCACCTGCTCGGTGCTGGACGAGGAGAATGGCGCTCAGGTGCGCACTTTCTTGGCGCGCAATACCGAATTTTCGGTACAGCCGCCGGCGGACGTCGCCAAAAAGCTCGGCGAAAGCGCCTCCAAGTTTACCAAAGCGGGGCGGCTCTCGGACGAGGGCATCCTGATGACGCCGCGCACGACCGATACCGACGGATTCTTCGTCTCGGTGCTCCGGCGCGGGCTGAAGGCGGAAATTCCCGGTTAACGGCTGTTTTACGCGAATTTCGTTTTTGCGCCTCATTCCGGGCCCAAAATCTCCGCGATGATTTCGTGTCTATCAGGCTACGGATTCTGCAGTCGAAGGTTTTCCCCGCATGCTGGTTGCCAATCGCGATCCTCATCATTCTGGAGCGCATGACATCTCGTCCCGAGGCAGCGATAGAGCGCCCCGATTCGTGCATGCAATGAGCGTCTTGCAAGTTGTCGGAACGCTGTTGGCGATCCCGGTCGGCCTCGGCAGCGCCTACACGATGTATCGGGCCAATTTCACCGTCGAAGCCACATGCCAAAGCCTGCGAGGCAACATTGTCGCAATGCTCGACAAGAGCGTCGATGCCGCCACGCGGCATATGCTGTTGCGCCGCGACGTCGAGGCGTTCGAGAGCGCCTGCCGTTCGGTGGATCCGGACGCCACGGCGGCATTCAAGGCCTTGCTGGTTGCCGACAAGTCCGCGGCGCCGGTCAAGGCGGCGAATACAAAGCCAGCCGAAGCCCGCGTAGAGCCGCGACAGGTAGAGGCTCGCCCACCTGTTGCCGTGAAGCAGACGGCCGCGGTGCCTTCCGCTGTGAAGACCGAGGCGCCAGTCGCGGTGCGCGATGCGTCGTCCGATGCGGCATGGGTTGCCGCGGTTCGCCAGGCTTTGATCAATCGCCCGGCTGAACCGAAGGTAGCGACCGAGCAGGTCAAGGCAGCGGCGGCAATGCCGGTGCCTGTCGTTGAGGCGGTGAAGCCTGCGACGGCAAATGTGACTTTGACGCCGCCAGCTCCGCCACCGTTGGTGCAGGAAATTCGTCCGCCGGCAGAACCGCAATCTCAACCCGTGACGATTGCCGCGCCACCGCCGGTCGCGGTGCCGGCTCCCGCGATGCCGCTGGTCATTGTTCCAGCTCCGCAAGCGGATGACGGCCATCCGGTGCCGCCGGCCCCGATTCCGGAAATGGCTTCGACGCCTGTGAAACCGCAGGAGCCGACGCGCTCACGCCTCGGCGAATTTGCCGCGAAGATCCCGCTCGTCGGTTGGGCCATCAATCGCTAGGCGCCAATCGTACGACTGCCAATCCGCAATCGTCGCGAGGTCGGCTTCCACCTGCCAGCGGCCGAGCCGGTCGGGGCGCTTTTGGCCCTGCGCCAGATGCGAGAGAAATTCGCGACGCGGAATTTCGCGAAAGCCCATGTCCTTGCAGGTTGGCGTCATCAGCTTGCCGTCGTTGAAGGCAAAGCCCCACTGCGCGAGATGCCAGTTGAGCGCGGTGAAGCCGATCTTCGAGGTGTTAGGCTCGCGCGAGAATTGCGATTCGGTGACGAAGGTGCCGCCTAATGCGAGGCCGTAGCCGCCGCCAGCCAATTCGCCCTTCTGATTCCAGACTTCGAACGAATGCGCGTAACCGACATCGTATGCTTCGGCAAAAGCGTGCATGATCTTGGGCGTAATCCAGGTGACATGCCAGCGCCCCGAGCGGCGGCCGGCACAGCCGGTGATGACGCCTTCGAAATCGCGGTCAAAGGTCACGGTATATTCGCCTTGCCGCATCTGTCGGCGCAGCCGCTTCGCGATGTGCATCTCATTGAAGAACAGTAGCGAGCGGGTCGGCGGCGACCACCACTTCAGTGGCGCGATATGCGCCAATGGGTAGAGCCCGCGCCGGAACGCGGCGAGCAAAGTCGGCAACGAGAAATCGTGCACGATGCCGGCAAGCCCGGACGGGTTGGCGAGCGCGCGCCCGGGATCGGGCAGGGCGTAGTCCGGCGCCAGCAACTCGTCGAAGCAAAGTCTGGCGAGACCGGGCACGCCCGCAATGCGTTTGGGCGACAGCGCCCAGGCGGCCCCAAGCGTCCAGCGCTCGAGCTTATCCAAGGCGCTCTCACGAAATAGCGCGTCCCGGCGGCCCGCCGGCGAGCCGGTTGGTGCGGAAGCCGCCATATGATCCGCGTGATAGGCCAAACCCGTCCCCTAAACGTGTGGAAATGGCAAAATTCTCGCCCCTTATGTCTCACGCAGGGGCTAATGGAGCGTTATCTGAATAGGGCGAAATCTGGACTAGTTAACCGGAGCCTGACGCTGCCTTGACCGCGCCCAAGCTCAATCCCACAAAGCCGCCTCGAACGGAGCCTAATCCGGAACCGTCTGCCGCCGGACTCCCCAAGTTGGACAAGAATTTGCACGACAAGGTTCTGATCGTCGATTTCGGCTCCCAGGTCACCCAGCTCATTGCGCGGCGGGTGCGGGAGGAGCGGGTCTATTGCGAGATCGTGCCCTACCAGAAGGCCGAGGCCGCTTTTGCGGCGATGAAGCCCAAGGCTGTGATCCTGTCCGGCGGGCCAGCCTCGGTGCTCGACAAGAACGCGCCGCTGGCGCCCAAGGCGATCTATGCCGCCGGCGTTCCGATCCTCGGTATTTGCTATGGCGAACAGGCCATGGCGCAACAGCTGGGCGGCAAGGTCGAAGGCGGTCATCACCGTGAATTTGGCCGCGCCGAGGTCGAGGTTATCGCCGACAGCCCGATCTTCGAAGGGGTCTGGGTAAAGGGTCAGAAATATCCCGTGTGGATGAGTCACGGCGACCGCGTCACCGTTCTGCCGCCCGGTTTCCGCGTGCTCGGCTCAGCGCCGAATTCGCCGATCTCGATCATCGGCGACGACGCGCGCAAGTTTTACGCCACCCAATTTCATCTCGAAGTGATGCACACGCCGCACGGTGCCGCGCTGCTGCGCAATTTCGTGCGCAACATCGCAGGGCTGACCGGCGACTGGACCATGCGCGCTTTCAAGGACGAGGCAATTGAGAAAATCCGCAAGCAGGTCGGCAAGGGACGCGTGATCTGCGGGCTATCCGGTGGTGTCGATTCCGCGGTCGCAGCGGTGCTCATTCACGAAGCCATCGGCGAGCAGCTCACCTGCGTCTTCGTCGATCACGGCCTGTTGCGGCTGGCCGAGGGGCAGAAAGTCGCGGCGCTGTTCCGCGACAGCTACAACATTCCACTCGTTCATGTGAACGCCGACGACACGTTCCTCAAGGCGCTTGCCGGTATCGAAGACCCCGAGCAAAAGCGCAAGACTATCGGAAGATTGTTCATCGACGTGTTCGACGCCGAAGCCAAGAAACTTGGCGGCGCGGATTTTCTGGCGCAAGGCACGCTTTATCCCGATGTGATCGAGAGTGTTTCGTTCACCGGCGGGCCGTCGGTCACCATCAAGTCGCACCACAATGTTGGCGGTCTGCCCGATCGTATGAAGATGAAGCTGGTCGAGCCATTGCGTGAATTGTTCAAGGACGAGGTGAGAGCGCTTGGCCGCGAGCTTGGTCTGCCCGAAGCTTTCGTCGGCCGTCATCCGTTCCCGGGGCCGGGACTGGCGATCCGCATTCCCGGCGCCATCACCAAAGAGAAATGCGACATCCTGCGGTTGGCGGACGAAATCTACATCGAGGAAATCCGCCGCACCGGCCAGTATGACGACATCTGGCAAGCCTTCGCCGTGCTGCTGCCGGTCAAGACCGTCGGCGTCATGGGCGACGGCCGCACCTATGAATATGTCATCGGCCTGCGCGCGGTGACCTCGGTCGATGGCATGACCGCCGACTTCTATCCCTTCGACATGAAATTCCTGGGCCACGTCGCCACGCGCATCATCAACGAGGTCAAGGGCGTCAATCGCGTCGTCTATGACGTGACGAGCAAGCCGCCAGGTACGATTGAGTGGGAGTAGACCCCGCATGAAGAAGAGTGGGTCACGGGAAAACAAGTCTCCCTCTCGACTGATCGATGCGAGGATCAAGGAGCTGAGTGATTGGCGCGGCGAGACGCTTGCGCGGGTCCGATCTCTCATCAAGCAGGCCCACCCCGAAGTGGTCGAGACGTGGAAGTGGCGAGGCGTTCCGGTCTGGGAACGCGCCGGAATCATCTGCACCGGTGAGACCTACAAGGCTGTCGTGAAGATGACCTTCGCCAAGGGCGCCTCGTTGAAGGACCCTTCGGGTCTCTTCAACTCCAGCCTCGAAGGCAACACCCGGCGCGCCATCGATATCGATGAGGGCGACAAGATCAATGAAAAGGCACTGAAGGCGCTCATTCGCGCCGCCGCGGCGCTGAACACCTCAACGTCACCTAAAGCCGGCCCCGTCCGCTCTCGGAAGAAAACCAAGAGCGATTGAGGGACGCGCGTGCCCATTACCATCTACGGCATCAAGAACTGCGACACGATGAAGAAGGCGCGTGCCTGGCTGGACAAGGCCGGCGTCGACTATGTCTTTCACGACTACAAGACCACCGGCATCGAGCGCGATCAGCTTGAGCGCTGGGCGAAGAAAGCCGGCTGGGAAGTGCTGCTTAACCGCGCCGGTACGACGTTCAAAAAGCTGCCCGACAAAGACAAAGCAGGTGTCACCGAAAAGAAGGCCATCGCGTTGATGCTGGCGCAGCCATCGATGATCAAGCGTCCGGTGCTCGATCTCGGCGGCGGAAAGCTTTTGGTCGGCTTTAAGCCCGAAACCTACAAGGCCGCGCTGGCTTAAGCCCGCACCCCTTGATCCACCGGCCTTTCCCTGCCACATGCCGCACATGAACAAGGCGCTTGTTCCGTCCGATTCGATTGCATCCTCGCCGCTGACCGCTGAAGTCGAGCGGCGGCGGACGTTTGCTATCATTTCGCACCCGGACGCCGGTAAAACGACGCTCACCGAAAAGCTGCTGCTGTTCGGCGGCGCCATTAATCTCGCCGGCCAGGTCAAGGCCAAGCGCGACCGCCGATCGACCCGTTCCGACTGGATGGCCATCGAGCGCGAGCGTGGCATTTCGGTCGTAACGTCAGTGATGACGTTCGACTACGAGGCCCGCGTGTTCAATTTGCTCGATACACCGGGCCACGAGGACTTTTCCGAAGATACCTACCGTACGCTCACGGCGGTCGACTCGGCGGTGATGGTGATCGACGGCGCGAAGGGCATCGAGGCGCGCACCCTCAAGCTGTTCGAGGTGTGCCGGCTGCGCGACATCCCGATCATCACCTTCATCAACAAGATGGACCGTGAGACCCGCGATCCCTTCGAGTTGCTCGACGAGATCGAGAAGACATTAGCGCTCGATACCGCGCCCATGAATTGGCCGATCGGTCGTGGCCGCGATTTTGTCGGCACCTATGAACTCGCGACCGGCCAGATGCGGCTCTTGAATGAGGATGGCCGTGCGGCGGTTCCGGAGCCGCTCGATCTTGCTTCGCTGCACGCCAAGAATGCGATGCTCGACGAAAAGGCGATTGGCGATGAACTTGCGCTGGTTAAGGACGCCTGCCGGCCGTTCGACTTCGTCTCGTTCCGCGAAGGCCATCTGACGCCGGTCTATTTCGGCTCGGCGATTAAGAATTTCGGCGTCAAGGACCTGCTCGATGCCCTCGCGGCCTATGCACCGGCGCCGCGCCCGCAGACTGCCAATACGCGCCAGGTCGATCCACAGGAAGACGGCATGACCGCCTTCGTCTTCAAGATCCAGGCCAACATGGATCCAAACCACCGCGACCGCATCGCTTTTGCGCGGATGTGCTCCGGCAAGCTGCGCCGCGGCATGAAGGCCAAGTTGGTTCGCACCGGCAAGCCGATGACCCTGTCGGCGCCGCAATTTTTCTTTGCCCAGGATCGCTCGGTCGCGGACGAGGCCTATGCCGGCGACGTGGTCGGCATTCCAAACCACGGCACCTTGCGCATCGGCGACACGCTGACCGAAGGCGAGGAGATCGCGTTCCTTGGCGTACCGAACTTCGCGCCGGAAATCCTCAGAAGAGTAAAACTAGGCGACCCAATGAAGGCGAAGAAGTTGAAAGAAGCGCTCCAGCAAATGGCAGAGGAAGGCGTTGTTCAGGTGTTTCGGCCGCTTGACGGCGCGCCGGCGCTGGTCGGCGTCGTCGGTCCGTTGCAGCTTGACGTGCTGAAAACCCGGCTTGCCGGCGAATACGGTCTGGAAATCGGCTTCGAGACGCCGGAATTCCAGCTGGCGCGCTGGATTTCCTGCGCCGACGACAAGAAACTCAACGAATTCGTATCCGCCAACTATTCCAGCGTTGCCGACGATCTCGATGGCGACCGGGTGTTCATGGCCCGCAATCAATTTATTCTCGATTACACCCGCGAGCGCGCCCCGGGCATCGCGTTCACCGACATCAAGGACGTCAAGAAAGACGCGCTCTTGCGTTAACGGCCCGCAATCGCCTCTACTGCGCTTCGGGCCGGGAGTTTTGTATGGGTTTGCTTATCCTCATCGTTGGGCTCACCGTATTCTTGGGCGCGCACGTCTTCGTGACCTTCCGCGACAAGCGCGCGGCAGCGATTGAGCGGCTCGGCAATGGCTACCGTGCGCTATTTGCCGTTGTCGCGCTCATTGGCCTTGCGCTGATTATCTGGGGCTTTGCGCAATACCGGGCCTACGGCTGGATCGATGTCTGGTCGCCGCCCGCGTTCATGCGCCACATCGCCGTCGGCCTGATGCTGTTTTCGGTGATTTTGTTCACCGCTGCGTTTATCCCCAGCCATATCAAGGCCTGGGCGAAGCACCCGATGCTCGCTGGGGTGAAGACCTGGGCGCTAGCGCATTTGCTGTCGAACGGCGATCTCGGCTCGATCCTGTTGTTTGGCTCCGTCTTGGCCTGGGGCGTCTATGCCCGCAT
>JAYTFS010000132.1:0-4907 GCA_043734185.1 Pseudolabrys sp. | reverse complement strand
CGAAGGCAAGGTCTTGTCGGTGCGCGAAAGCGGGGCCACTATATATGTCAACTTCGGGCGGCGTTGGACGCGGGATTTCACGGTCATCATTCTTAAACGCCAGCAGCGGATATTCGGCGCGTCGGGCGTCGAGCCGAAACAGCTGGAAGGCATTCGCGTGCGCGGATGGATCGAACAACGCGGCGGCCCGATCATCATGGCCGAGGCGCCCGAGCAAATCGAATTCGCGGATTAGAGAAGTCTGGTGATGGCCGCAGCATTCACAATCGGACCGGCGGCCAAATCGCGTGGCTTGGCGATCGCGTTTGTCATGCTGCTGGTGGGCTGCAGCAATACACCCGACAACCAAAAGATTTCGCTCACGCTGCCACAGGCGAGTTCGCCGGGCGAGCGGTTTTCGCCAACCGAGCGCGAGCATATAAGAATTCTCGCGTCCTATGGCGGCGCTTACGAGAATGCCCCCCTGCAGGCGGAGATTGAAAAGACCGTCAACCGCCTGGTGGCCGCATCCGAACGGCCGGATCTTAAATACAAGGTCACGATCCTCAACGCGCCGGCCATCAATGCTTTCGCGTTGCCGAACGGGCAACTCTACATCACGCGCGGCCTAGTCGCGCTCGCCAATGACAAGGCCGAGATAGCCTCCGTGCTCGCGCACGAAATGGGACACGTGATCGCCCGTCACGCCGCGATCCGCGAGGAGCAAGCCAAGCAGGCCGCCATCATCAGCCAGGTTGTCAGCGACGTGCTCAGCGATCCGGAGACAGGCGCGCTGGCGCTGGCGAAATCGAAGCTGACGCTGGCGAGCTTTTCGCGGGCGCAGGAATTCGAGGCCGACGGCATCGGCGTCGGCATTTCCGCGCGCGCCGGCTTTGATCCATTCGGAGCGTCGCGCTTTCTCACCGACATGCAGCGCAATGCCGAGATCAAGGCGGCCGGCGGCAATTCCGACCCACGCGCGCTCGACTTTCTTTCCAGTCATCCGGCTACACCTGAGCGCGTGCAGAACGCGCTCGCCAATGCCCGCCAATTCAGCGGCCCCGGCGCCGGCGAACGCGACCATACCGAGTACCTCGCCAGCCTCGACGGCGTGATCTACGGCGAAGACCCGAGCGAAGGCTTCGCGCGCGGCCGCAAGTTTGCGCATCCCAAACTTGGTTTTACGTTCCTCGCGCCGCCGGGCTTCACGCTCGACAATACCGCGCAGGCGGTGCTCGGCTTGAAGGAGGGCGGCGGCGAAGCGCTGCGCCTCGACGTGGTCAGTGTGCCGGCCGAACAGACGCTGCCTGACTATCTCAAATCGGGCTGGATGGAGAACGTCGACGGATCAAGCGTCGAGGAATTCACCGTCAACGGCTTTGCTGCGGCATCCGCGACGGCGACCGGCGAGCAATGGGCGTTCCGGCTTTTTGCCTTAAGATATGGCAGCGACGTGTATCGCTTCATTTTCGCGGCGAAGAATAAGACCGCGCTGGTCGACCGCTCGTTTCGCGACTCGATCGCCACGTTTCGCCGCATGAGCCTGAAGGAAAGCGAGCAGATTCACCCGCTGCGCCTCAAAATTGTCACCGTCGGCGCCAACGACAGCGTGGAAAAACTGGCGCGCCGCATGGCGATTTCCGATCACAGGATCGAGCGCTTCCGCGTCATCAACGGCCTCGCCGCCACCGACCGCCTCAAGCCGGGTGACAAGGTCAAGATCGTGGTGGAATGATTCTTCCTGTTATGCCCGTAGGCGGGCATCCAGTACGCCGTGTCTTCTCGATTCAATCACCTGCCTGCGCGTACTGGGTCCCCGCTTTCACGGGGACGACAATAAGCGTCAGCTCTCCCCGGCCTCGCAGTTGATCGTGAATTCGCGTGGCACTTCCGGACCCCAGAGGTAGAACGAATCCTCCGGCTTGTGATCGGCCGAGGGCCAGCGGTCTTCCTTCGGGATGTAGTCGATGTCGCATGAATATTCCGAGAAACTGCCCCACGGATCCTGCACGTAGTGGAAGTAGTTGGAGCCGAGCACGTGGCGGCCGAGACCCCAGCCTTTCTGCCACCCTTTGTCGGCCATACGCATCGCGCCCAGGCCGATGTCGTTGATGCTCGACACGTCCCAGCTGCAATGATGGAAACCGGGCGCGGAGGATTTCACCAGCGCCAGCAGATGATGGTCGCTGCCGTGAATGCCGTGCATGAAGGCCACCAGATCGGAGGCCTTGTCGGAAAGCCGCAGGCCGAGCGTGCGCTCATAGAACTTGATCGACCCCAGAACATCGCTGGTGAAGATCAGAACATGCGACAGCCGGCGCGGCTGCACCGGCGGCGCCTTGGCGCGCACCGTGGCGCCAGCGGCACCAGGTCCGACCGGACTCCAAATGCTTTCGGATTTATGGTCGGGCGACACCTTGGGCGCCACCTTGATTTCCATCAGCACGCCTTCGTGGTTACGGAACCAGAAGCCGTTGCTCTCGAAGCCGGGCGGCGGATCGATCAACTTGACGCCGGCGTCTTCGATGCGCGTCTTGAGACGCGCGATGTCCTCGGCATAGCAGCCGAACGACAAATGATGCAGCGCCTTGGCCTTGCCGCCCTCCACCACCGAACCCCAGCGGTGTTCATGACCGAAGGTCTTGATCGCCAGCGTATTTCCGTTGCGCTCCATGTTGAGACCAAAATTGCTGTAGAAATCCTCGGCCACATTGGCGTCGGGCACTGCGAGAACGAACTGGTCGAGCGAATGCACGCCGAGCGCATCGGATTCGGTAGTCGGCGCGACGTAGCCGCGAATGGCGGTCATTATTTAATCCCTTGAATATGGAGCTGATTGTTGCCGCCATTGTAGTCCGCTGGGCGATGGAGGCAACCGCAGCGATTGCCCACGAATGCGCCACCCAAAAGTTGCGTAAAACCCAGCGCCAGAGCATATAATTGAATTATCTGAGCATTCCGTTGTCGTGGGATCGTGGACCGCAAATCATGAATCTGCTTGCCGGCCTGTTGCGCTCACCAGAGCGAGCGGTCATTTCGCTTATCCTGGCGTTCACGATCTTTCACCTCGTTCTAGCGGCAACCTTGGGGCTTGGCGTCGATGAGAGCTACGGGATCAGCGTTTCTCATGATCTAAATCTCTCCTATTTCGACCACCCGCCGTTGCATTATTGGATCGCGCACTTCTTCATGCCTTTGCTTGGCGACGGACGCGCGGCGCGGCTGCCCTTCATCGCTATCTTCATGGGCACGACTTGGGCGCTTTATTTGCTGACGCGCCAACTGTTCGGGGCCGTGGCCGGGGTCTGGGCGATCCTCGGGCTCAACTTGTCCGCATTCTTCACGTCGGCCGGCGGCTGGGTTTTGCCGGATGGCCCTTTGATGCTAGCGCTTGTCGCGGCTGCTTACACGATATCGCGCTCGCTATTTCCGGAAGGCGAAGCACCGTCCCCCTGGCGAACTTGGATAGTGACCGGAATCTGGATCGGGATTGCCGCGCTTTCAAAATATCACGTCATATTATTCGCCGCCGGGCTGTTTATTTATCTCGTCAGCATGCCGAAGCGGCGACAGATACTTTTGCATCCGGCGCCTTGGGTCGGTGCGCTCGTCGCATTGCTCATCGCCTCGCCGGTGATCATCTGGAATGCCGAGAACCATTGGATCTCGATCGCGTTCCAGAGCGGGCGCGCTAGCGCCAGCGGTTTCCCGAAGCTTGGGCATTTCTTCACCAATCTCGGCGGGCAGATCCTGTGGCTGTTTCCGTGGGTGTTCGTCCCGCTCGTCATCGCGTCTTACGAGGCCTTGCGCCAAGGCCGTAACGCCGACCGCTCGTGGTATTGCCTGTGTTTGGCTTTGCCGGCTGTGGCGATATTTACGATTGTCCCGCTGTGGGGCGACCGCGGCTTGCCGCATTGGCAAATGCCGGGTTGGCTCATGCTGTTTCCTATCTTGGGAAATCACCTCGCCAATGAAGCCGCATTACGGAGCCGGCCGCGAACCTGGGCGATTACGTCGGCAGCGCTGCTTTTTGTCTTGGCATTTTTAGTGGTCGGTCACGCGGCAACCGGATATGGCCGCGCGCTGTTTCCATCGGCTTTCGAAAAACGCGACCCGACGCTTGAGTCTCTCGAATGGTCACCACTGCGGGAGGAGCTAAAGACACGCGGGCTGCTCGAGCGAAAGGGGCTATTCGTCATTTCAGGAAGCTGGATCGAAGTCGGCAAGATCGATCAAGCGCTTCATGGCGCCATGCCCATCCAGGTTTTTGGCGAAAGCAAGCAATACGCGTTTCGTTATAACCGGGAAGTTTTTCTTGGCCGCGACGCGTTGATCGTCGGCCGTTGGAATCGGATGCAAGGCATCGAGACGGGGCTGGCGGAATATTTTTCCTCGATCGAAGAGTTGCCCGCTTTCGAATTCGGGCGTTCGGGCATGCGCGAAGTCAAGGTCCGGCTGCTGTATGGCCGCAATCTGAAGAAAGCGCTGCCATTGTATTATCACCGGCGCGTGGACTGACGGAGAAGCCGGCTTGGAATCAAAAAGCCCGGCATCGCTGCCGGGCCTTTGTCTATTCGTTTGGACCGAGAGGCTTTCAGGCCGCCTCTTCCTCAGTGGCGGGTTCGGCCTCGGCCTCTTCGGCTGGCTTAGGCCCACGCCTAGGGCCCTTGGCGAGGGCACCCTCGATCTCCTTGATCGCCTCGGTCTCGGTGATCTTCTGAACCGCCGCGATTTCGCGCGACAGCCGGTCGAGAGCGGCTTCGTAAAGCTGCCGCTCGGAATAGGACTGCTCGGGCTGGCTATCCGACCGGAACAGGTCGCGCACCACTTCGGCAATGGCGACGATATCGCCGGAATTGATCTTGGCTTCGTATTCTTGCGCCCGGCGGGACCACATGGTGCGCTTGATCCGGGCACGGCCCTTGAGG
>JAYTFS010000131.1:0-5700 GCA_043734185.1 Pseudolabrys sp. | reverse complement strand
GCCGAGGCTGAAGACGATCGGAATCGTGGTGGTCGTAGCCTTGGCAGCCTTGACCGAAGGCTCACCACCGCCGGTCGCTATCAGAGCGACCCGGCGGCTAACCAAATCGCTGGCCAGTGCCGGCAGCTTTTCGTAATGGCCCTCGGCCCAGCGGAACTCGATCCTGATGTTCTGGCCTTCAACCAAACCCGATTCCTTTAACCCGTGCTGGAATCCCGCGACAACATCCATGTCCGCTGCGGCCGCTCCGCTGTGCAGAAACCCGATCACAGACATCGCAGTTTGCTGCGCCCGCGCCGCCACCGGCCACGCCGCCGCAGCACTACCGAGCAGAGTGATGAACTCGCGGCGGTGGATCATTCGATGACCTCGTCGGCACGGGCGAGGAGAGTCGGTGGCAGGGTGAGGCCGAGCGCCTTGGCGGTCTTGAGATTGAGCACCGTCTCATACTTGGTCGGCGCCTGTACCGGCAGGTCGGCGGGCTTCTCGCCCTTGAGGATGCGGTCAACGTAGCCGGCAGCACGCCGATATTGGTCGATGTAATCAGGCCCATAGGAGACCAGGCCGCCCGCGGCGGCGAAGAAGCGCTCTGCGTAGACCGCGGGCAGTTTGTGCCGGGCCGCCAGCGTGATGATCAGATTGCGATGAAGCGCCGCGGCCCCGCTCGTCGTCACGATCAGACCGCCATTCGGAGCGCGCGCGAACGCCGCGACGGCGCGCTCGATCTCGTCGGCGTCGCGCATGTTGACCGGGTTGACCTCCACCCTAAGCGACGGCGCCACGGCCTGGATGACGCCGAACTGACCGATCCCAGTGGGGTTGGCGGGGTCCCGAAGGACCGCCACTTGCGTCACGCTTGGCGCGATCTGCTTGAGCAGCTCCAGCCATTTTCCGCTCAAACTGTATTCGAACTGCATAAAGCCGGTCGCGTTGCCGCCCGGCCGCGCCAGGCTGTCGACGAAGCCGGCGCCGACCGGATCGACGATACCCGGGAACACGATCGGCACAGTGCGGGTCGCTTGGAGCAACGGCCCCACGGTCGTGGCGGCCGGGGCCAGGATGACGTCGGGCGCGAGCGCGGCCAATTCCGCCGCGTGCCGGCGAATTTCGGCAGCATCGGTCGTGGCCCAGCGGGTGTCGATGCGCACGTTGCGGCCGATGCTCCAGCCCAATAGCGCCAGCCCCTGCAGGAACGCCGCGAGGCGGGCCTGATATTCCGCATCGTCCGCGGCTGCGGGCAGGAGGATGCCGATGCGCCGCATCCGCTCGGTCTGCTGCGCGTGCACAGCGAACGGCCAGGCGGCCGCGGCGCCGCCGAGCAGCATGATGAACTCGCGTCGTTGCATGCTCGCCCCTTGGCTCCAGACCGAGCATCCTAGCGGCTCAATGGAGCACTTCGATAGGGGCTAAAACCGGCATCCAGACCATTGCCGCATTGCACAGCCAATGTCGCTGTTGGGTCAAAAGCCGACAAACCTGTTGGGGCTAAACTCCATCGCTGTCCGCTATGGTCCGAAAGCGGACAAAAACCGGCTGAACGCATTTGTCCGTTAAGTGCCATTCGCGACCGAAAATGCATCTCTATTCGATCACCTCGTCGGCCAGCACGAGGAGTCCGGGCGGGATTGCGAGCCCGAGCGCTGTGGCCGCCTTAGCATTGATTACGAGCTCGAACGTGGTTGGCCGCTCTGTCGGGATGTCCTCGGGTCGTACTCCCTTGAGGATCCGATCGACTTGTCGAGCCATTTGACGATAGAGCACCACAATGCTCGGTCCATACGACATCAGGCCGCCAGCTTCTGCCGACTGGCGCATACCAAATAAGGCCGGTAGCTTATTTTCGATCGCAAATTCCGCAATGCGCTTCGCGTGTTGCAAGAAAATTGGACCGCTTGGCACCAACATTGCGTCAGCCCGTTCGCGCAGGATGTTCGCAAAACTCGCGTCGAGCTGTTCGGAAGTATCGACCTGAACCGGAATCACCGTGATACCGACAGAAGGGGCGACTGCCTGGAAAGCATCCAACGTCTCACGCGGCGCGAGAAACGCTAGGCGCCTGATGCCTGGAGCAGCATCTCGTAGAAATTGTGAGGCCTTACCGTAGAATTCCGGTCCGGTCGCGCGTGTTACGCCGGTCAAATTGCCGCCAGGCCGGGCTAGGCTGGAGATAAGGCCGGCGGGAACTGGATCCTCTCCAAACGACGCGACGATTGGAATTGTAGGTGTCGCCCGCAACGCCGCCTCGTGCAGCCATCGGGCGCCACCCAACAAGATGACGTCGGGCCTACGAGTGACGACCTCGGCGAGAATGTCTGCCGCCCGCTGGGGCTGCCCTTCAGTCGATTGGCGCTCGATTGTGACTGTGCGTCCGTCTATCCATCCCAAATCGCGCAACTCGCGTTCGAGTGCGCGCATATTCACGCCGAGAGGATCAACGCCAGCCATTTCGGCGATTGAACCGACGCCATAGACCAAAGCAATTACAGGAAGCCGCTTCGCCTGTTGCGTATGTGCCGCTATCGGCCACGCCACCGCACCGCCGAGAACACCGAGAAATTCCCGCCGCTTCATGTTCGCCCCTGGGCTCCAGACGAAACATCTTATCGGCTCAAACAAGTGTTTTGATAGGGCTAAAACCGACGGCAAAACCTTTGCCGCAGTGCACGGCCTACTAGTCCGCTTTGGTCCAATAGCAGACAAACGCGGACGCAATTGGATTGTTCGCTAAGTGCCAATAGCCACTACTTGCGGACCTGCCGCATCGCCCGTGGGGATAACCGGCGCGCTGTGTGGCGCTTCGAGGTATCATCAAAGCCATGCTCGACGACCAGTCGCGACCAGTCGCGACGACCCACGACAGCGAATATACCCTCACCATCGATGAGGCAGCCGAGCGTTACGACCACGCCGGACACCCCCGGACCCCCCGGAGCATTCAGCGGTATTGCGCCAAAGGTCATCTCGACTGTCGTCGCATGGAGACCTCGTTTGGCGACAAGTATCTAATCACCCCCACCTCGGTCGCTAAACACATCGCCTACATCGAAGAGGTGCGACCTGTCACGACCAGTCTCGACATGCCGCGACACGTCGCGACATCTGTCGCGCGGCAGGAAAGCCACGAAGAGCCGCTGAAGGAGCCCGTGATAAGCCCCGACACGTCGCGACAGGTCGCGGCCTATGTCGAACGAGTTGAAGGGGAGAACGTGTTTCTTCGCGCGCAGATTGGCGTGAAGGACAAAACAATCGAAGCACTTTTGGAACGCGATCGAGAGACCAACATCCTTGTCGGTCAGCTTCAGAAAATGCTGACGCCGTTGCTCGGCCGCGCGCCTGACGCGCCCACTCACACGGCAGAGAGGGGATAACTGAGATTGTGCTTCGTAGCAGGGTATAATGCCCTCATATGCAGTCCGGCAGCGAACGCCACATCGGCGACATTCTCAAAGAGCGAAACATCGAAATCGTCGGAGCCGATCCGGTCACTCGGCACGGCTTCACGCAAGTTCCGAATTTCATACTCACAAAAAAGGAGATTTCAGTCGGGGCTAAACTCGCTTACGCGATGCTCTTGAAATATGCGTGGGGCGACGATGCTTGCTTCCCCGGCCAGTTGAAACTCGCCGAGGATATGGGGGCAGGGGAGCGCAGCGTGCGAACCTATCTCAAGGAGCTTGAGGGTACCGGCATCCTGGAAATCAAGCAGCGTGGGTTAGGTAAGACTAATCTCTATCGACTGCATCTCACGATCAACAAGGATGCTCATCGCCGACGCAGACCGGCAAATTCGGCCGGTCAAGAGCGGCAACGATTGCTGATACAGAACGGCAATATCAGCCGGTCACTCTATATAAGAATATGCATTTAAGAATACACATATTAAATAAATACTCAGTAGTAAAATGATTTTAAAAATAGGAGAGAAAATACGAAACAACTAAAACTTATCATCAGTAATTTAAAAATGGCTCAATAAAGCCCTAGAATAGGGAAGTCCGATTTCATGGCTCTGTTGAGCCGTATTTTCTACGTCGCACAATTTATATTTTCCGACACGCGGACAGTGCCATGTCAATCTCTGATGCAGACCGTCCTGGTGTGTGCTTGTGGTTGTGTCCAACAACCGACTATAGTTCTTTCAGGGACGCAAGAAATCAGGGGGCAAGTCCAATGACAATCGTGAGATGGCGCATTGTTCTTCGTGTCATAACCGCGGTCGGACTTTTACTGACTGCTGGATCTGTTTTGATAGCCTATTGGGGGATTCGCGAACAACATGAATGGAATCGACGGCAGCAAACACTGATCATAATCAATGATTCCAACAAACATTTAAATGAAATTCGCAATGGCCTTCGCTCATCGTTTCCTGACATGTTTTCCGCAACCGAAACCCAGAAACTTTCGCCGAAGGATGCCGCAGATCTTTATAACGCGTGCCCGGTCAAAAAACCGCCGGGGGCGGCGCTGCGCTTCGCTTGCGAGGCACGGGGCATCGCCGCCGATTACCTAAACTATTTGGACTACATCGCGAGCGCATATGTCGATCACGTCGCTGATTCCTCGATGATAGAAAAAGCCTTCGGCGGGATAGTTATGGAGGACTACGACTACTTTGAGAATTTTATCAAGCACGGAGAGCAAGTCCGCAAGCGCAAGATGTGGGAATATCTGCAAGATGCTGTTGTGTTGTTGCGACAGCGGAAAGTTGCCGGTCGCCCGGATACAGGGAAATTTTGACCGGACTTGTCATAAGGTGGGCTAAAATCCACCGTTGTCCGCTGTTCCAAGAGCGGACAAAAGCTGGTACGGTTGAATTGTCCGCTATGTGCCAATCGCGTCATTTCGACGAACTCAAATTGTTCACCGGAAGCACGTTTCGCTTTGTAGGCGTCGCATAGTTATTTCAGGCCGTAGCCTGCAAACGTCTCGGCAATCTTTCCATCAATTGCCTTCGCCGCCGCAATATCTACATCGCCACCTGCTCTGTCCTGCTTCTTCTGCTTGGCCAGCCCTCTTCCATACAGAGAGTCCGCCAGCTTGGGATCGCCCTTCAAGGCGGCGTCGTAGTCGGCGATGGATTTTTCGAGGTCGCCGCGCTTGAGATAAACGAGACCGCGGCTGTCGAGAATACCCGCATTGTTGGGTGCAAGCCGTACCGCTTCGTTGCAGTCCTTGAGCGCCTGCTCCAGTTGTCCAGCAATTGCTCGCGCCCAGCAGCGGCTGTTCCAGGCATTAGCATCTTGCGGGTTAATGCGCGTGACCTCGTCGTAATCGAGCGCGGCGCGCGCGTAGTCGTTCTTTTTCTCATACGCGCTGCCGCGATTGTTGAAGGCTAAGGCGTGGTTCGGATCGAGCTTGATGGCCTGGTCGTGGTCCTGGATGGCGCGGTCGTATTGGCTTTTGGCGTTGTACGCGTTGCCGCGACCGTTGAAGGCTAAGGCGTAGCTCGGATCGAGCTTGATGGCCTGGTCGTAGTCCTGGATGGCGCGGTCGTTTTGGCCTTTGTAGTTGTAGGCGAGGCCGCGATTGTTGAAGGCGCGGGCGTTACTCGGATTGAGCTTGATGGCCTGGTCGTAGTCCTGGATGGCGCGGTCGTATTGGCCTTTGGCGTAGTAGGCGATGCCGCGTTTGCGGAAGGCAGCGGCGTCGTTCGGATTAAGCTTGATGGCCTGGTCGTAGTCCTGGATGGCGCGGTCA
>JAYTFS010000130.1:0-7915 GCA_043734185.1 Pseudolabrys sp. | reverse complement strand
TGGTGAACTGGGTCTGCGATATCGAGACGCCGGTCTACAAGCCGCGCGACTGGAACCGGGGTGGGCGGCTGGAGGATTTTCTGCCCGCCATGGCGGACTGGAAATTCGACTGGCTCGACGTGCCGGAATTCATCAGCAGCGCCGACGCCATTCTTGAATACCCGATGGTCGACCAGGACCCGCTGTCGCGTTGGAGCTTCGGCCGGCTTACGCTTTTGGGGGATGCCGCCCATCCGATGTATCCGCGCGGCGCCAATGGCGCGGCGCAGGCGATCCTGGACTGCCGCGCGTTGTCGGACGCACTCGCGGCGAATGCCGATGCGGTCGCCGCGCTCAAGATCTACGAAGACAAGCGGCTGCCGGAGACCAGCAAGGTGGTTTTGGCCAACCGCAACGCACCGCCCGACGCCATCCTGCACGAAGTCTACCGCCGCACCGGCGACAAGCCGTTCAAGAACATCGACGACGTCATCAGCCGCGATGAATTGATGGCGCTGTCGGAAGGCTACAAGCGGGTGGCGGGTTACGACAAGGCAAGATTGGCCTCAAAATGATAACGACCACCAATGAGGAGGCGCGGGTACATCCGCCGTCGCCTGCTTATCGTGGCCGTCCACCGCGTTCCGGTTGCCCGGTCGCGGCACAATGACAGAGCCCTTCGGCTCAACATCATTGTTGAAGCGCATATAGGTAGCGACCGGTTCCCGCGCAAGGAGTCCCGATCCCATGAACAACGGCTACACCGGCACGGCCAAGGCACTGCACTGGCTCATCGTCGTCTTGCTCATCGCGCAATTTATTTTCGCCTGGACGATGCCGCATATCGGCCGCAACACGCCGGTCGCGACTCTCATCAGCCTGCATTTCACCTTCGGCATTATGATTCTCGCAGTCGCGGTCGTGCGGCTGATCTGGCGGTTCACGCATGCCGAGCCGGCGCCGCCCGACGGCGTGCCGCGCTGGCAGATGTGGAGCGCACGCATCGTGCATTGGTTCTTGTATCTGCTGCTGTTCGTCATCCCGCTGCTCGGCTGGATCAACGCTTCATATCGCGGGCCGGGCTTTATCATTATTTCATCCGCCGCGACGGCGTGCTCGAGCGAATTTTTCCGAGAGGGTGGCTTTAGCGCATGATCCCGAAAAGTGGGCACCGGTTTTCGGATAAGATCATGCGCGAAAAAAATAACTGCGCTTACGGCTCCAGCTCGGTATCCCAGTAGAGATAATCGAGCCAGCTATCGTGCAGATAATTCGGCGGAAACAGCCGCCCGTTGCGGTGCAGATGATGCACGGTCGGCTGAAACGGCATTTGCGACGGCCACATCCGCGCTTCGTTCGGCGTAAGACTCCCCTTGCGCAAGTTACAGGGCGAGCAGGCCGCCACGACGTTTTCCCAGGTCGTGTGACCACCGCGCGAGCGCGGCAGGATGTGATCGAAGGTGAGGTCGTCGCGGTCGCCGCAATACTGGCAGGAGAAGCGGTCGCGCAGGAACACATTGAAGCGGGTGAAGGCCGGATGCGTCGAGGGCTTCACGTAAGTCTTGAGCGACACCACGCTCGGCAGCTTCATCTCGAAGGAGGGGCTGTGCACCGCGCGGTCGTAATTGGCGACGATATTCACGCGCTCGAGAAACACCGCCTTGATGGCGTCCTGCCAGGACCACAGCGACAACGGGTAATAGCTCAACGGCCTGAAGTCCGCGTTGAGCACCAGGGCCGGAAAACCACTCGCCGAAACGTGCACGTTCAAAGTGACGCTCCCAACCTCCCATAGGCTGCCGCCACGCAGCTGACAGCCTAGTATAGAGGCAGCGTGACGGGATTGTGAAGCCGTTACTGGAGGTTACCCAACGCCGGCCTAGACCTTGCGGGCAAATTGTTTGGCCAAAAACTCTCCGCCGTGGCGCAGGCCTTCCTGGTCGATGCCATGCCCGACGCCGGGCGAAATGTGCCATTCCGCCGGTACATCGAGCGCGGAAAGCCCCTGCGCGGCGTGCATCAAGGCCTGCACGGGAATGAGTTGGTCTTCATCGCCATGCACCAGCAGCACCGGCGGCTTGCTGACGATTTCGGCAGCAAACGAATCGGGGTCGACTTTCTCCGGCACCACCAGCATGCCGGAATAGCCGACGATGGCCGCGGGCGCGCTCGTGCGGCGCAGGCCGACATGCAGCGCCATCATGGTGCCCTGGCTGAAGCCGGCCAGGGCTAACGCCGAGGGCAGGAGCTTGCGGCGCGTCAGCTCGGCGTCGAGAAAAGCATTGAGCGACGGCGCGGCTGCCTGCACGCCAACCCAGCGTTCGTTCGCCTCGCGAAACGTCAAAGGAAACCATTCGCGCCCGACCGGCGCCTGCCCGCACGGGCGCGGCGCGTGCGGCGACACGAAGGCGGCGTCCGGCAGCATGCCCTGCCAGGCGCGGCCGATCTCGATCAGGTCGTTTCCGTCGGCGCCATAGCCGTGCAGGAACACCACGAGCTGCTTGGCGGTGCCGGATTTCGGCTCGATGCGCGGGCCGTCGAGTTCAGCCATTTTTGTTTTTCCTCTTCGTCTTTTTGACGGCCGGTTTTTTCACGGCCGCCCCAACCGGCACCACGTCGCGCTTCTTCACTGCGTGATAGTAGGCCCACAGCAGATGCGCCGCCACGCCGCGCCAGGGCCGCCACGTCTCGGCCAGTTTTGTGAGCGCCTTGGCGTCCGGGCGCTTGCGTAAATTAAGCGCGATGCGCGCGGCTTCCTGCACCGCCAGATCGCCGGCTGGAAAGGCGTCGGCATGGCCGAGGCAGAACAAGAGATAAATATCGGCGGTCCACGGCCCGATGCCGTGCAGCGCGGTCAGCGCGGTATGCGCGTCGTCGGCCGGCATGTTGCCGACGGCGGTGAGATCGATGTGCTGTTTGGCCACCGCCTTGCCGATTTCCTTGATTGACTTGATCTTGGCCGCGGAAAGCCCCAGCCGCTTCAATTTGTCGGCCCGCGCACTCCGCACCGTGTCGTGATGGAACGGATCGAAAGCCTTGAACAAACGGTCGCGAATAGCTGCGGCGCTGGCCACCGACAATTGCTGCCCGCACACGATGGCGCAAAGCCCGGCATAGCCACCTTCGCGTCGGCGCAAGGCGAAAGGTCCGGCCTTGTCGGCGATCGGGCGAAGCCGCGGATCGGCCAGGATCAACTGCGCCAGTCCGGCCTGCAAATCGGTTTCGGTGTGAAGGAAGTGGGTCATGCGCTATCGGTGTAGCAAGCCAGAGGCTAAATAGAAAAGCCATGACTCCGAATTTGCCACTCGTTTTCCGCTTCGCGCCGTCACCGAATGGTTTTCTGCATCTCGGCCACGCGCTGTCGGCCTTGCTCAATGCACGCCAGGCGCGCGCAGCGGGAGGCAGGCTGCTGCTGCGCATTGAGGATATCGACGAGGCCCGCTGCCGGCCGGAATACGAGGCGGCGATCCATGAGGATCTGGCCTGGCTCGGGCTCGCCTTCGAGCAGCCGGTGCGCAAGCAGTCCGAACATCGCGACGGCTACAGCGCCGCGATCGCCAGGCTCGGCGCGATGGGGCTGATTTATCCGGCGTTTGAGAGCCGCACCGAGATCGCGCGCCTGGTTGCCGAACACGAAACAAAGTCGGGCGAGACTTGGCCGCGCGATCCAGACGGCGGGCCGCGCTATCCGGAGTACAGCAAATCGCTGCCGGCAAAAGAGCGCCGCCGCCTGATCGAAGCCGGCGTGCCTTACGCGCTCCGCCTTGATATGACGGCGGCGCTGGCGCGTACCGGTGCGCTGCATTGGGACGAGTCGGGCGAAATGGCCGCCGCCGATCCGGCCCCGTGGGGCGACATGATCCTGGCGCGCAAGGACGTCCCGAACAGCTACAATCTTTCCGTGGTCGTCGATGACGCGGTGCAAGGCGTCACCGACGTGGTGCGCGGGCGCGATCTGTTGCCCTCGACAAGCGTGCATCGGCTGCTGCAGGCGCTGCTCGGCTTGGCCGAGCCGCGTTACCATCACCACCGCCTCATCCTCGACAGCGAGGGCCGCAAGCTGTCGAAATCGACGTCGGCCACGGGCTTGCGGGAGTTGCGCGCTGCCGGCGCGACGCCGGCTGACATCGCCAGGGCCGTCGGGCTCGATTGAGCGCCGCTTCCGTGGCATTGTCGCGCCGGGGCGAGGGGCCAATGGCGAAGCGCAAGGCCAAAAAGCGGGCGCGCGGAAAGCCGCCAAAAACGCGTGCCGTCGAAGCCGCGCTCGCCGGCATCGCGCACGACATTCGCACGCCGCTGACCGGCATCGTGGCGCTGGCCGAGTTGCTCGCATCTTCGGATCTTGGCACGCGCGAGCGCGAATGGGCCAACGCGATCAAAAGCGGCGCCGATCACCTGGCCGCGCTCACCACGTTGATCGTCGATGCCGCCAAGGCGGAGGCCACCGGGCTGGTTTTGCGCCATGAGCCGTTCTCGCCGCGCGCGCTGGCCGAAGCCGTCGGGCAGTCGCTGGTGGCGCGCGCCGGCAACCGCAACGTCAAGGCCGGCATCACGATCGCGCGGGGCCTGCCGGCGATGGTTTCCGGCGATGCGCTGCGCCTGCGCGCGGCGCTGGAAAATCTCGCCGACAATGCCGTTAAATTCACCCATGAAGGCGGCGTCAGTTTCGGCGCTAGCGCCGAGCTGGCCCCGCGCGGCCGCATGCGATTGATCTTCACAGTCGCCGACAGCGGCATCGGCATGAACGCGGCCGAATTGAAATTGCTTTTTCGTCCCTTCGCGCAGGCGAGCGAGCAAATCGCGCGGCGTTACGGCGGCGCTGGATTGGGCCTGATGTTCGTCAAGCGCATCGCCAAGGCAATGGGCGGCGATCTCAAGGTGACCAGCAAGAAAGGCATAGGCAGCACGTTTCGCCTCACGGCCATGGTCGAACGCATGCAGGCCCGCGGCGCCACCGAACGCAGCGGCCGAGTGGCGCCGGCGCGCGTGCTGTCGATCCTCTGTGCCGAAGACAACCCCTATGGCCGCGTGGTGATGAATACCATCATCACCCAGCTCGGCCACCACATCGATTTCGTCGAGAGCGGCGAGGCTGCGGTGAAAGCGGCGGCCGGCGGCGGCTATGATGCGGTGTTGATGGACATCACCCTGTCCGGCCTCGGCGGCATCGAGGCGACGCGCCGCATTCGCGCGCTGCCGGGCAAAACGGGTCAGGTGCCGGTGATCGGCATTACCGGCCGCAGCGAGAGCGGCAGCGAGGAAGCCGCGCGCGCCGCCGGGATGAATTTCTATTTTGCCAAGCCCGTTAGCCCCGGCAAACTCGCGCAGGCGTTGGAGAACATAGCCCGATAGGCGGTTAGACGTTACTCACGCCGTTCGCCTTCTCAACGATGCGCACCACATCCGACATGATGCGGTTGAGCTCGAAGTCCTTCGGCGTGTAAACTGCGGCAACGCCGGATTTTTCCAGCGCCGCGGCATCCTCTGGCGGAATGATGCCGCCGACGACCAGCGGCATGGTCATGCCGGCTTCCTTCATGCGTGCCACCACATCGGCGACCAGCGGCAAATGGCTGCCCGAGAGCACCGACAGGCCGATGACGTGTGCTTTTTGATCACGCGCGGCATCAACGATTTCCTCCGGCGTCAGGCGGATGCCTTGATAGACCACCTGCATGCCGGCGTCGCGGGCGCGCACCGCGATCTGCTCGGCGCCATTGGAATGGCCGTCGAGGCCCGGTTTGCCGACGAGGAAACATAGGCGCCGGCCGAGCTTGCGCGACACGCGATCGACTTCGCCGCGGATATCGTCGAGCCCGTCGACGTCATTGCGCATGGCGCTGCCGACGCCGGTCGGCGCGCGGTATTCGCCGAAGGCCTCGCGCAGCGTCCAGCCCCATTCGCCGGTGGTGACGCCGGCTGTGGCGCAGGCGATCGAGGCCGGCATGATGTTCTTGCCGGTGGCGGCGGCGCGTTTGAGCTCGGCCAGCGTGGCAGCGACTGCCTTGGCGTCGCGCGAGGCGCGCCAGGCCTCCAGCCGCTCAAGCTGATCGTGCTCGGCGTCTTCCGAAACGGTCATGATGGCGTCGATGCCGCCGGTCAGCGGCGACTCTTCCGTCTCGAGATATTTATTGACGCCGACGACGATCTGCTCGCCGCGCTCGATGCCCTCGAAGCGCGCGCTGTTGGATTCCACCAGGCGCTGCTTCATGTAGCCGCTTTCGACCGCCGCGATGGCGCCGCCCATCGCCTCGATATTGGCGAGTTCTTCCATGGCTTCGGATTTGAGCGCATCAACCTTGCGCTTCATTTCCTCGGAGCCGTCGAAGATGTCGCCGAATTCCAGGAGGTCGGTTTCGTAGGCGAGGATCTGCTGCATGCGCAGCGACCATTGCTGATCCCAAGGCCTTGGCAGGCCGAGCGCCTCGTTCCAGGCCGGCAATTGCACGGCGCGGGCGCGGGCGTTTTTCGACAGCGTCACCGCCAGCATTTCAATGAGAATGCGCGCGACGTTGTTTTCCGGTTGCGGCTCGGTGAGGCCGAGCGAATTGACTTGCACGCCGTAGCGGAACAGCCGCTGCTTGGCGTCGGTGATGCCGTAGCGTGTGCGCGTGATCTCGTCCCACAATTCGACGAAAGCGCGCATCTTGCAGATTTCGGTGATGAAGCGCATGCCGGCGTTGACGAAGAACGAAATACGCCCGACCACCTCGCCGAATTTCTCCTGGGTGACTTCGCCCGACGCTTTCACCGTGTCGAGCACAGCGACGGCGGTCGCCAGCGCGAAGGCCAGCTCCTGCACCGGCGTCGCTCCTGCCTCTTGCAGATGGTAGGAGCAGATGTTCATCGGATTCCACTTCGGCAATTCGGTCGTGGTGAAAATCGCGATGTCCTTGATCAGCCGCATCGAGGGCGCCGGCGGAAAGACATAAGTGCCGCGCGACAGATATTCCTTGATGATGTCGTTCTGGATGGTGCCGGTCAGCGCTGTGCGCGGCGCGCCCTGTTCGTCGGCCACCGCGATATAGAGCGCCAGCAGCCACGCCGCGGTGGCGTTGATGGTCATCGAGGTGTTCATGGTGCCGAGCGGGATCTGGTCGAACAGCGCGCGCATGTCGCCGAGATGATTGACCGGCACGCCGACCTTGCCGACTTCGCCTTTGGCCAAAATGTGATCTGAGTCGTAGCCGGTCTGCGTCGGCAGATCGAAAGCGACCGAAAGGCCGGTCTGCCCCTTCGACAGATTTTTTCGATAAAGCTCGTTGGAATCCGCGGCGGTGGAATGGCCCGCATAGGTGCGGAACATCCAGGGTTTGTCGCGCTTTGGTTTGTCGCCTTTGGTTTTGTCGAGCATCGGCTGCCTGCTGGCGCAGTGTGACGTAAGCCTTGCTGCATTGCAACATAGAAGCCGCGTTCCGGGGCGCTTGGCCCCGGAAACTCACCTCTTTTAGCGGGTGCCTCGATGCCCGATGGGGCCGCCGGCCGGCTCAGGCCCGCTTCACCAGCCCGATTATGACCAGCAGAATCACCGCGCCGATGGTGGCGTTGACGATAGACGCGATCATACCGCCTCCGATCGCGATGCCAAGCTGCGGCAGCAGCCAGCTGCCGATAAAGGCGCCGACAATGCCCACAACGATGTTGCCGATCAGACCGAAACCCATCCCTGCAACGATCATTCCGGCCAGCCAGCCGGCGATCGCGCCGACGACGAGCAGGATAATAAGGCCTTCGACTGTCATGGCGTCTCTCCCCTAGATCGCGGCCTCGCCCCGACGGCCTGCCGCTGGACGGCGTAATTCAACAGGAACTCAAGGGCGGCGTCGACGGCCCAAATCGACAAAGTTTCCTTAACGTCCCCCGTTTAACGTCGATTTCGAACCAAACCCCCGGGTTTCGAGATCATGACGAATTCCGCCGTGCGCTACAGCATCGT
>JAYTFS010000129.1:0-15102 GCA_043734185.1 Pseudolabrys sp. | reverse complement strand
CAGCGGCCGGTTGTCCATGCAGGAGGGCAGGCGGAAGCCGTATTCGGCCAGTGTCGCCTTGCGGCGGAAGTCGCCGCGGAACATGCCGCCGAGCTGCGGAATGGTGACGTGGCTTTCGTCGGCAAACACCAGCGCGTTGTCCGGCACGTATTCGAACAATGTCGGCGGCGGCTCGCCCGGCTTGCGGCCGGTGAGATAGCGCGAATAATTCTCGATGCCGGCGCAGGAGCCGGTCGCTTCCATCATTTCCAGGTCGTACAGCGTGCGCTGCTCGAGCCGTTGCGCTTCCAGCAGGCGGCCGGCAGCGTTGAGCTGGTCGAGGCGGAGCTTGAGCTCGTGCTTGATGCCGAGCATGGCCTGGATGAGCGTCGGCCGCGGCGTGACATAGTGCGAGTTGGCGTAGACCTTGACGAATTCCAGCTCGTCGGTTTTCACTCCGGTGAGTGGGTCGAATTCGTGGATCGACTCGATCGTGTCGCCGAACAACGACAGCCGCCAGGCGCGGTCTTCGTAATGCGCCGGGAATATCTCGATGACGTCGCCGCGCACGCGGAACGAGCCGCGAAAGAAGTCGGCCTGCGTGCGCTTGTATTGCAGCGCGACGAGGTCAGCCATCAGCTGGCGCTGCGAGATCGTACCGCCCTGCTTGAGCGTGAACGTCATGGCCGAATAGGTTTCGACCGAACCGATGCCGTAAATGCACGACACCGAGGCGACGATGATGACGTCGTCGCGCTCCAGCAGCGAGCGCGTCGCCGAGTGGCGCATGCGGTCGATCTGCTCGTTGATGGAGGATTCCTTCTCGATATAGGTGTCGGTGCGAGGGACGTAGGCTTCCGGCTGGTAGTAGTCGTAATAGGAAACGAAATATTCCACGGCGTTGTCGGGGAAGAACGACTTGAACTCGCCATAGAGCTGCGCCGCCAGCGTCTTGTTCGGCGCGAGAATGAGCGCCGGACGCTGCGTCGCCTCGATCACCTTGGCCATGGTGAAAGTCTTGCCGGAACCGGTGACGCCCAACAGAACCTGCGTGCGGTCTTTTCGTTGCACGCCTTCGACCAGATCCTTGATCGCCTGCGGCTGGTCGCCTTTCGGCTCGAAGTCGGACGCGATGACGAATTTCCTGCCGCCTTCGGATTTTTCCGGCCGCGGCGGGCGGTGCGGCATCCACGGCTGCGCGGCGAATTCCGGCCGGCCCTCGCGCAACAGATTTTCCAGCGCCTGCGCGGTGGCGGCGACGCCCATCGAACTCAAGCCGCTGCCGGGCTGGGGCAGGTCGGCCTTGGGCAGCCGGTATTTCGGATCACCGCCGCGCGCGATGCGCGCGGCTTCGCGCTCGGACTGCGCGAAGGGGCCGGGCGGGGCATCGCCGCCGAGGCCCAGTTCCTGCGCCAGAGCCGGATCGAGCCCGGTGACCGGCGCGCCGGTGTAGTCGCGTTGAGCGCCTTCGCTGAATCCTTCCCGCGCCGATTTGCGCGCTCTGTGGGCGGCGGAAAAATCGGCGCGGCGGTCGAAGGAATTGTCCGGCGGCGGCTGTAACCCGGTGCCCGAACCAAGTCCTGCGGTGCCCTTGGCTATCCCGGGATTGAGCAAGGCATCGAGCGCCGCATCGGGCGCAGGCGTGGCCGGGCGCGCGGCCTTGGCCCGTGTGGGACGCGCTGGATCCTTGGGTTTTTTCGGGGGCTTCGTCATTGGCCCGAATATGGGGCGAGTCCGGTGGCCAGAAAAGGGCCGAAGGGTGCTACACTGCCTGCAAAAGAAATAAACGCAGGGGAGAGTGCGATGCCGGGGACCAAACTCACACGCCGCACGCTATTGGCGGGCATGGCAGCCGCGCCCTTCGCGGCCCCGGCGGTCGCGCAGGCCGAATGGCCCAGTCGGCCGGTGCGGGTGATGGTGCCTTATCCGCCCGCCGGCGGCGCCGACACCACCGCGCGCATCATTTACGCCAAGGTGAGCCAGTTGTTCGGCCAGCAATTCGTCGTGGAAAATCGCGGCGGCGCCGGCGGCACCATCGGCGAGGCGGTCGTCGCCAAAGCCGATCCGGACGGCTACTCGATCCTCCATGACGGCACGGCGTTCTCGGTGAACGGCGCGCTCTATCCGAGCCTGTCGTTCGACTACAACAAGGACTTCGATCCCGTTGCGCTGGTCTCGCTGGTGCCGAACATCCTGGTGGTGACGCCCTCGCTCGAGGTGAAGACGATGGCCGACGTCATCGCTTACGCCAAGGCCTCGCCCGGCGGCATCGAGATGGCGTCATCCGGCAACGGCACGCTGCAGCATTTGTCGCTCGAAATGTTCCGCTTCATGACCGGCACCAAGGTCAACCACGTGCCCTATCGCGGCGGCGGCCTGGCGCTCAACGACGTGATGGGCGGCCAGGTAAAATTCTTTTTTGCCAACGGCTCGTCGGTGGTCGGCCTGATCCAGGGCGGCAAGGTGAAGGCGATCGCCCACACCGGCAAGGGCCGGCTCAAGAGCCTGCCGGATATTCCGCCGGTGTCCGACACCATTCCCGGCTTCGAAGCCTATGAATGGAACGGCGTGTTCGTGCCGCGCGGTACGCCGCCCGCCATCATTCGCTCGCTCAATGGCGCGATCAACGACGCGCTGGCCTCGGCCGATGTCAAGGAGCGCTTCGAGGGCCTCAATATCGATAGCCGGAAAAACACGCCGGAAGAATTCCGCGCCTTCGTCAAGGAGCAGATGGAGCGCTGGGGCAAGGTCGTGAAGGAAGCCAACATCAAGCTGGGTTGAGGTGGTGCCGGACAACCCGCCGCGCATTGCCGGCCCGGTCGCGCGCCCCAAGGCGCCGCACGAAAAACCGCCGGCCGGTGCCTGGGACGCGCACGCGCATATTTTCGGGCCGGCCGATAAATTTCCTTATACGCCCGGGCGCGGCTACACACCGCCCGACGCGCCCGCCGAAAATTACATGGCGCTGCTCGATCATCTCGGTTTCGCCCGCGGCGTCGTGGTGCAGGGCAATGCGCATGGCTTCGACAACCGCGTCGTGCTCGACGCGCTGGCGCGGTTTCCGCAGCGGCTGCGCGGCATCGCCATCACCGATACGCGGATCAAGTCGGAAACCTTGCGCGACTGGCACAGGCTCGGCATGCGCGGCTTGCGCTTCCATCTGTTTTCCGAGGCCGGCCGGCCCGGCTATGTGCGCGGCGTCGGGCTCGACGTGTTCGAGGTGTTTCGCAAGGTCATGCGCGAACTCGGCTTGGTCATGCAGATATTCTGCGACTGGCGGTTGATGCAGGACGTGGCGCCGGTCTTGCGCGAAATCTCCCGCGAGATGCCGGTGGTGGTCGATCATATGCTCAACATCCCGGCTAAGCGCGGCGTGAGCGATCCGAATTTCCAGGCGCTGTTGCGCTTGGTGGGCGAGGGGCATGCGCACGTCAAATTGTCGGCGGCCTACCGGTTGTCGGCGCAATTCCCCGATTATGCTGACGCGCGCCCGTTCCACGACGCGCTGGTCGCCGCCAATCCGGCACGGCTGCTATGGGGCACCGACTGGCCGCATCCCTCGATTACCGCCGATGTCATGCCGGACGACGGGCATTTGCTGGATCTGTTTTATGCCTGGACGCCGGATGAAGGCGTGCGCCGGAAAATCCTGGTCGAGACGCCGCAAAGATTGTTCGGCGGCTAGGCCCTACGCTGCCTTCTTCCATAACTGCTTCGACGCCAGCCGCGCGCCTTCGGTCAGCGATTGCAGCTTCATCCAGACGATCTTGCTGTCGACCTGAACGCGGCCGGCAAAGGTGCCAAAGCCGCAATCGACGCCGGCGATGACGTTCTCGCGCCCGACCACGCCGGCAAAATTCAGCAGGCGGTCGGCGACGACTTCCGGGTGCTCGACCGTGTTCACCGTCGAGTCGATCACGCCCGGCACGACGATCTTGCCGTCCGGCAGCTTCACGTCGCGCCAGATTTTCCACTCGTGTTCATGCCGCGCATTGGCGGCGGGAAACGACACGGCCAACGGCTTTGCCGTGAGCACGACGTCGATGATGTCCTTGAGCGGCACGTCGGTGTGATGGGGCGCGACCGTCGAGCCCCAGCACACATGCATGCGCATGCGGTCAGCCGGAATATCGGCCACGGCGTGATTGAGCGCGGCGACATTGACGGCGATGATCTTGCGGAAATCGGCAAGACTCTTGTCGAGATAGACCATGTGGCGCAGCATCGCGAGGTCGGGGCAATCGAGCTGCAGGATGAAGCCGGCATCGACGATGGCCTTGTATTCGCGGCTCATCACGTCTGCCAACGCGTAGACGTAAGCTTCCTCGGTCTTGTAGTGGCTGTTCTTGAGATAGCGCGCAATCTGCCCGGGCGAGGGCGAGGTCATGAACATTTCTTCCGCTTTCGCGCCCTTCATGACTTCTTTCGAAAGCGCGATGTCGGCGAGCGCCGCCGGCCAATCCTTCCAGGTGACGTCGCCCGAACACGTGGGCCGGTACTGAAACGGCGAGGCAAAATGCGTGAGCAGTTGCGCCAGTTCGGGAAATTCAGGCTCGCCGGTGCCCATCGGCGGCGAACTTTCGCCTTCGAAGCCGGTGAGACGATCGAGCACATGCACCGTGTAGTCGGTGCGGCCCTGCTCGCCGTCATTGATGATGTCGAGACCGCATTCGACTTGTTTGCGCGCCACGCCGGCGATGGCTTCGCGCACCGCGGCGGTGAGCTCGGCTTTGCGGGCGCCGGGCTTTTTCTGTTCCGCCAGCAATAGTTCCACGACCTTGGCGGTGCGCGGCAGGCTGCCGGTATGGGTGGTGAGAATGCGGTCGGTACTGCGCTTCATAATCTAAAAGCCCTTCACGACTTCTTTCACATGCTCGACCGCGGGCAGTGAGACGAAGCAGTGACCGACCAGCTTGCGCCATTCCTGGAAGTCGGCGGACTCGCGGAAATCCTTGGTGTGGTTCTCGATCGTTTCCCACTGCACGAACAACTGATAGTGCAACGGCTTCTCGTGCGAGCGCTGCAGCGACATGCCCTTGCAGCCTTTAGCGCGCTCGAAAATTGGCGCGGCATTCCTCACGCCAGCTTCGAAGTCGTTCTCCATGCCGGGCTTTACTTCGATATGCGCGATTTCCATGATCATGATGGCGCTGTCCAATGGTTGGGAGCGGCATTATGAGCGGCCGGCGGTGCGTGGCAATGGGTAGCTAGAAAGCGCGCAAGCGGCGCAGTGCCCAGTAGCAGAGGGCGCTCACGGTGACCGCCACGCTCAGGGCCAGCCAGGTGCCACCATCGGTGTTCTGGAACGCCATGTCCTTGGTGTTCGTCCCCTGCACTCAAAAGGTGCAAGTGGGTCTGGCGCTCGTGATAGGACGATGACAGCGATTTAAAGCGCGGCGTTTGCCGTGTCGGCGGCAAGCGCCGCCGCCTTGCGCAGGAAGTCCGGGCACAGGCAATCCTCGACGGCAGCTTTTTTCAATGGCAGCCGGTAAGGCTCGGCCGCGCACCAGCACTCGCCGTTCAGCCCGCATTCGAACGGCGTGCCGCAACGCGCGCAGCTCAGTTTTCGCGGCGGTTTGGCGGTTTGCGGCTGCATGACCTGTTCTGGCCGGCGGATGGGCCGCCTCTGTCACATTACAGAATCGAATCAGCCATAATGCAATGCCATGGCTGGCCCGTTACTCATCGAATCCATTGGCGCGACTGGCGCTGTGCTCACTACGCTGTGTTGGCTGCCGCAGGCGCTCAAGATCATTCGCGAGAAGGAAACGCGCTCGATATCGCTCACGGCGACCGCCGCGTTCACGCTCGGCGTGGCGCTCTGGTTGATCTATGGGCTCGCCATCGACGACTGGCCGCTGATCGGCTCCAACGCAATCACGCTGGTGCTGATGGTGCCGATCCTGACGATGAAGCTGCGGTATGGATGAGTGTCGGCGCTATTACGGCTCGCCGCCGCCGACATAACCACCGATTTTCCAGGCGCCGCCATCCTTGACGTAACAAATCTGGTCGTTGCCGATCGGCGCGATGGCGTCGGCGGAAACATAGCCGGCTTTTCCGGCCGGCGTGATCACGCGCACAAAATTGGCCGATGACGGCGCGTTGCCGACATTCACCCGCACAAAGGCCACGCCCAGTTTATCGATCGCCGGAGACGTGGTTTGCGCCGTGGTATGCACTTCGATTCCGGCCGACACCGGATAAACCCACTCCGATGCGTCGGTCTGCGTCGCCTTGGTCAAGGCCTCGAACTCCTGGACGTTATAGGCCGGTTCGGCCGGTGCGCAGAACGCGCCCTTGTGCGCGAGCGAAGGTGACGCGGTCGGATCGTCGCTGAAGCTGAACAGGATTTCCCAGCCCGCGCTGGTCTTGTTGTTCAGGCCGAGCGCGGTCGCAAGATTTTCGACGCCGGATTTGCGCTTGTCAGCGCTGTCGCGGCCGCCGCGGTCCCAGAAAAAACCTTGCACCACTACCATCGCCGTCAATGTGGCGCGATCCTTTTTTTGCGCCACTTCGCCAAGCTGCTTGCGAAAGGCGTCGAACGCGGCGTCCGACATCGGCGCCGGCAGCGTGATCGCGACGGCCTTGTATGGTTTCGCCGGCGCAGCGGTCTGATTTTGCGCGCGCGCGCCAGGTGTGCCGGCGATTAGCCAGGCGGCCAAGACAAACATGCAATGGCTCAGGCGCATGCCGGATCTTACCACAGCCGAAGCGTCGGCTGCCTGTGGATTCCACGCGTGCGAAACCGCTATACAAGGGCGTCTCAAAACCCAGAGAATCAAATGCCTATCAATTGGACTTACCTCACGCCGATCGCTCTATTGGTCGGCTCCAATGTCTTCATGACGGCCGCTTGGTATTGGCACCTGCGCTACAAGGAGGTGCCGCTGATCAGCGTGATCTCCATCAGCTGGGCGCTCGCCTTCGTGGAATATTGCATGGCGGTGCCGGCCAACCGGTGGGGCAGCGAGGTTTATTCCGCGGCCCAGCTCAAGACGATGCAGGAAGTCATAACGCTGCTGGTTTTCGCCGGTTTCTCCTACGCCTATTTGAAGGAGCCGCTGACCTGGAGTCAGGGTTTCGGTTTCGTGCTGATCGCGACCGGCGCGTTTTTCGTGTTTCACAAATAAGCGCATGATCCCGAAAAGTGGGAACAGGTTTTCGGATAAGATGATGCGCAAAAACTGGAAAATTACTTTGCCGGCGACACGCGTAGAATCCGGCCAGCGCCGCTGTCGGTGAGAAGATAGAGCGCGCCATCGGGGCCTTGGCGCACGTCGCGGATGCGTTCGCGCAGGCCCTGCAACAGGCGCTCTTCCTTTACCGCCGTGTCGCCTTTGATCTCGAGCCGCGACAACAGCTGAAACTTCAATGCGCCGCTGAACAGGCTGCCTTTCCAAGCGGGAAACAGGTCACGGGTATAGAACGTGAGGCCAGACGGCGCGATCGACGGCGTCCAGTGCCAGACGGAATCTTCCATGCCCGGCATCTGCGCCTTGCCGGTGCCGACCGGCGTGCCTTCGTAATTCAATCCATAGCTCACCAGCGGCCAGCCGTAATTCTTTCCCGGCGCGACGATGTTGATTTCGTCGCCGCCCATGGGGCCGTGTTCCTGCTCCCACAATTTTCCGTCGGCCGGATTGATCGCGAGCCCTTGCGGATTGCGATGGCCAATCGACCAGATTTCCGGACGCGCGCCGGCACGGCCAACAAAAGGATTGTCTTTCGGCGCGGCGCCCTCCGGTGTGATGCGCACGATCTTGCCGAGATCGTTGTCGAGCGTTTGCGCCATGTCGCGGTCGATGAAGTGTTCGCCATTGGTCAGGAACAGATTGCCATCGGCGCCCTGCACGATCCGGCCGCCGAAATGACCGCCGCGCGATGGCGGGCCGTGCTGGCGGTAGATCACCTTCACGTCATTGAGGCCCGGCGTTTCGCCCGCCTCGAGTTGCGCGCGCGCCAGCGCGGTGCGGCCGCCACCGTCGAACGGCTCGGCATAGCAGAAGTAGATTGTGCGGTTACTGGCGAAGTTGCGGTCGAGGATAACGTCCAGCAAACCGCCCTGGCTGCGCGCGAAAACCGGCGGCACGCCGCCAAGCGGCGGCGACAGCTTGCCGTCACGCGTGACAAGGCGCATGCGGCCGGGACGTTCGGTCACCAGCATGCGCCCGTCGGGCAAGAAGGCGAGCGACCACGGGTTCACCAGGCCGCTGGCGAGTGTCTCGACCTTAAGGTCGCCGGCGGAAGACTTGAAGATCTGCGCGTTGGCGACGGCGGGTGTGAGCAGAACGAGAAGAGCCAGAAGCGGGGAAGGGTTCATGCGCGACATGGTGAGCCTAACGCCGGCCAAACGTCGAGGCCCTTCGCTGTCTGCGCGTCGGAAGCTCGAAGGAAACAGGATGCTTAGTGCCGATGGCGGCGGGGTGCGCGGATCGTGAAGCCGCCGATGCCGATAAAGATCAGGCCGAGCAAGAGCGCGGCGGCAAACAGTCCGCCTTCATTGTCGATCACGCCGTCCGCAACGCTGGCGTGTGCGATGCCGATCGTCACCACGGTGGCGGCGACCAAAGTGGAGATGGCCAAAGCGGCACTAGCGATCAGAGCGGCGAGTGCGACGGTGCGGCGCTCCTGGCCGATGGCGCGGCTGGCGGGGGCCGTAAATCCGGTATCTTCTATGGTCTCGATGCGCATTTTGGGCCCGTGGCCTACGTCCCGGCAGACTTACCGATGTGGCATAGTAACGCGCGAACCGGGCGTTGGTTCGGCCCCATTGCGGCAATGCCGCTGAGGAACCGCGGCGTTTTCGTGGCGGACAGGGTTAACGAAAGGTTACTGCGCCGCAGCGAGTTGGGCGGGCTGCCAGTCCATCGGCACGTAGCCGGGCTCCGCCGCGACGCGTTTGAGCCAGGCGCGGGTGGCCGGAAATCGCGACAGGTCGAAGTCGCACTCGTGCGCGACGTGGGTGTAGGCGTAGAGCGCGATGTCCGCGATGGTGAAACGGTTGGCGACGAAAAACGGATATTTGGCGAGGTGCATTTCCATCACGCCGAGCGCGCTGTAGCCCTTTTCCATCCAGTCATCGAGCGCGTGCTGCTGCAGGTCGCGCCCGCCCTTGATCAGTGACAGCCAGAAATAGGCGGTGCCGATATTGGGCTCCAGGCTGTGCTGCTCGAAGAACATCCATTGCAGCGCCTCGGCCCGCTCTATGCGGTCTTCCGGCGCCAGCGTCGAGCCGCCGGCGACATACCAGAGGATCGCGTTGGATTCGGCGAGATGGCGATTGGGCGCGACTTCCAGCAGCGGAATGCGCCCGTTCGGATTCCTGGCGAGGAATTCCGGCGTGCGGCTTTCGCCTTTGAGGATGTCGACCTCGACGAGGTTGTATGGAATGCCAAGCCGCGCGAGCGCCAGGCGCACCTTGTAGCTATTGCCGGAACGCTGCATCGAATAGAGCGTGTACATGGAGGACCCCGCACGAATTGCCCGCGACGGATATGTCGGGCAAGTCCGGCAACAACAAGGCCATTACGCGACAATTATTTTAAACGGTTCTCATGCGTGGCGCGTTGGGAGTACGGAAAGCTACATAACGCGCCGTTATGACAAATTTACTCCGCCGCGACTTTGTGCGCGCGGGCATATTCCACTAGCGCGTCGTCATCCACCATTTCGATAGGGGTGAAGTCGCGGTGCGCGATCCATTCCTCGCGCGTGAATTTGGTGATGTGGTTCGAGCAGGCGCACAGCGTGAGGTACACGATCTTGCGCGGGTAGGGCGTGATGTTGGGCGGCGAGGCGTGCACCAGGTTGCCGTGAAACATCAGCACCGAGCCGGCCTTGCCAGTCGGCGCCACGATGCCGACGCCGTCGGGACCGGCGGCTTCCTGCGCGAGCCGTGTCACGGTGTCCTTGTCGAGCGTCCACAAGGGATAAGACGTGGTGGTCTTGTCGTGGCCTGCGGCCAGCACGCCCTGCTTGTGACTCTTCGGAATGATCATCAGCGCGCCGTTGATCGGCAGCACGTCATCGAGGAAAATGGCGATGTTCATCGCGCGCGGCTCCGGCATGCCGTCGTCGCGCGCCCAGGTGCCGTAGTCCTGGTGCCACTGCCAGACGTCGCCCTCGAAGGCCGCCTTGGCGTTGAGCTTGAACTGATGGACGTAGACGGGCTCGCCGAACAGCTGCATCAAAGGTTCGACCAGCCGCGGATGGCGCGACATGACTTCGAAAACTTTATTGAACTTATGCGCGGCAAAGGCGGTGCGCGGGGCGCCGGATTTCTCGCGCCAGACTTCCTTGCGGTCGAGCTTGAGAATGTTGTCGGCCTCTAGTCGCAGCAGCGCGATCTCTTCCTCGGAGAAGCAATTGGGGAAGAAGACGTAACCTTTTTCGTCGAAGGCATTGAGCTGCTCGCTGGAAAGCTTCATGGCGCGCTCCCTTTAGAATATGGCCGCTGCGGCGGCTCTTATTCGGGAGCTATTTTAGACTTTGCGTCACAAAATGCCACTGGCCTGTTTCCGTCATGGCGCGGCGCAGCAACAGCCAGAAGGCCAGCAGCATCAACGGAACGGCGAGCGGTATGGATGTAAATTCCGGCACTGAGCGGGCGACCAGCGGCACGAGCCATAGTCCGGCCAGCGTGGTTTTTTCGAAAGCGCCAAAGCCGCGCGCCAAACCGTGCGCCGCGACGAAGGCGATGGCCGGCGCCAACAGCATCAGGTCGTAATCTAGGCAATAGGGCGTCGCCAGCACGCAGCCGATGATGAGCGCTGCTGCCTTGAGCGGAAATGCCGCGGCGCTGCGCCACAGCCAGACCAGCGTCGCAGCGATTGCCAGCGTCACGGTGCCTTGCATTGCATAGGCGAGCCCAATGCCGCCGCCCCACATCCGCACCCCGGAAAACACGCTCTGGATCTTGAACCAGCCGGTGCCGCCTTGCTCAAGCACGACATCGCGCGTGAATTTTGTCGAGGCGACGAACGCGCTCCACACGTCCGTGCCGAAGGCGAGCGTTACGGCGAGCGCCAGCAGCGTTACCGTCGCTGCCGCCGCTGCGAAAACGCGCCAGCGGCCGCTCGCCACCAGCACCAGTGGAATCAGCAATCCGAATTGAGGCTTGTAGGCGAGCAGGCCGAACAGAATGCCAGCCAGCCACGGGCGCGCGTTGAGCTGCGTGAGGGCTAACCCGATCAGCGCGGCGGTGAGGAATCCATTGTGCGCCTGGCCGAGATTAATGAACACGGCGGGAAAGGCGAGGGCGAGCAAGATCGGCGCGCTTGGAACGATTGCGCGAATGGCGAGCAGATAAAGCAACAGCGTCGCGCCCTGCCACACGATGAGCGCCAGCCAATACGGCATCAGCGCTAGCAGCGCCGCTACTCCAAGGAAAAATGGTGGGTAATGCCAGCCGTAAAACGGCGTGGCCTGGCCGAAGATCACCTGCTCGCGGGCATATTGCCTGGCGGGATCGAACGGCACCGCGGCTTGGCCCTCCAGCACATAAGTGCCGGCGGCATAGACGTTGGAGAAATCGGTCCCGAGCGGCCGACCAAAACGGTCGTTGCGTCCGTCCGATGTCGCGATCAGGAAGCAGGCTGCCATCGCCGCGACGGCCAGCAAGACAAGCGCGGTCAGCCGCACCCGCTCCGCGGTCAGCCAGGCGCCGGAGCGAAGAAGGTCAATGAAACCGGCCATGACGGCCGGTCTAGCAGCGGCGGATTAAAGGAGAGTTAGAGCATGATCCCGAAAAGTGGGACCCGGTTTTCGGACAAGATCATGCTCGAGAAAAAAGACCATCAACAGGCTTGATGAATGCATCATTGTTTTGCGTCTTGATGTCATCGTTTTGGCCGATTACCACAGTAATCAATCGCCTAGACCCTGGATTCGGAGCCTTCTATGGCCTTCCTCGCCGACAGTCTCAAGCGCATCAAGCCGTCGGCGACCATCGCCGTCACGGACAAGGCGCGCGCGTTGAAATTGGCAGGCCGCAATGTCATCGGCCTTGGCGCCGGCGAGCCGGACTTCGACACGCCCGACAACATCAAGCAGGCCGCGATCGAGGCGATCAAGAGCGGCCGCGCGTCGAAATACACCAACGTCGACGGCATCGCCGAACTCAAGGACGCGGTGTCCAAGAAGTTCAAGCGCGAGAACGGCCTTGACTACAAGCCGTCCCAGATCACGATCGGCACCGGCGGCAAGCAGGTGCTGTACAACGCCTTCATGGTCACGCTGAACCCCGGCGACGAGGTGATCATCCCGGCGCCGTATTGGGTGAGCTATCCCGACATGGTGTTGCTCGCCGGTGGCGAGCCGGTGGAAATCGTTTGCCGCATGGAAGACGGTTTCAAGCTCAAGCCGGCGGCGCTGGCAAAGGCGATCACGCCGAAGACCAAATGGCTGTTGCTCAACTCGCCGTCGAACCCGACCGGCGCGGCCTACACGCGCGCCGAGATGAAGGCGCTCACCGACGTGCTGGTGAAGCACCCGCATGTGCACGTCATGACCGACGACATGTATGAGCATCTCGTCTACGATGACTTCGTGTTCACGACGCCGGCGCAGGTCGAGCCGTCGCTGTATCCGCGCACGCTCACCATCAACGGCTGCTCGAAAGCCTATTGCATGACCGGCTGGCGCATCGGCTATGCGGGAGGTCCGGAGCCGTTGATCAAGGCGATGGCGATGATTCAGTCGCAGTCGACCTCGAACCCGTCGGCGGTGTCGCAATGGGCGGCGGTGGAAGCGCTCAACGGCCCGCAAGACTTCATCGCCAAGCACAACAAGATCTTCAAGGAGCGGCGCGATCTCGTGGTGTCGATGCTCAACCAGGCTTCGGGTCTCAAGTGCCCGATGCCGGAGGGCGCCTTCTATGTCTATCCGTCCTGCGCCGGCACCATGGGCAAGACCACGCCGAGCGGCAAGAAGCTTGCGACCGACGAGGATTTCGTCACCGAACTCCTCGAAGCCGAAGGCGTCGCGGTGGTGCAGGGCACGGCCTTCGGGTTGGGGCCTGCGTTTCGCATTTCTTACGCGACCAAAACCGAGGACCTGGAAGAAGCCTGCCGGCGAATCCAGCGATTTTGCGGGAATTTGAAGTAATTATATCGCTTGGTAACCGAACGGCCGCGCCGCCGGGGCTTGCCATCGTCACTATCGTTTTGACTTAACGGCGCTTTCCGCCGACAATTCGTGTATAGAACTGCATCAAGATGATCACCCGGGAGGTTTGAATGAATCGCTTGTGCTTGCGGCTTTCTTTGGGAATTGCTGGCCTGACATTAGGGCTTGTCACCGCGGTCGGCGGCGCGGCCGCACAGGATCGCGTGAAAGCCGGCACCTTGGACTGCGACGTGTCCGGCGGCATCGGCATGATCATCGGTTCGCAGAAGGGCGTGCGGTGTGAATTCAATCCCGACATGCCAGGCCCGCGTGAATACTATACGGGCACTATCAGCAAATTCGGCCTCGACATCGGCGCGACCTCGGCAGGCAGGATGTTGTGGGCGGTGTTTGCGCCATCGACGCGGACGCCCGGCGTTCTTGCCGGCACTTATACCGGCGCGACGGCGGAAGCGACGGCCATCGTCGGCCTTGGCGCCAACGCGCTGGTTGGCGGCTCCAACCGCACAGTCGCTCTGCAGCCGCTGTCCATCACGGGACAGACCGGGCTCAACCTGGCCGCGGGTGTTGCCTCGCTTGAGCTTCGTTCGTCGAACTGAGCGCATATTTTATGATTGGTTTAACGGCCGCCTCCGGGCGGCCGTTTCGTTTTGTCCACCACGGCACTTTTTGAGCCCCTTGCCAGCGTTCGGATTGCCTGAAACGATACTTGCGCGGGCCGGAACTTGGTCCAACTCCCGGCCAGTCAGGGAGGTTGCCATGAGTCAGAACGGCAGTAGCCCAAAGGGTCCCCGGTGCATCGCGCTGGTGGGCCCCTTCCAGAGCGGCAAGACCACACTTCTCGAAGCCATTCTCGCGCGCACAGGCGCGATCCCGCGCCAGGGCGCGGTCGATGCCGGCACCACCGTCGGCGACGCCAGCAAGGAAGCGCGCCAGCACAAGATGAGTGTCGAGGCCACCTTCGCCACCACTCAATTCATGGGCGACAGTTACACGTTTATCGATTGCCCCGGTTCGATCGAATTCATTCATGACATGCGCGCGGTGTTGCCGGCGATCGACGCGGCGGTCGTGGTCTGCGAAGCCGACGAGAAAAAGGTGCCGCAGCTGCAACTGATCCTGCGCGAACTCGAAGACCAGAACATTCCGCATTTCCTGTTTCTCAACAAGATCGACAAGGCCGATCGCCGCGTGCGCGAGACGCTCAAGCTGCTGCAGCCGGCCTCGCGAGTGCCGCTGCTTCTGCGGCAAATTCCGATTTGGAAAAACGAAATCGTCGCCGGCTTCGTCGATCTCGCGCTGGAGCGCGCCTTTGTCTACAAAGAGCACGCCGCCTCCGAGATCATTGAGCTGACCGGCGAGGACAAGAACCGCGAGAAGGAAGCGCGCTTCTCCATGCTGGAGACGCTGGCCGATCACGACGACGAATTGATGGAGCAATTGCTCGAAGACATTGAGCCGCCGCGCGACAAGATCTTCGACGATCTTGCCAAGGAATTGCGCGAACGCATCGTTTGCCCGGTGCTGCTCGGCGCCGCGATCCGCTCGAACGGCGTGCTGCGTCTGCTCAAGGCGCTGCGGCATGAAGCACCCCGCGTCGCTGAAACCGCCACGCGTCTCGGTGTCAAGTCCGGCTACGACGCGGCGGCGCTGGTGCTCAAGACCTTCCACACCGCGCACGGCGGCAAGATGTCGGTCGCGCGCCTGCTGACCGGCGAGGCCGGCGACGGCACGACCTTCTCGACGCCGGCGAGCGAAGTCGGGCGCACCTCCGGCGTCTTCACCACCATGGGACTGAACTTTACCAAGCGCGGCCCGGCTGTGGCCGGCGATACCGTTGCCTTTGGCAAGCTCGACGGCGCCAAGACCGGCGATACGCTGTCGTCCGGCCGGCAGGCGCGCGGCGCGATGGCGACGGTAAAGCCTTATCCGCCGGTGCTGGCCATCGCGGTGCAAGCCAAGGAACGCAAGGACGACGTCAAGCTCGGCGCCGCC
>JAYTFS010000128.1:0-1676 GCA_043734185.1 Pseudolabrys sp. | reverse complement strand
CCGAGCGCCTTGGCGGTCTTGAGATTGACGATCAACTCAACCTTCGTCGATTGCTGGACAGGGAGATCAGCCGGATTGTCGCCCTTGAGTACGCGGCCTGTGTATATGCCGACCAGACGGTTCGCATCGTTACTGTCGTTTCCATAGCTCATCAGGCCGCCGGCGGCGACGAATGCCCGCCATCCGGAGATCGCGGGCACCGCGTGGCGGAGGACTAGTGCGCCAATCTGTTCACTCCGGGTGCTGAAGTATCCGTCGCTGCCGATTATGAGTGGACCTGCTCGCAGTTGCGCCCAATTGGCAACCGCCATTTCGATGTCGCGTTCCGTGGTGGCGCGCAGGACATGAAGCTGTACCCCGAGGATGTGAGCCGCCGCCTGCGTTTCTCTCAATACAGACTCGGAATTCGGATTGTTGGGATTGACGAGCAGGGCAATGGTGGTCGCCCCGGCGGGGAACAATTCGTGCATCAGCTCCAGCCGCTTCGGCCCTACTTCTACGTTCAACGTGGTCACGCCGGTGAGCTTGGCGCCCGGTCGGTTGAGGCTGGCTACGAGGCCACTTTGGACTGGGTCGCCGGCGGTATGGAAGACAATCGGAATGGTCGTGGTCGCGGCCTTGGCGGCGCGCGTGGCGAAGTCAGTGCCGACAGCGACGATCACAGCGACCGGACGCCCAATGAGCTCGTCGGCCAGCGCCGGTAGCCGATTGTATTGACCATCCGCCCACCGGTATTCGATGACAACATTCTGGCCATCGACATAGCCGGTCTCGCGCAAGCCTTGCTGGAACGCTGCTAAATCGCGCGCTGCCCCACCCGCGGTGCGCGCCTGAGCGCTGAGGTATCCGACGATCGGCATCGCCGCCTGCTGCGCGCGCGCCGCAATCGGCCACGCCGTCACCGCGCCGCCAACCAGCGTGATGAACTCGCGCCGCCTCATGTAGCCCCTAGAGATTCAGGATTGCGCCGTGCGGATCAGAACATAGCAGATCGAAGCTGGGAGGGGGCCAGACTTCGTCTTCGATCAGACCGCTAATGTCGCAGCTGCTCAATAAGGCGAAAACCTTAACGTGAGCACTTATGGTTCGCTATTCGCCCCATAGCGACCAGGTAACGGACGTGCCGGTGCGAAGCGATCGGCCTCCGCCGACAATGGCAACGGATCGACCGGCGGCCATCGGTCGTCCTCAAAGCAAAATGGTCGGAACGAATCCGGCCATGTCGCAGTCCAACAGTGTTAGTAGTGGTTCAGACCAGCGCGGGCTCGCGCTTGGCGTCCGTCTTCGACGGCGCCGGATCCTTCAGGCCGAGAATGCGGCGCGCGTTGTCGTAGAACAGCTTCTGCTTGTCAGCGGGCGACAGCCGCACGTCTTCGAGAAGCTTCAGACACGGCGCCGGATCCCAGCACGGATAGTCGGTGCCGTACATCACGCGGTCGATGCCGTAGTAGTCGATCGCGAACTGCATGCCGGCGGTGTGCGGGGACACCGTGTCGGTGTACATGCGCTTGAGATATTCGCTGATCGGACGCGGCAGCTTCGCGGCCTTGGAGTTCTTGTCCATGCGGCCGGACTGGTAGGGCAGGGCGCCGCCGGTGTGCGACATTACGACCTTCAGGTTGGGATGACGTTCCATGGTGCCGGACAGGATCAGCCGCATCGCCGCGGTGCTGACC
>JAYTFS010000127.1:0-5259 GCA_043734185.1 Pseudolabrys sp. | reverse complement strand
CGCGATTTCCGACGCCGTGAACAGGCTCGACATCAAATATTCGTCGCCGAGCTTGATCTCGAAGACATCGACCCCCAGTGACAATTCCCGGCGGCGACGTAGGCTCAGCGCGCCGATCGGCGTCGGCCGATAATCGAGCTCTTCAAAATACAAGCTCATTCCGCTCGCTTCCTTTGCTGAAGGGTAGCGGTCACTCAAACCTTTGTCCGAGCAAGGCGCTCACTAAGTGTTGCGCAGACGGTATTTTACACGTCGCGCTCGTGTGCCATCATGTCCCTCTATCGCAAGGAGGATGCGACGTGGCTAGCGGAACAGTGAAGTGGTTCAACCCGACCAAGGGCTATGGATTCATTCAGCCATCAGGCGGCGGCGGCAAAGACGTGTTCGTTCATATCTCGGCAGTGGAACGTGCGGGACTCAGTACTCTGAATGAGGGCCAGCAACTCGACTTCGAACTCGTTTCGAACCGCGGCAAAGAATCTGCCGAAAATCTCAAGATCAAGTAGGTCCGGCACGTCTCCCACCGCCGTGGTGCAGCAATTCGCACTGACTTGTTATATTTGTATAGGCTTATACAGGTCGGGCGCACCGGACCTAGTCTAGCGCAGTTTCCCTCGCCCAGAAGAATGCGGCCCACCTCACGGGGGGCAGTCGGCCGCGCGTCCCGCCGCCGTTGATCGGGCATCGGCGCTGGCGAATGCCCACGTCAACGCCCCACGGCAAGCCGCGTGCTGAGGAACAACGGAAGGCCCGCGTCGCGGATTTTCCGCGCCGCGTTCTCGATGTCATAGGGCACGCGTACGCGCGAAGCGACATTGACCCTACTTCCATTGTTCCCCTTAACCTCATTGGCCGTCACGTCTGGCAGCACAAGAACGGGACAATCGTTCAGGCTGCGGACTACAACGGCTTTCGCGCGCTGACCCCGTCAAAGGAGCCACGGTACTTCTTGGCCGTTACGCCGGGCGACTTGAGTGTCGATTGGCTGGATATCACCGATCAAATCGGAAATTTTATAGTCGATGAGAAGGTTGCCGCTTAGGCGACCTGCATTTGCTACGTAGGGCCGGAATTATCCGCGCTTGGCGGAAATCTGATCAACTAGATTCAGGATTGATCGTCGGACGCCGCTATCACCGATGTCTGTATAGGCTCGTAGCAGTTGGAACGCACCTGGGACGGCCAGCAACTTCAAGGGCGATGTTGCACCGCCCTCCTTGCCTCGTTCGCTGTCCAGGACTTCCTTGCCGCTGAAAAATGTCTCGACCGAAACACCAAGCGCCACAGCGATCCGGGTCAGTCGGCCAGCCCCGACCCGGTTCACGCCCTTTTCGTATTTCTGCACCTGCTGAAAGGTTACACCCAACTGTTCCGCCAATGCAGTTTGAGACAATCCGCGTGTCAAGCGCTCGATTTTTATCCGCTGTCCGACCTCAATATCTACGGGATCAGGCCGTTTTACTGACATTGTGCGCTCCTTTTTTTTCTTCATTGGCCGCACCCATAGCACAGTCTCCAGTCGGCGCTCGGCTTTCGCCGCATGGCATATCGCGCGTGGTGGCGCTGGTGTGCCTGCTTGCATTGAAAGAAATCGGTGTGCGCGCTTTAAGCGACGGCGCGCATGACAGCGCACGGTGGTGCAAGCAAAGGCGAGTGCTTACCTCTTTGCTCAGGCGGCCAGCCTGCGGCTCACTTGATGAGGAAATCGTCCTTCGTCAGCTTGGTGCCCTTCATTTCCTCGCGCATCCATGTTGGGAGCATTCCCCTGCCCGACCACTTCAAGCCTTTTTTCTTTTTGCTTTGATATTTCGGCTTTGCCTTCGCGCGCTTACCCTTGCGAGGCACCTGTAGGACCGTACGGACAACACCCGCGGCCTTCGCTGACACGTAGCCCGACAGCTCGGCCAAGTGTCCTTCTAATATCTCTTTCTGCTGCTGGACTTTCTTTGCGAGGGCATCTTCCAGCCCGTCGATGTACGAGCGGAGCTGGGCGACTTCCATTTTCGCAATGGACTTTCCGACCTTGCCGACCTTCGCAACTGATTTTTTCTTGTTCTTTGAGCCGACCGGGCGGCCGCGCTTTGCCTTCTTCGCCATGATGACCTCGATGAATGGGAATAACGCAGGTTTATAGGCCCCTTTGATTCGATTTCAAACCCTTGTCTAAAAATATGACTTAATGAATTGATGAAAAGAGTTGGTGGATTCAAAGTATTGCAACCTGCGGCGGCATGCAAGTAGACACGCAACGAGCTGGCGCCGCCAAGGTGCGGCGGCAGCAAAACCCAGTGTTAGCCGGGAGCCATGAAACATGGAGTCCTGGCGGAGACACTTGTTAAGCCGACAGAAACACTACTATCCGTGGAACCCTGTTGGCGATGCTTCTGGCTACCGGAATCGGACCTCGCCGACTCGGCCGGCGGTGCGTCGGCCGCGCCCATCAACGGCGTCGCAATCGGCAATGCCGCTTTATGCGGCGAGCACAGAGCAGTGCGGCACTGGCGCTGGGGTAGCGGCGGCCATCGGCGCTATGGGGCAGCCCTGGCCGTCACTGGCGCTGGGGTAGCCGCGGTGGACGCCGCTGACGGCGCTAGTCATTGCCGGCGGCAATCAAAGCTCGGAGCGGCCGGTCGCGTAAGCGGCCGGCCTGGATTTCCTCGGTCAGTTAATGCAATGTCTTGGTTACACCGCATTGCGGCATGGATTTTCGGTGAATGCGCCCACAGAGTTTGCGCCATACCAAGGCATTCGAGCTAGGACACAGGCAGATGTGAGTGATAGGCTCTCTCTGGAAAATGGTGGAGTAATTCTATGCCATCGAAGAATCCTAATGATCGACAGCGAGCCAAAACTTCGAAGAAGACCGTCAATTACTTCAGGCGTCACTTACAGCTCAAAACAACTGATTGGTACAGTAAGGCTGCCAAAAACATCGGGATCACGAGCACCCGTGCTGCTTGTCCTTCCTCAAAAATGTATTTGGCGTGGGAATCGGGCGGCAGGTGATCGCTGTCGTGATCGCCAACCCCATCCGCGCTTAAGCCAGTATACAACTGCTCGACTCCTATTGTTCTTTACGTCCGGCACCCCTCCGCCATCGTTTCTTTATGCATGTGGTGGCGTACATCTCCGGATTAAATTCAAGGTCGTACCGCCATTGCACAGGATTTATGTTTCTCATGGGTCATATAGGAACGCTATTGGTATTAATTGTATGGGCTTTTCGGCCAATAGATTAGGCGTGACAATTGGCGATCTTGTGTTTGTTGTTGCGCGTTGGCTAAGTGTGAATAGGCGCTCAAGTGTGACCCCGTTGAAAATAGGTTGGTCAATAGGTTAGCGCGCCGATCGGCGCGTGGACCCCACGCCGAATGACAAAGTGACCGCTGCGCACGCCACCCGCTGAACTCACTTTGGCCTAATGTCGTAAACGATTTTGCCTCCGACCATGGTCAGGAGGGGCTTGATGTCCTTAATCTCGTCCGCGGCTATTGTGAGATAGTCTTGGTCAAGTACCAATAGGTCGGCATACTTGCCGCTCGCAATCGATCCAAGATTGGACTCTTGAAACAGAAAATGGGCGTTGGACCGGGTATGCGCGATGAGGGCTTCCTCGCGCGTGATGTGCTGGCGATTTACTTGTCTGCCGCCGATCATTTTTCCTGTGACCGCGAAAGCCAGTGTGTAGAACGGATTGGAGGGTGTCACCGCGGTAGCGTCCGAACCGAGGCCCCAATGGATCCCCGAGTCCTGGGTGCGCCTGAAAGGCGGCATATCCCACGCTTTGTCACCATGAACCTTATGCATAAGCACACCTTGGATGAGCGGTCGACTGTGGAGTTGGGCCGACATGCCCAATCGCTTCATGCGCCCGAGCTGGGTGTCAGTGACTTGGTCGAGGTGTGAAAACACCCAGCGCAGACCCTTGATGGGGTGGGCTTTGCTGACTGTCTCGTATTGATCAAGATAAGCATCGATTGCGCTCTGCATCTCAACATGAGCATTGACGTGAAGTCCGTGCGCGGCCAGCGCATCTACGATGCGCCCAACCTGAGCCATGTCCTCGTCCCTCATCGGTGAATCTGCGCGCATGGTGTTTGTAGTCGCCGGTCCATAGATCGACTCGCCCCAACCGATCTGGTCAAAGTAGTCAGTGCCTTGAAACGGCTTTTGCTGCGGCACTTCCACTAGCGTTCGGTCAACCTGCTCTGGCGTAAACGGCTGACGGATTGTGAGCCAGAAGACGCGCGCATTGAGGTCCCCACTTTCTGCAAGCCGTCGGTAAGGTTCATAGTGCTTTGCACTCATCCCACGCCCCCCGGCGTCGGACCATGCTGTGATCCCGAGGGAATTGAGGTATGCGATGAAGGTGCGGGTGTTGGCGAACCAGGTTTCCTCATCCTTCAGTGGGATTTTGGCCGCCACGAACGCGACACCACCGGCCCCCTGTATGAGACCGGTGATCTTACCTGCTGCGTCTTTTTCAATCGTGCCGCCCGGAGGGTCCTGCGTTCTATCATCGATCTTAGCAGCCCTCAGCGCCGCTGAATTAAGATAACTGTGATTATAGACTGATTGCAGCACCACGGGATTGTTTGGGGCGATGCGGTTGAGTTCGTCGAGCGAGAAACCACGAGCCTCATCCGTAAACTGCTCCTCGGACCATCCGCCGAGTACGGCAATCCACTCGCTCGGGGATGCATCCCCCGCCCGGTTCTCGAGCAGTTGCAGAGCCCGCGCGCGTGTCGTCACGCCATCCCAACGCAACTCGTTGTGCTCGGCCGCGCGTATCCAATGCGCATGGTTATCGATCAACCCCGGAATAACGGTTTGACCCTTTAAGTCGATCACTTGCGTCTGTGGGCCCTTGAATTTGGAGAGCTCAGACGTAGAGCCAACCGCAATGACCCGCTGCCCGCGGATCGCGATCGCCTCCGCAATCGTGAAACGTTCGTCCACGGTGACTATTTTGCCATTGTCTAAGACAATGTCCGCGATCTGTGCTGTTGCTGGTCGGGATAGCGCAGCTGCGATCAACCCGATCGCGAACGCTCTGATGATCAACGACTGCATGTTGCTCTTCCTCCGGGCATTTTTCCGAGCGTACGCTTTCTGTCTGGTTGCCGGCTCTCGCCTTAGTCGCTCGGAAGCCGCCGGAGGTCGCGAGCATCATGCTCCTTGGAGCCGCCCTCTGGCGACGCCTTGGACGCCTGCCCTAGCTTTCTCATGGTGACAGGAAACAATGAGACCGCCAACTAG
>JAYTFS010000126.1:0-3347 GCA_043734185.1 Pseudolabrys sp. | reverse complement strand
ACCCAGAGCGCCAGCCCATCTTTTCGCTCGATCGCGTTGAAGAAGTCGCGATTCCAGAAGTTCAGCCAATATTGGGTCAGCAACTGCAGAAGCACAGTGGCGATCAATAATCCAACCAAGAGCCACGCGCGCCAAGCCGATGGGCCCCGCCAGAATCCGGAGGCGCTCTGCCAGAAGCGCGAGATGAGACGCCTCTCATCGGGCGCAATGTAGATGCCGCGCGGCATGACTTTCAACTTGGAAGATGCCGTCGCCAACGTCTGCCCCCTCGACCTCAAACCACGGTGCCGAACAGCTTGCCGATCCCGGCCGTGATCCCCAACGCCAACGCGCCCCAGAACGTCACCCGGGCTGTGGCGCGGAGCATGTTTGCGCCGCCTGCTCGCGCGCCGATCGCGCCGAGCAGGGCGAGAAAGCCCAGCGACGCGCCGGCTACGACGGGAACCAGCGCGTTCGTGGGCGATACGACGACCATGAGCAAGGGCATGGCCGCGCCGATCGAAAACATCGCGGCCGAGGTCAGTGCGGCTTGCACCGGACGCGCGGCGGTGATTTCCGATATTCCCAGTTCGTCGCGGGCATGAGCGGTCAGAGCATCCTTCGTCATGAGCTGCTGGGCCACCTGCCGGGCCAGCGGCTGATCGACGCCTCGTTTGACGTAGATATCGGCGAGCTCTTCGAGTTCAAAGGCTGGATCGTCGCTCAATTCCTTGCGTTCGCGCGCGAGGTCGGCTCGTTCCGTGTCGGATTGCGAACTGACCGAAACATATTCGCCGGCGGCCATCGACATGGCGCCGGCCACCAGTCCCGCAATGCCCGCGATCAGGACTTCGTGCTGCGCCGTGGCCGCCGCGGCCACGCCCACAATCAAGCTTGCGGTCGAGATGATGCCGTCGTTGGCGCCGAGCACGGCCGCTCGCATCCAGCCGATGCGGCCGACGAGATGGTTCTCGGTGTGAAGGCGGCTCATTGGGAATTCTGCCGGTCGATCATATCCGCCCAAGCAACATCAGAATAAGAACAATGATCAGGATCGTCCCGATCAAGCCTACGCCACCATGACCGAAGCCGTAGCCGTAACCGCCGAAGCGACCACTGAAGCCCCCCAACAAAAAGATAACGAGGATGATAATTAGGATCAGCCCGAGCGACATATGTGATCTCCCTTTGCAGCGATCAAACGAGTGTTCATTCTTCCGACAGAGTGCTCAAACGCAGGGTTACTTCTTCTCGATGGAAATTCCGCCTTTGCCGACATTGATCTCGATGCCGCCGGACTTCTGGCGTTCTTGGTAGAGCTGATAGCCAACAACTCCAATGACGACAGCCAGCGCGCCGATGACGATGTAAAGAACATTGCGGTTCATGACTACGAATCCGTCGATTTGAACAGCACCGTGAATCGTGTGCCTTGATCGTGCTCGCCTTTGGCAATCTGTAGCTCGCCGCCGATTTGCTTTACCAGCGCGGCAATAATCTTCATGCCCAACCCCGGCGTCGCGGCGGGGTCGAAGGCGTCCGGCAAGCCGGGCCCATCGTCGGACACCGAAAGTGCGGGTCCCCTATTCGGGATCGTTTGCAATCTGATTGTGATTTTCCCTCGGGCGTACTTGATCGAATTCGTGATCAATTCGCTGGCGATGAATCCGAGCGGAATCGCCGTCACTGTCGGAATTCTGAGTTCGGCTCCCTCAACGGAGAGTGATCGCTTTGGAAGCTCGCTGGACGCCATGTCGGCGAGGTCGCGACAGAGCTTTTCGAGATACGGTTTGAACTCGACGCTTTCGACGTGGTCCAGAGTGTGGAGATGCCGATGGACGCGCCCGAGCGTTGCGACACGGTTGGCGGCGATGGTCAACTGCGCCGCCGCTTCGGGGTTTTTGGCGCCGCGGCTTTGCACCGAGAGCAGGCTGGTGATCAATTGCAGTCCGTTCAGCAGACGATGCTCGGACTCCTTGCTCAAGATGTCCTTCTGCTGGATTAATTCGTTCTTCTGGCGCAGTAGTTCGCTTTCACGAAGGACGGACGCTCGCAATTTGGATTCGGTCTCTCGATGCCGTTCCAATTCTTGCTCATACATTGCGATGGCGGAGCACACCGCGACGGGACAATTGTCCGGCTGTTGAAACTGAGTCGCCGGTTTCGGTGCAGCCTGCCGCCGAACGACCCCTGACGAATTGGTGGCAGGCATGGAAAGCCCTCCCCAGACCATAAAAACCGTGACGTATCGAAGTGAATGTTGCGACTGCCGCATTTGCAGCGAGCACACTGATTTTCGCTACAAAACGCCCGGCAGCCTTGATGTAAATCAACTATGTCGGATACCGGACATTGTGAGCAAAATTGCACACCTTGAAATCATCAATCGATCCTGCCCAGCGCGGCTTGCTCGATGTCTGCGTCGCCCCGATAGCGTCGAAATAGCAGACATCCCGAGATATCGGCTTAGTGCCCAGCAGGAGACAATTCGCGCCGCAGCAAATAGGGCCGGCAGTTATTCGATCAGCTCGTCGGTGATTACCATCAAACGGTCAGAAACCGCGAGGCCGAGCGTCTTGGCGGTTTTGAGATTGATTACCAAATCAAATTTGACCGTGCGATCTATTGGCAGATCGCCGGACTTGTCGCCCTTGAGGATGCGCGCGACATAGATGCCGTTGCGACGATACGCATCTTCCAGATTGTTGCCGTAACTCACCAGGCTGCCGGCGGCGGCATCGCCGGAACGCAGCCAGGCTCTCGAATCACCCTGCCATCTCCCGGCATGCCTTCCACACCTTCTCCGGCGTCGCCGGCATCTGGATCGACTTGCCGCTTCCCGGAATGGCATCCGCGAACGCGTTCATCACCGCCGCGATCGCCGCCGTGGTGCCGGCCTCGCCGGCGCCCTTGACGCCGAGCGGGTTGGTCGTCGCCGGCACCTCATAGGTGTCGTCCTTGAACATCGGGAAATGATGCGCGCGCGGCATGGCGTAGTCCATGAACGACGCGCTGACGAGCTGGCCGCCGTCGTCGTACACCGTCTGCTCCAGCATCGCCTGGCCGACGCCCATGGCGACCGAGCCGTGCACCTGGCCCGCCACGATGGTGTGATCGAGGATGTTGCCGCTGTCGTCCATCGCCGAGTAGGAGGCAAGCGTGGAGAGCCCGGTCTGCGGATCGACCTCGACCTCGGCGATATGGCAGCCGTTTGGAAACGTCAGCGGCGTCTCGGCGACCACTTTGGTGTCGAGGTCTTCGGCGATCTCGCCCTTCTTCTTCATCTCCTTGGCGCGCGCCGCCACGTCGAACAGCGACAGGCGGCGGTCGGTGCCGACCACGTTGAAGGCGCCGTTCTTGTATTCGAT
>JAYTFS010000125.1:0-1639 GCA_043734185.1 Pseudolabrys sp. | reverse complement strand
CGTGACGTCGCCGACCGCTTCAGTTTGTTGTTGTTGCGGGACGCCGCTCCCGGCCGGCGCTGCCGGGTCAAATGGCGCAAGGGCTCCGAGATTGGCGCGGAGTTCGTCGGCGCCACAAGGTAAGGCGCGCCACATCACCGCCGATGGCCTTCACGGTCGGGTGCAACGCTGTAAGCTCAGGGGCGTTGCCGGACTGGAGAAGCCCCATGCGCTACGAACTCTACTACTGGCCGGAAATCCAGGGTCGCGGCGAATTCGTTCGCCTGGCGCTGGAGGAGGGCGGCGCGGATTACATCGACGTCGCGCGTCGCCGCGGCTACGGCGCCGACGCCATGATGAAGTTCATGGACAGCGAGCGGACCAAGCGGCCGCCCTACGCGCCGCCCTTTCTCAAGGCCGGCAAGCTTGTCATCGCGCAGACCGCCCTGATACTGCACTATCTCGGGCCGCGACTTCGCCTGGTGCCGCGCAGCGAGGCCGACCGGCTCTGGGCGCACCAGCTGCAAATGACCATCACCGATCTGGTGAAGGAAATACACGACACCCACCATCCGATCTCGACGGCGCTCTATTACGAGGATCAGCGTCCTGCGGCGAAGCGCTACACCAGGGAGTTCTGGCGCAATCGCGTGCCGAAGCTGTTGGGCTATTTCGAGAATGTGCTGACGCACAGCCGCGGCCCCTATGTGTTCGGGCGCACGGTCAGCTACGTCGATTTGAGCTTGTTCCAGATCGTCGAGGGGCTGCGTTACGCGTTCCCCAAGCGCATGAAGCGCTTCGAGAAGAAGGCGCCGCGCCTGATCAAGTTGCGCGATGCCGTGGCCGAGCGTCCGCGCATTGCCGCCTATCTGCAATCGGAGCGGCGAATCTCGTTCAACGAGTGGGGCATCTTCCGCGCCTATCGCGAACTCGACGGCTGAGCAGAGTCGTTCACCTCTTGTTGATCGGGCCAGCGCTAACAGCACGGGCACCGATCTTGCAGTCGTCATGCGGGCGTCAAAAACGCCTGGAAAATTGCAGATTCTTTGCCGGCGAGGCATCATTAAACATCTGTAATTATTACTGTATTTCGCATGTCCCCTATGCACCTGCGGCGAGCCGCCGCAGGGCGAACCAGCCTATGTTGCGCCGCAAGGGCGACGCACTGCTGGAGATCAACCCAATGAAAAAACTTCTCGCCACCAGCGCCGTGCTGGCCACTGTCCTCGCTGCGCTGTCCTCGCCGGCGTTTGCCGCGCGTCGGGCCCCTGTTGGGCACGACACGATGACGCCATACGGTCAGCCGTCCGGCGACCAGGTGCTGGCGCGGCCGTCCGATGTCGTCGTGACCGAAGGCCGTGTCGTCGGTGCAGACCCGGACATCAACATCCGGACTCAGCTGCTTCGCGATCTGGACCAGGGCGGCTTCTGATCGCCGCAGGTTCCTTCCGTGTCTGGCAAAGCCCGGCTTCGTGCCGGGCTTTGCTTTTTGCGACCGGCTTTAACCATCCGGGCCGATAGCGGGTGCAATTGCGCCTGCCACAAAATACCTTCGCCACAATGACGTGATGCGGCGCCTGAGGGGGCACAGCGAGGACACGTCGATGAAAGCGTTTGCTATTCTGCCGGCCGTTGCGGCCGCGATTTTGGCGCTCAACAT
>JAYTFS010000124.1:0-4180 GCA_043734185.1 Pseudolabrys sp. | reverse complement strand
TTGGCTGTCGTTCATGGCCTTCCTAGTCGTGGCGGGATTCCCGGCGACTTCCATCCTCGGCTACTTCATTATCCCGACTTTCGGTTGGCGTCCGATGTTCATCATCGCCGGTGTCGGCTCGCTCATCGTCTGGTATCTGCGCAAAAATTTGCCGGAGTCACCGCGCTGGCTGGAATCGCAAGGCCGCACCGCTGAAGCGGAAGCCTTGATGCAATCGATTGAAAAGGAAGCGGCCGGTACCGGCGCATTGCCTCCTGCCGTCAGGCCCGCAGCGGTGCCGCAACGGACCGCGATGGACATGATGCGCCCGCCGCTTCTGCAGCGCATGCTCGTCGGCTCCTGGGTGCTGATCACGATCAACTCGCTGATCTTCGGCTTCGTGATCTTCCTGCCGCAGTTCTTCTTGCGTCAGGGTCTCACCATCACCAATTCGCTGGCCTACACCGTTGTGCTGTCGCTCGCATCGCTGGTCGGCTGTGCGGTCGGGGCGTGGTCGTCCGACGCCATCGGCCGTCGATGGAGCATCATCGGCGCTTCGATCGCCACCATTGTGTTCGGCTGGACCTATGCTCGATTCAACGCGGCGTCCGATCCGACGATTGTGCTCAGCGTCGGCTTTGTGTTGATCGTGGCGATCTATGTACAAACCGCGATCCTCTTTGGCGTCTATACACCCGAACTGTTTCCGACCGAAATACGCCTGCGCGCCAATGGCATCTGCAATACCTTCGGCCGCGCGTCGTCGGTGGTGGTGCCTTTCATCGTTGGCGCCTTGCTGGCGAGCTACGGATTCCCAGGTGTCGTCTGGTTTATGATCAGCCTTGTCCTGGTGCAGATAATCGTCGTCTATTTGTGGGGCGTAGAGCCGCGCAATCGGGGCTGGAGGAGCTCGCCGCCGCTCCGGCGTGAGCTATTGCCGCTCATGGATTCACGCTAGGTAGAACCGATGAGCGGCTTGCGGCCTGTCACTGTGATCACCGGCGCTTCGGCCGGCATCGGCGTGGCACTGGCGCGCGTTTTCGCCCGCAACGGCCATGACCTGGCGCTGGTCGCGCGGCGCGAGGACCGGCTGCGCACGTTGGCCGGTGAGATCGCCGCCACCGGCGCGCGCCGGCCACTCGTCATCGCCGCCGATCTTGCCGAGCCGGATGCTGCCGCCCGGGTCGGCAAAGCGCTGGCGGCGCAAGGCGCCGAACCGCAGTTCATGGTCAACAATGCCGGTTTCGGACTGGTCGGCCTGGCAGCGTCGCGCGATCGCGAAGAGCAATTGGTCATGATCGACCTCAATGTGTACGCGCTCACGGAATTGTCGCTCGCCTTCATCGACAGCCTGCAACGCCATCGCGGCGGTATTCTCAATGTTGGCTCGATGGCCGGCTTCCTGCCCGGGCCGGGCATGGCGGTGTATTACGCCACCAAGGCCTACGTGCTGTCATTTAGCGAGGCGCTGCACAGCGAGCTTAAACCGCGCGGCATCCGTGTGACTGTGCTTTGCCCGGGGCCGGTGCCAACCGAATTTGCCGAACGCGCTGGCGTCAGCGGCGGGCTCGCGCCCGGCATCCTTACCCAGCCTGCCGAGACCGTCGCCGAGGCGGGCTATCGGGGCTTGATGCGGGGGGACCGGGCGGTGGTGCCCGGTTTGGGCAACAAGCTGATCACGTTCCTGATTCGCATTGTCCCGCGCCGCCTGCTGCTGCGGCTTGTAGATTCTCGGCAGAGCCGGCGCAGGTCCGCGCCAAGCACATAGCGGATTCGCACGCGTCTTATTGCAAACACCTGCAAAGCGTTTAGTACTCGCATATTGCCATGCTGAAGCCTGTCCTCCTCATTCTGCACCAGGAACACTCTTCGCCCGGCCGCGTCGGCCAGACGCTGTCAAAGCTCGGCTACCCGCTCGACATTCGACGGCCGCGTTTCGACGATCCGCTGCCCGAGAATATGGACAAGCATTCCGGTGCCGTGATTTTCGGCGGCCCGCAGAGCGCCAACGACGCCGATGATTTCGTTCGCCGTGAGATCGAATGGATCGGCGTGCCGCTGCGGGACAACAAGCCTTACCTTGGAATATGCCTCGGCGCGCAGATGATGGCGCAACATCTTGGCGCCCGCGTCTATCCGCATCCGCAGGGCCACGCCGAAGTCGGCTATTACCCGATCCGTCCGACACAAGCTGGGCGCGCCATCTGTGCCGAGTGGCCCGATCACGTCTATCAATGGCACCGCGAAGGTTTCGAGTTGCCGTCAGGCGGCGAATTGTTGGCCGAAGGGGATGCCTTTTCGATTCAGGCCTTCCGTTACAAGACAGGTTACGCGCTGCAATTTCATCCCGAAGTAACCCACGCCATGATGTATCGCTGGCTTGTGCGTGGCGCGCACCGCATGGAATTGCCGGGCACCAAGCAGCGCCACGAGCATATCGCCGACCGCGCGGTGCACGATTTTGCCTCTCGCAACTGGCTTTCAGTATTCATTGACCATTGGATCGGCCGCAAGTCCGCCGACTTGCCGGCCGGCCAGCCCGCAGCCATTGACAAATAATTCTCGACCCGCATCGTTGCTTCGGGGACTAAGGGGCAGAGACGGCCACGCGCGGAGGCGTGCGGATGCCTGATGCGAACGACAAAGGGCGGCCCATTCCCCCGGCATTGAGCGCGATGCTGCGCGCGTCCGACGGCATTCTCGACCTGTTGCCGATCGCGACCTTCATCTGCGACGGGCGCGGCACCATCCTGCAGTACAATCGGCACGCCGTGAAGATCTGGGGCCGCGCGCCGCAATACGGCCAGACCCACGAACAGTTCACGGACACCTGCAAGTATTTCGAAGTGGACGGCAGCCCGCTGCCGCGTTCGATGCTCGCCGAAGTGCTGACGAATGGTGAGCCTTTGCGCGACAAGGAACTGCTGGTGCAGCGCCACGACGGCTCGCGTATGGTCGTCTCTCTCAACATCGATCCGCTTCGCTCCGCCAAGGGTGAACTGGTCGGCGCGGTAAATTGCTTTCTCGATATCACCGAACGCAAGCGCATCGATGCGGCGATGGAGCACTCGCGTCTGCGCACGCTCGAACAGGAGCAATTGCTGGCGGCAACCTATGAGCACGCCGCTATCGGCATTTCGGAAATAGCGCCCGACGGAAAATTCCTACGCGTCAACGAAGCGATCTGTACCATCACCGGCTTTAGCCGCGAGCATCTGCTGGCGCAAAAGCTTTTCACCCACACCCATCCCGACGACACCGATCCCGATCGCGACGCCTTTCGGAAACAGGTCGCAGGGCAGCTCGAATTCTATTCGGTGGAAAAGCGTTTTATTCGCCCGGATGGCCGCGTGATCTGGCTCTCGGTGCGCTCGTCGCCGGTGCGCGGCGCCGACGGACATCTGCGATATGTGGTTCGCGTGGTGCAGGAAGTCACCGAACGCAAGGCGTCGGAGCGGCGGCAGAAGCTTCTGATCGATGAATTGAATCACCGCGTGAAGAACACGCTTGCCACCGTGCAGTCGCTGGCCTCGCAGACCGCGCGTGTCGCGCCCACGCCGTCGGCGTTCCGGGAAGGTTTCGAAGGCCGGCTGATCGCGCTGTCCAAGGCGCATGACCAGTTGACGGTTCATCATTGGGAAAACGCCGACTTGCGCGATCTGCTGTCGGGAAGTCTCGCACCTTATACCGTTGCCGGATCGGAGCGGATCGTGCTGCGCGGTGAGGACATCGTGTTGCGGCCGCGCGCGGTGCTCACACTGGCGATGGCGTTCCATGAGCTCACCACCAACGCGGCGAAATATGGCGCGTTATCGATTCCCGGCGGGCGCATCGAAATCCGCTGGCAGCCGGTGGGCGGCGATGATGGCAAGCGCCCGTCGCTCAAGATCGACTGGATCGAGAAGGATGGGCCGGCGGTCAGCGAACCGCAGCGCCGCGGCTTCGGTTCCAAGCTGATCGAAGGAAGCATCGCCGCCGAACACGGCGGGAGCGCCCGCCTTGCCTTCGAGCCGAACGGACTGCGCTGCGAGATCGTCATCCCGCTGGAAACGGCGACGGCCGATGTAGACACTGAGCCGCAGGGCGTGGATTGGTCGATTTAAGGTGGATGGTGGAGCCAGGCGGGATCGAACCGCCGACCTCGTCATTGCGAACGACGCGCTCTCCCAGCTGAGCTATGGCCCCGCCAATGCAACGGCAA
>JAYTFS010000123.1:0-12910 GCA_043734185.1 Pseudolabrys sp. | reverse complement strand
CTGTGCTGGCGCGCCCAATCGGCCACCGTATCGAAATCAACTTCGATCAGCGCGCTCGGGAACTTGCGGGCGTCAGCAAACAGCACGGCTTCGCTGATATAGGGGCTCGATTTCAGCTGATTCTCGATCTCGCTCGGCGCGATGTTCTTGCCGCCGGCGGTGACCATGATGTCTTTCTTGCGGTCGATGATGCGATAATGCCCGTTCGGCATTTTCATCGCGACGTCGCCGGTGTGGAGCCAGCCGTCCTGGATCGCGTCCTTGGTTGCCGTCTCGTTCTTCCAGTAGCCCGCAAACATGCCGGGGCCGCGTACCAGGATTTCGCCGTCGTCCCCGAGCACTACTTCCTTCGGGTAGAGTGCAACGCCCGCGTCGCCCGGCTCCTGGAAAGGATTGCTCTGGCATAGCACCAGAGTGTGCTCGGTAATGCCGTAAAGATTGCGCAGATTGACGCCCCAATATTGCCAAAGCGCCTGCACCGGCTGCGGAATCGGCGCGCCGGCGGTGAGCGCGGCGACCACTTTGTGCATGCCGACTTTCATCAGCATCGGCTTGAATACTAGCGCGCGCGCCAGCGCAAAGCCGGCCTTGATCGGCAGCGAAGGATTGCGGCCCTGCCACAGGCATTTGGTGTAACGGCGCGCGATCGACATCCCGGCCTTGTAGGCGATGCGTTTGATCCAGGTGCTGCGGTCGATATTGACCAGAATTTGCGAGGCGATTTTTTCCCAAACGCGCGGCACGGCATGAAAGAAAGTCGGTTCGACCTCATGCAAGGTTTCGCGCAGATTTTCCGGCTCTTCGCCGAGATGCGGTATCACCTCCGCGATCAGCATCAGGCACATGCTCATCGAGCGCTCAACCAGATGCGCCAGCGGCAGATGCGTGATGATGCGGTGCCCGCCCTTTTCGAGTTCGGGGAAGCCCTGCAAGTAAGTGTGCACCATGCCGACCATCAGGTCGCGGTGCGTGATCATCGCCGCCTTGGGCGCGCCGGTCGTGCCGGAGGTGTATACGAATACGGCGACGTCATCGGGCTTCACCGCCTCGATTTTCTGTTCGAACAGTTTCGGCTCGGCCTCGCGCAGTTGACGGCCGCGGTCCTGCACCTGCGCGAGGCTGACAATACGGTCGTCGCGGTAGAGGAACATCGCGCGCATATCGGCGACGATAATGTGCTCCAGCGGCGCCGTCAGGTCCTTGAGCTCGAGGACCTTGTCGACATATTCTTGATTTTCCGCGATGAAGATTTTCGCGCCGGCATTTTCAAGCTGGTGCCGCACTTCGGTCGGCGAGCAAGTCGTGTAGATGCCGTAGGTGATGGCGCCGATCGACAGACCCGCCATGTCGGCAATGAAATATTCGTAACAGGGATCACCCATGACGGCGATGCGGTCACCCGGCTCAACGCCGAGCGAGATCAGCCCGAGCGCGAAGGCTTCAACGGCTTCGTGGTACTGCCGCCAGGTGACTTCCTGATAAAGCCCGAGATCCTTGTAGCGCAGCGCCACGGCATCCGGCCGCGCCGCGACACGCTCGACGAATAGCTGCGGCACGCTCTTGCCATAGATCGACCAGGTGCGATCCTGATGGTGCTGAGGAATGTCGTGCCGAACTGGCTGCATACGATACGCACTCGTTTCTAGTATAACGATGTTCTAACAAACCATAGGTGCCGGAGCAGGGCAAGTGTGCTGCGCGTTACAGTCTCACGCAGTTCAACTGCGCCGCGCACATGCGGGACCAGCCCGCTTGTGCATCGCGAAACGATTACAGAAGAAACTTTTGCCGCCGCGATCAGACCGGGAAGATTCCCATGCCGGCGGCGCGCGAGCCGCGTTTGGCCTTCGCTACCACAATGGGATCGTCGGCGAGCAAACCCTGCAAGATGATTTTGCTCTGCATTTCGAAGAATGTGTCGATATCGGTCGTCAAACTCCGCAGCGCTCGGGTGTGCAATGACCACATGTGGCACAGAAACAACGCGTTGAGTGCCACCAGCTTGGGCTCCACATCAGCGAAAACTCGGCGATCGATGCCCTTGCGCACGATCTTCTCGAACACATCAGTCACCGTCGACAGCGACGCCATCACGATTTCGCGCCGATCCGGCGAGAGCACATCGAGTTCCCGATACAGCAAGCGGATATGCGGCCGATAGTCGTGCACGATGCGGCAATAGGACTTCAGCGCGGTACGAAATGACGCAGCTGGGTCGTCGTCGAGCATCTCGACCGCCGCCATGGCGCGCGCCTTCTCCTCGATGAGCTGCTGCGCCACCAGGAAGAGGATGTCCTCTTTCGAGGTGACGTACATGTAGAGGCTGGCCAAATTGAACGGACAGGCCCGCGCAATGTCGCGAATGGAGGTCTTGTGGAAGCCGCGATCGAGAAACAGCCGTGTGGCGACGTCGATGATCTCGCCGCGGCGCTGGGCGACCAACACCTGATCCTTGATCGTGGTCGGCATCTTCTTGTCCATGCGGACCGCCCCAGCCAATAGCTCTGAACTTGGTATATTGATGTTCTAGACTGTTGGAAAGGGCGTGCATCGCTCAGACCCGCGACCGCATGGCCGGCGATAACGAAAGTCCGGCAAAGGCGAGCTTGCCACCAGGGTTGACGGTCGCTGCCCGCTTGCCCTTGCCGCTCATGGCGCGCACCGCCACCGCCAATTCACGCGCCGAACTTGCCTCACATTCCACCAGCCGGCACAAATGCTGAAGCGCCAGCAACTGAAACCCGGCATTTTCCGCATTCGGACCTTTCAGCAAAGGTTCCAGCATGCGCTCGGCGCGCCGCAAATCGGCGGCCCAGGCCGCGCAACGCTCGACGTAACCCTCGACCAAGCCTGCGCGCTCGGACGGTTCAATGTTGCTCAGCAGAAACAGCTTATGAATGAACTCGTGGTGCATGCGCGGCAGCGCCGGCGGCTCCGACAGCCATTGCACCAGAATCTTCCGCCCTTCCGGCGTCAAGTTGTAAACCTTGCGGTTCGGCCTATGACGCTGGACCTTGACCACCACGCGCAGCAGGCCGTCGCGCTGCATCTTGCGCAGCGTCGGATAGACCTGCGCCAGCGGCGCGTACCAAATCTGTTGCAGCGCGCGCTGATACGACCTCGACAAATCGTAGCCCGACATCGGTCGGACCGCGAGCAGTCCCAGAATGGCTTCACGCAAGCCGTTGCGTGAGTGCTGGAATGCGCGCGTTTTTGCCAATTTCGGGGCGCTAGGCATGGACGGCGTTCACCAAGTTTGAAAGCCGCTCGCCGTCGAGCTTTTTCAGATAATCGCGGTGCGTCGGCGCGCCCTTAATCCACTTGTCGATGTAAGCCTGCCACTTCGCCATATCGCGCTTGCGATAGGCGATTGAGGCTTCGACATATTCGCCGATGGCCTCTTCGTCTTCGACATAGAAACCATGGCTGGCGAAAGGATGCGAACCGTACGGCGCTACCACCACCACATCCGCATAGGCGATCGAGGTCTTGAACGGATCCTTGCGGATCTCCGCATTGGGGACGATGCGCTCAGCGGTCAGCATCACGCGCTCGGCCGCACGCGACAGCAGCCGGTCGCCAAAACGCGCGCCGCCATGCTGGCCGTTGCCGTAAACATCGGCCTGGCCGACATGAATAATGGCCCAGTCGGCGTGCAATGCGGGCGCGGCAAGGTAGGGCTCGCCGTTGATCGGATCGTTGAACGGCACATAATCCTTGTTCAGCACCGGCAGCGCAGTGCCGACGCCACCGCGCCACGGCAAGAAGCCGAGCCCGCGTGCCGCGGCATCCAACTGCGAATACAGCAAATACTCGGTGGTTTCGTAGACCTCAATCTCGTCGTTCTCAGCTGCACGGCGATAGCAATGACCGATCGGCACGTGCAATTCGGCGCCGATATAGGGCGCGATCACTTTTTTGACGCAGCCGGCGCCGATTAGCATGTCGAGTTCGAGGCCCGCGGTAGCGGCGCCGATGACGGTCAGATTCTTCGCGCCGCGGCGGATCAGCGCGCGGATGATCGGCATCGGATGATTTACCGTGCCGAAGCCGCCGACGATGACGACGTCGCCGTCCTTGATGAGGGCGGCGGCGGCCTCCTCGCCCATCAGCACTTCCTTGCGTGCAGGCCGGTTGGCGCGGGTGATCGGATCAAGCTTCATGACGTCTCCTCAAAGGGCACGAAAAACTGGTGTTCCATTGTCGACTGAGCCGACCGCGACGCGGCTGCCGATGGCCGGTGGGTCGGCGCTATTGAAATGGCCGAGCACATTCTTGCCGCCGTCGAGGGCGACCAGCAGCAGCACGAAAGGCGCCATTGCGGCGTGCGCCTTGTCGGGCATGCGAATTATGGTGTGGCTCTGTACGGTGCCCTGTTCGGCGCTCATTTCACCGCCTCCAGGATGTGCACGGTGACGGCCGCGGCGGTGCCGCCGCCATTGTGAGTCAGGCCGAAACGGGCATTCGGCACCTGGCTCGGATGGCGTCCGCGCAACTGCATCGCGATCTCATAGATCTGGCCGCAGCCGGTGGCGCCGGTCGGATGGCCTTTGGACAGCAGCCCGCCGCTCGGATTGATCACGACTTTGTTGGACGGCTTAGCGCCGCGCCGCAGCGCGATGCCGCCCTCGCCTTTGGCGAAAAACCCGAGGTCCTCGGCATCGACGATCTCGGCAATCGAGAAACAGTCGTGCAGTTCAGCAACGTCGATATCCTGCGGGCCGACGCCGGCTTTTTCATAAGCCCGGCGCGCAGCCTCGATAGTGCCGTCATGCACCGTGATTTCCTTGTAGTCGGTGATGCGGACCGGCGCGTTCACCAGCACCGAGGCGGCGATCGAAACCGAGGGCGAGCCGCACTGCTTGGCAAGCGCTTCGCTCGACAGCACAATGGCTGCGGCGCCGTCGGTCGCGGGGCAACAGTCGTAGCGCCGGATCGGATCGCAGATCAGCGGCGAGGCCATGACTTCCTCAAGACTGACCGGTTTCTGGAATTGCGCCAACGGATTTGCCGCGCCGTATTGCCGATTCTTCACCGTTACCGCCGCGACCTCCTCGCGAGTGGTGCCGTAAACCTGCATGTGGCGCGCCATCACCATGCCCCAGAAGCCCGGAAACGTAAGGCCGGCACCGCCTTCGGTGCCCTGATCGATGGCCGCGGTCATCGCGGTGGTGAGCGCGTCGCGCGGGTACCCAGTGAGCCGCTCGACGCCGACCACCAGCACGGCGTCTTCCGTGCCGGCCTTGATGAGATCATGGCCGATGCGCACCGCTGCGCTGCTCGAGGCGCAAGCGGCCTCGATCTTGATCGCGGCGACGTTACGGAGGCCCAGATCGGCGGCGACGATCGGTCCCAGCAGTTCCTGCCCCGTCATGATGCCCCCGACGAAATTGCCGACGAACACGCAGCCGATGCGCATCTGCGGAATACCGGAATCGGCAATCGCCGCGCGCGCGGCTTCCACCGCCAAGCTTTGCAGCGTCCGTCCGGGATGCAAGCCGAACTTGGTCGTCCCCACTCCCGCAACATGCACGCGCGTCGTCATTGGATCGTGTCCTTAATGCCTGAGCACGCCGTCAGGATCGATCTCGTTGCGCAGCACCGACAACTCCTCGGTCGTCGGCTCGGTCAGTTCGTCAAAATCGGGCGCCAGTGCGAAGGCAAAGCCTGTGTTTTCCTTGACCCATTCGGCGCTGGTGCCGGCGAATACGCCTGAAAGCTGCGCCTTACCCTGCGCGTTGAAGGTGAAGATCGCGCGCGGCGTGATGATCCATTTCGGCCCGTGGCCGGGATATTTGTGCTCGCGCCAGCCGTTCGGGCCATGCATCGAGATATAGTCGACCTTTTCGACCAGCGTGCGCTTGTCGTGGTGGGTCACGAAAATATAGGGCGTGGCGACGGTGACGATGTCGGCGATGCCGACGGTGCCTGGGCCGCGGAACGAGAAGCGCTTGCCGTCCTCGCCCTTGAGCCCGATCATGTTGGCATTGCCGTGACCATCAACCTGGATGCCGCCGGCAAAAAATTTATCCCCCACAAAATATTTATTGGTTGGCGGACGCTTGCCTTCGTAGTACCGCCGCCCGCCGGGCGCGCCGAAATACATGAAAGTCTCCATGTGATCGTAGGCGATCTCGGCCCAGCGGATCATGCGGTATTCGGTCGATGTCTTGGGCAGACGTACCGGAATATCGGACACGTTGACCAGAAAGCAGGTGCCGCCGAGCTGCAGCTTGATGTTCGGCGCGTGCATCTTTTGCGCCAGCATGGCCGCGGCAAAAGAGATTTCGGTGTGGGCGCCGGAGATGATGCGTTCGCCGTCGACGATGTCGCGCGCAAACGCGATCGCCATGCGCTCTTTCCAGGTCGGTTGCCCGCTTAGCCCCGACGCCGATTGTTGCACGCTTTGCGCCATGCCTTGTTCTCCCTATTTGTTGATATTGGTAACTAGCAATATGGGGGCGTCAAGCGCGTAGCGGTCGCAGGCCCGGCCGCACGTGGCGGGCGCTTGACAAACTAGAACATCGTTATACCATTATTCAGGCAAGCGAGGGTGCGGCTTTGCCAGCCACCTGAGCCTCAAAGATTTTCCGATCAATCCGGCGCCCCGCCAGTAAGCAAGGTATTCCCGATGCCGAAAGTTCTTGTCAGCACAGTGATCAACTGCCCGATCGATCGGGTTTGGCGCACCGCGGCCGACTTCAACGGCCTACCGGCCTGGATGCCCGGCATGAAGGACAGCGTCGTCGAGCCGGGCAAAGGCCCGACCGATATTGGCGCCGTGCGCAAGCTCGGCATGGCTGGCACCAAGGACATCCTGCGCGAACGTCTCGAAGTACTCGACTCCAAGACCCACACCATCACTTACTCGGTTCTCGAAGGCCCGCTGCCGGTCAAGAAAATCCTGACCACCATGCATCTGCGCCCCATCACCGACAGCTACGGCACGCTCGGCGAGTGGTCGACGCAATTTGAAACCGAGCCTGGCAAGGAAAAAGAAGGCGAGGAATTCATGGCCCGCGTCTTCAATGCCGGCTGGCGCGCACTGAAGCGGCACCTTAACGTCTAAATTCAATTCGGTGGTGGTGCGTTTGTGAAAATTCTCAATCCCGACAATCTGCGAGTTCCGACCGAGCCGGGCGCCACGCCTTGCCTGCTCGGCAATCGCTGCCGGGATTGCGGCACCGTCGTGTTTCCGAAAATGCCGGTCTGCCCGTCCTGCCATCACAATGGCCACATGGACGAGATCGAGATCGGCCGCACCGGCAAGCTCTACAGCCACACGATTTCGCATTTTGCGCCGAAAGGCTTCACTGCTCCCGCATTCCAGATTTTCGTAGATTTGCCGGAAGGCCCGCGCATCTTCTCGCTAGTCGGCGGCAATTTGCCGGTCGAGCGCGGCGTACTCGAAGACGGCATGGCGATGAAGTTGGTGATCGAACCGCTGGCGGACACGCCGGAGCACCGCGAAGAATTCACCTACAAATACGTGCCGGCCACGGGGGCGCGAGCCTGATGCGCGACGTAGCCATCATCGGCGTCGGCGCTCATCCGAGCGGCCGTTTCCTCGACAAGCCGCTCAAGGCGCTGGCCTACCCTGCGATCTGGGGCGCGCTCGACGATGCCGGCGTCAAACCAACCGACATCAACGTCGCCTATGTCGGCAATTCGCTTGGCGGCCTGCTCACCGGACAGGAAGGCGTGCGCGGCCAGGTCGTGCTGCAACATTCCGGCATTACCGGCATTCCGATCATCAATGTCGAAAACGCCTGCGCCAGCGCTATGACTGCGCTCCGCGGCGCCTGGCTTGAGGTCGCGTCAGGCCAGGCCGATATCGCGCTCGCGGTCGGCGTCGAGAAGATGAACGTCGGCGACAATGCCCGCACCATCGGCGCCTTGAGCGGCGTCTCCGAGTTGGATCTTTCCGAACTCGGCATGCAGTTCACGACCAGCTACGCGATTCACCCCAAGATCAATCTGAAATCGCGCATGCAGGAATATGGCTGGACCGCCGCCGATTTTGCCAAGCCCGCGGTGAAGAATTCCTACAACGGCTCGCTCAATCCAATGGCCCAGCATCGCAGGCCACTGACGATCGAGGAAGTTGTGCAGTCGCGCATAATCGTCGACCCCCTGACGCTGCTGATGTGCTCGTCGATCTCCGATGGTGCTGCGGCTGCAGTGCTCTGCTCGGCCGACCTCGCGGCGAAATACCGCAGCAAAACCAAGATCACGATCGCGAGCTGCGTGCTGCAATCCGGCGTCTACCGCCTGCCCGGCGACGAGCGTCCGGATTCGGCCACCACCAGCGCCTATGCGGCTTACGAAAAAGCCGGCATCGGGCCGAAGGACATCGACGCTATCGAACTGCATGACGCCATGGCGCCCTCAGAATTGATGCTCTACGAGCGCCTGGGCCTGTGCGGCCCTGGCGAAGGCCCCAAGCTGATCGACGAACACATCACCACGCTCGATGGCCGCCAGCCGGTCAATCCGAGCGGCGGTCTGTGCTCGCGCGGCCATCCGGTCGGCGCCACCGGCCTGCTTCAGATTTACGAACTGGTCAGCCAGATGCGTGGCGAAGCGGGCAAGCACCAGATCGGGAAACGCCCGAAAGTCACCATGGCACAAAATCAGGGCGGACTTCTGTTGGGTCAGGATTCCGCCGTCTACGGCTGCACGATTCTGAAATCTTGAGTTCTAACGTTCAAAAGCGAGGGTCCTGACGTGAGCAAGACAAGCAAGAAGAGAAAAGAGGTCGTTAAATCGATCGAAGACGCCGTGGCTTTGATCAAGGATGGTCAGACCGTGGCTATCGGCGGCTTCGGCGCCGACAACCACCCGATGGCGATCGTACGCGAGATGATCCGCACGGGGAAAAAGAACCTCACCATCGTCGCCTCGGCGACGGCTGGTCTTGAGATCGATCTTCTGATCGGCGCCGGCTGCGTCAAGAAGTTGATCGCGCCTTACGTCGGCCAGGAAATGTACTGCCCGATCGGCCATAATTTTCGCAAATACGCCGAATCAGGCGAAATCGAAGTGAAGGAGACCAGCGAATACCTGCTCTATGCGGGTTTCTTCGCGGCCGCCTCGGGCCAGGAATTTTTTGCATGGCGCGGCGGGGTCGGCACCAGCATCCCTAAACTGAACAAGGATTTTGTCGAGTTCATCGATCCGATCGGCAAGACCAAAAAGATTCTCGCGGTGCCGCCGCTGAGGCCGGATTGGGCGATCATCCATGTCGGCTGGTCGGACTGTTACGGCAACGGCCAGCACCTTGGCGCTCGTTTCGGCGATCGCTGGATGGCGCGCGCTTCAAACCGCATCATGACACAAACCGAGCGTATCGTTCCAAACTCGGTGATCCGCAAAAATCCGTTCATGACCACAATCGCCTATTCCGACGTGGTGGTGGAGGCGCCCTATGGTGGTCACCCTTATGCCGCGCACGGCTTCTACAAAGAAGACGTCGAGTTCATTCAGGATTACGTCAAGTGCTCGGAAGCCAACCGTAAGGGCGACAAGAAGATCTGGGACGATTACCTCAAGCGGCACATCCACAAGCACTACGATTATCTAGACACCGTCGGCATCAAGAAGCTGCTCGGTCTCTACACCCATCCGATCGTGAGCTGGTAAGCAGCCATCGTCAGAAAGAATTCAAAGGACTTCAAACATGAGCGACTATTCCTGGAAAGAAATGATGGCGGTGGTGTTCTCGCGCGAGATCAAGGACACCGACAAGATCACGTCCGGCGCGCACACTGAAATCTTCTTCGCCGCAACTATGCTGGCGCAGAAGACGCACGCGCCGAACCTCAAGCTGCAACTCGGCGGCTCGGTTACCTTGTGTCAGGTCACCGATATGGACGTGCCGGAATTACCGAAGACATCGACCGGCTATGACCTGATCCGTTACGCGGAATCGGTGCATGATCATCCCGACACGTTCCTGTTCTACGGAGCGCCGGGCGGCAAAGATTATTACAAAGACAACAGCGAGTTTCGCGACGTCAACCACTTCTGGTTCGCCGATAAGTTCTTCGTCGGCGGCATCCAGGCCGACAAGTGGGGCAATACCAACATGATTGGGCTTGCCGGCAAGGACGGAAAAATGTCGTTCCGCGGTCCGGGAACCATCGGCATCAACGACATTGCGGTCGGCGTGCGCGACACCTACGTATTCCTAACCGCGCATGACAAGCGCCGCCTGGTCGACAAGGTCGATTACATTTCGCATCCCGGCAAAAAAGTGTGTCGCGAAAACGAGTTTTACGGCGACGGCCCGAAATGGATCGTGACGCCGAAGTGCATCTTCGACTTCGATCCGGACACATTGGAAGCCCGCCTAGCCATGACGTTCCCAGGTGTCACCGTGGACGACGTCAAGGCCAATACTGGCTTTGAGGTCAAGGTCGCCAAGAAGGTGGAAAACGTGGCGCCGCCGAGCAAGGATGAACTCGACGCCTTGCGCAACGAAGTCGACAGGACCGGCGTTCTCCGTCACTAAGCCGGAGAACAGAATCGCCCGCAGGATGTTAAACGACAGCAACGGATAAGGTGCCCCATGAACAAGGTTGAAACGCAGACAGTCGCAGAGTTCAAACCCGAAACTTGGGGCGCCTTTATCAATGGCGAGTTCCGTCCTGCGGCGAGCGGCAAGACATTTCCGACCTTCAATCCCGGCAATGGCGAAGTCTGCGGCCATCTGGCGGAGTGCGACGAGGAAGACATTGATTCCGCGGTTCGCGCGGCCCTCGCTGCCTTCCCGGCCTGGAAGAAGAAGACCGGCGCGGCGCGCGCCAAGGTCCTGATGAAGCTCGCGCAGCTGGTCGAAACCCATGGCGCCAAGCTTGCCGAATTGGAGTCGATTAACGCCGGCAAGCCAATCCGCGATTCAAAAGCCATCGACGCGGTGACCGCCATAGACGCGCTCGAATACTTCGCCGGCATGTGCACCAAAATCCAGGGCGAGACCATTCCGGTTCCGGGCCCCTACATCAATATGACACTGCGCGAGCCGCTCGGTGTTATCGGTGGCATCATTCCGTGGAACTATCCGCTGCTACAGGCAATCTGGAAGATCGCGCCCGCGATCGCGGCCGGCAATTGCGTTGTGCTCAAGCCGGCTGAGCAGGCCTGCCTGTCAGTTATGTATATCGGCAAGCTGTGCCAGGAAGCCGGCGTACCAGCGGGCGTCGTCAACATCGTGCCGGGTTATGGCGCGGTGGCGGGCCTCGCGCTGGTGCAGCATCACATGGTCGCCAAGATCATGTTCACCGGCTCGACCGAGACAGGAAAACGGATCGCGGCCGAGGCGGCGGCAACCCTAAAGCCGGTCGCGCTCGAGCTTGGCGGCAAGAGCGCCGTCATCGTCTATCAGGATGCGCCGATCGATCAGGCGGCATCCGTCGCCGCGATGTCGATCTTCAGCAACCAGGGCCAGGTCTGCACCGCCGGTTCACGCCTGTTCCTGCATGAATCGCTGCACGACAAAGTTCTCGAAAAAATCATCGAAGCAGCCGGCAAAGTTCGGCTCGGCTATCAGATGGATGCCGGCACCACAATGGGCCCGCTGATTTCGGCGAAACAAAAGCAGCGCGTATTGGGCTATATTGCCAGCGGCAAGAGCGACGCCAAGCTGGTCTACGGCGGCGAAGAGCCGAAGGGCCTCGAGAAAGGCCATTTCGTCGGGCCAACCATCTTCGACCAAGTGCAGAACTCGATGAAGATCGCGCGCGAAGAGATTTTCGGGCCGGTGCTCTCGGTGCTTACGTTTAAGGAAGAAGCCGAAGCCATCGCCTTGGCTAACGACTGCACCTATGGGCTCGCGGCGTCGGTGATCACCCGCGACGTCGGCCGCGCCATGCGGACGGCGCAGGCGTTTGAAGCCGGCAACGTCTGGGTCAACACCTGGGGCGCGGTGTCGTCGATGGCGCCCTACGGCGGCTACAAAGGTTCAGGCTACGGCCGTGAAATGGGCTTTGCCGTCATGCGCGAAGTGACCCAAGAAAAAAGCCTCTGGGTCAATGTTCGCTGACGCATCACACACATGCCGCACACATTGCTGTTTTGGAACTCCGGCCCCGTTGGCCGGAGTTTTTTAGCCCGGGATTATTAGCCGACACCCCACGATGTCTGTGACATATCCGCTTGCACTCAAAAGCGGACATTTGGCGATTATCTTCCGATGTCGGCTAAGTGTCACAAACGTCTGGGCGTGATAAGTCGCCGGCAACGCAAACGGCCGACGCGAGACGAAGATGACCTTTACCGCGCCGATCAACGACCGCTATTTCGAGGATTACGTCGTCGGCGACGTGCACAATCTTGGTAGTGTCACCGTCGATTACGACGAAATGCTCGACTTTTCGCGCCGTTACGACATGCAGGTTTTCCATGTCGATCCCGAAGGCGCCAAGAAGACGCCGTTCGGCGGCATCATCGCAAGTGGTTGGTTCACCATCGCGCTGATGATGAACCTCTACATCCGCAATTACATGACCCATGTCGCCGGGCTTGCCTCTCCAGGAGTGGACGATGTCCGCTGGTTCAAACCGGTGCGGGGCGGTGACGAGTTGTCGGTGCGCGTGACGGTGCTCAGTGCCGTGTCATCCAAAAGCAAGCCCGATCGCGGCATCGTCAACTCGCTGATCGAAGTTTTCAATCAGGGCGACGATAAGGTAAAGAGCCTAACTTGCATAAATTTCATCGGCCGCCGGCCCCAAGGCTAACTTATACGTTTAGTTTTCCAAAGGCGCTGCAATGTCGCTCTTGGGTGATTAGCGGACCAAAGGCGATCTGCTGATCGCTAAATCTCGACTTCTTCATCGGTCAGGCTCCTTTCAATAAAAGCCTACCGAAAACCTCTCATTCAAATTGGCCCAATTTCTTCAATGCAGACCAA
>JAYTFS010000122.1:0-7283 GCA_043734185.1 Pseudolabrys sp. | reverse complement strand
TGCTTGAGCGGCCATTGCTTGGCTGCGGAAATCCTCGGCGTTGCCTTCAGGCTTATAGCCGAAGCGCCGGGCGTTGCTGTTGTCCCACCAGGCCGCCTCATTGTCCGAGGCGCCGTAGAAAGTTTCGAACTTGATGTCGGGATGCTCCAGCCCGATGCGGATCAATTGCACGAGGTCTTCTGGCTTGAGCCAGATCGCCAGCCGCCGCTGGTCGAGCGGCGCGTCGCCGAAATTGCCGATGCGCAGACACGTGACGCTCAGCCCGTGTTTGTAGGCATAGAGCGCGCCGAGCGCTTCGCCGAACGCCTTGCTCACGCCGTAGCGCGAATCCGGGCGGACCCGCAGATCGACGCCGATTTTCTGGCTGCGCGGATAAAATCCGACGGCGTGATTGGAGGAGGCAAACACCACGCGCTTGACGTTCGCACGGTAGGCCGCCTCGAACATGTTGTAGGTGCCGACGATATTGCTCTGCAAAATCGTGTCCCAGGGGCCTTCAACCGAGAAGCCGCCGAAATGCACGACGCCCTCGACGCCGGCGACGATTTTCTCGACCTGCGCCATCTGGCTGAGATCGGCCACCGTGAATCTCTCATCCGCCGCCAGATCATCAGGCTTGCGGATGTCGCTCCAAAGGATGCTCGGATAAACGCCCTTGAGCAGCTTGCGCAGGCGCGTGCCGATGCCGCCCGCGGCCCCGGTAACGAGAATATTTTTCATTGTTCCCACGTGTGATGCGAATTGGGCGCTGGCGAAGGCCTTGCAATGACTTGACCGGGCGACCCGGTAAAGTCAGCATGTGCGTCAGGGAATAACATGCACGGCCGCTTCGTTCAATGAGCCGTGTTGGAAACGCTTTTCGCCGATAAAAAACGCAAATCTCGTCGCTAAAAAAGTAAGTCCTGGGAGGGACTTTTTGCCATGAAAACCTTCGCCTCACTCATCGCTGCCGGTATTGTCGCGACCGCGGTCGCTTTTGCGCCGGACTCCGCGCTCGCGCAAAAAGTGGTCCTGAAAGCCGCCGACGTCCATCCGCTCGGTTATCCGACGGTCGTTGCCGTCGAGAACATCGGCAAGAAGCTCGAGGGTGCGACCAACGGCCGCCTCAGCATCCAGATGTTCCCGTCGATGCAGCTCGGCGGCGAAAAGGAAATGATCGAGCAGGCTCAGGTCGGCGCGTTGCAGTTCGCGCGCGTCTCGACCGGCCCGGTCGGCACCGTCGTTGACAACCTCAACGTCTTCAACCTACCGTTCGTGTTTCGCGACACCAAGCACATGCGCGCGGTGATCGACGGCCCGATCGGCGATCAGCTGCTCAAGGAAATCTCCGACAATCCGAAGACCGGTCTTATCGGGCTCGCCTGGATGGATAGCGGCGCGCGCAGCTTCTACAACAAGGTGCGTGACGTGAAGTCGCTTGAGGACCTCAAGGGCCTCAAGATTCGCATGATGGGCAACCCGATGTTCGTCGACACCATGAATGCCCTCGGCGGCAACGGCGTGCCCATGCAGATGGACCAGGTGATGAGCGCGATGCAGACCGGCGTGGTCGATGGCGCCGAGAACAACCCGCCGAGCTACGACTCGTTCGGTCACGTGCCTGTCGCCAAGCATTACAGCCTAACCGAGCATCTGATCATCCCGGAAATCCTGGTGTTCTCGCGCAAGACTTTCGACGCGATGTCGAAGGAAGACCAGGCGCTGATCTTGAAGTTCGGCAAGGAAAGCCAGCTCGAGCAGCGCAAGCTGTGGGACGAACGCACCACGGTCGCGATGGACAAGATTAAAGCTGCGGGCGTGAACGTCATCACCATCGCCGACAAGAAGCCCTTCCAGGACGCCGTGAAGCCGGTTTGGGACAAGTACGGCGCGAAGTACGCCGACCTGATCAAGCGTATCCAGGACACGAAGTAATTTCGGTCTCATAACGATAGCCGGCCAAATCTTCCGAGGGTATGCCCTTCGGGATTTGGCCGGCCAATCTTTGCACGGGGGAATGAATGATAGCTCGCTATATTCAGGCGATGGATGCGCTACATCGCGCGTGCCTGATCATCGCCAGTTCGTGCCTGGTCATCATCACGCTGATCATTCCTTACGGGGTCTTCACGCGCTACGTGCTCAACAGCGCGGCGTCATGGCCCGAACCGATCGCGACGCTGCTGATGATCGTGATGTCGTTCTTTGCGGCGATCGTTTGTTATCGCGAATATCTGCATATCGGCGTCGGCGTGCTGCCGGCCTATCTGAACGAGCCTTATAAAAGCTATCTCGGGTGGTTTCTCGAATCCTGCATGATGGCGACCAACGTTTTCATGTTGGTGTGGGGGATGAGCCTAGTCGGCACCACCTGGAACCAATGGATCGCCGAACTGCCGATCATGTCGGTCGGCCTGTCTTATGCGCCGATCCCGATCGGCGGCGGCGTCACGATCCTCTTCATCATCGAGCGCATGCTGACGCGAAAGTTCTTCCAGGAGCCGGAAGCCGAGACCGTCAGCGGCCTGACCACCGAGTAGGAGGGCTCCATGGAAATCCTGGTCCTCATCGGCAGCTTCTGCGTCGTCTGCCTGCTCGGCATGCCGGTTGCCTATGCGCTCGGCATCGCCTCCATCCTCGGCGCGCTCTACACCAACATCCCGCTCGAGGCGGTGATGCTCAAGGTCGCGGGTGGCATGAGCGGCTTTTCGCTGCTGGCGATCCCGTTTTTCATCCTGGCCGGCGCCATCATGGCGATCGGCGGTATGGCCGAGCGCCTGGTCAATCTGGCCAAGGTCTTCGTCGGCGCCATCCGCGGCGGCATGGCCTTGGTCAACATTCTCGCCTCGACCATGTTTGGCTGTATTTCGGGGTCTTCGGTTGCCGATACCGCCGCGGTCGGATCGGTGATGATTCCCGAAATGATCAAAGCCGGCTATCCGCGGTTGTTCGCGGTCAACGTCACGATCTCAGGCTCGCTGCAGCCGCTGCTGGTGCCGCCCTCGCACAACATGGTGATCTATTCGATCGCGGCGGGCGGTACGATTTCGATTGGCCATCTGTTCATGGGCGGCATCATCCCGGCGCTACTGCTCGGCCTGTCGCTGATCATTCTGGTGCTGATCATCGCTCATCGCAATAACTATCCGAAGGGCGAACACATTCCGTTCCGCAACATCGGAAAGATCGCGCTCGATGCGGTGTGGGGCATGATCACCGTCGGCATCATTCTCGGTGGCATCTTGTCGGGCGTCTTCACGCCGACCGAGTCGGGTGCGGTGGCTTGCGTTTACGCCTTTCTCGTCACGATGTTTGTCTATCGCGACGTGAAGTGGAGCGAACTGCCGGCGCTGGTCGGGCGCGTCGTGCGCACGGTCGGCATGGTCATGATCATGATCGGCTTCTCGATTTCGTTCGGTTATATGATGGCGATCCTGCGCGTGCCGGCGATCGCCACGCAGTTCTTCATCGACATTTCCAGCAACAAGTACATGTTCCTGCTCTGGATCAACATTCTGCTTTTGCTGCTGGGCACGTTCATGGATCTGGCGCCGATGTTGTTGATCTGCACGCCGATCTTCCTGCCCGTCATCGCGACCTTCGGCATCGACCCGGTGCATTTCGGCATCATCATGATTCTTAATCTCGGCATCGGCCTGCTGACGCCGCCGGTCGGGCCGACCATGGTGGTCGGTTGCGCCATCGGCAAAGTCTCGATGGAAGCGGTGTCGCGCAGCATCCTGGTGTTTTACATCCCGATGATCATCGTGCTGCTGCTGGTCACCTATATTCCGGCGCTCTCGCTATGGCTGCCTTCGGTGCTGCTGAAATAGCCAAAAAAAGCGCCGCAACATGCGGCGCCATCAGGCGGGAGGGAAACGCGATTAACCGATCGCCGATCAGCGAATAGTGAAGCGGCTTTGGTCCGTGAAAATCACCGGCCCGCCGGCCTTGATCACAGTCGGGGCCTGCGCGGTGAGAATATCGGTGCCGAGATTAAGATGGCGCGCCGAGATGCCGATCACGGAGACCAGCAGCGCGGCGACAAGCCCGACAACCACGATCTTGAGGTGGGTGGTGCGGTCTGCGGTGTACATTGACCAATTCATGGCAGCCTCCAAGGTCCAACGCCTTCTCGCCTGTATGTCGGGCGGGCCTCGAAAAAGGTTCAAATCAATCGTTGAGCTAACGTAGCTACGCCTTGGTTGTTCCAAAGGGCACATCACGGAACGTTGAAAAGCTGTGATTGGTTAGGGAAATGGCCGGAAATTGGCCGCACATACTGGGCAATAATGCCTCGGTTTAGGCAAACTGTCGAAGCAATTGCTAAGGCCGGTGTCAGTCCGAGCGGCTGAGCTGGTGTTCCTCGGCGATGCGCTCGAACGTCTCCGCGATGCTCTTGATCCTGTATGACAGCCGGTTGTCGTTTTCGACCGGCAGCGCCCGCACTACCTTGTATTTGCCGCGCGCAGCCGCATTTCCGAACGTCGGTTCGTAATAGACGTTTTGGCCGGAGGCATATTTGTGCGTCATTTTGTGATCGCCTCTCGTGCTTGTTCTTATTCGTATTCTTGCGAAAACGCCCGGCAGCCGGGCCGGGCGTTCCGTTGCTCTTAACGAAGCGAATTCGCTATCAGGCGTTCTGCAGATTGGCTGCCGCCTGTTTGCCGCGCTCGGTCACGATTTCATAGGTGAGGCGCTGGCCCTCATTGAGGGTGCTCATGCCGGCACGCTCGACCGCGCTGATGTGCACAAACACATCCTTCGAGCCGTCAGCCGGCGTAATGAATCCAAAACCCTTTTGGGTATTAAAAAACTTAACGGTACCTGTGGCCATCTTAGTAGTCCTTGCGTCATACGCTGCTTGCGTTGAGATGCACTCAAGCGGTTATCGCTTCGAGCGATCGAAACATCCGAGTTTTACGGGGTGCTTTGTTAAGCGGCCAAAACCGGGCAGCCGAGCCAAGGCAAAACCAAAAACTTAGTTTCAACGTATTAAGCATAGACGCAAATGGCGGGTAGCGTCAAACACGTGCACTTTTAAAGTAAGTTCGCCATCGTCTTGATCAGTTAGCGAGAGTTTTGGGCGGAAAGTTTGCGCCATCGTAAAGGGCGCGAATGTCCTTGTGACCAAGGCGCTCCTCGTCGATTTCGATGTAAGCGCCGAGCAGCAATGGCTCGGGAAGCTCCTCGATCGCAAAGCGAATGGCATCCGAGGCGTGCTCGAAGCGGCGGTATTTTACCTTATTGGCGATCTTGCGGTTGCGCGAAGGAAACAACTCGGCCGGCGCGCTGAAATCGAATTTGCTCATGGCCAACTCCAATATGTTCGGCGAACCGAATGGATTAAACGATAGTCTCTATATAGGCATGAATCTGTGGCTTAAAAGGGACGAAAATGACTTCGTTTGGCGAGGATAACATAAAAAAGTCCTCTCCCCGGGGAGAGGGAGAGGACCTTGGCGCGTACTGCGCCGCGTCATGAGGCTGAAACGATCAGCCCGGCAACAGCACAGTGTCGACGACGTGGATTACGCCATTCGACTGCTTCACGTCGGCAATCGACACGGTCGAAGTCTGGCCCTTGCCGTCGATGATCTCGATCTTGTCGCCCATAAGCTTGGCGGTGAAGACGCAGCCGCCGACGGTCTTGACCTTGTGCTCGCCATTGTCGTCCTTGACCATTTTCTTGATGGCGCTGGACATCGCGTCAGCCGCGACGACATGGCAGGTCAGGATCTTGGTGAGCTGAGCCTTGTTCTCGGGCTTGAGCAAAGTTTCGACTGTGCCGGCCGGCAGCTTGGCGAAGGCTTCGTTGGTCGGCGCGAACACCGTGAACGGGCCTTTGCCCGAAAGCGTATCGACCAATCCGGCGGCCTTCACGGCGGCGACCAGCGTGGTGTGGTCCTTCGAATTGACGGCGTTCTGGATGATGTTCTTAGCCGGATACATCGCCGCCCCACCGACCATCTTGGTCTGCTCGGCTGCGAAACTTGTAACATTGAAGGCCAGTGCCAGCGCGGCTCCGGCCAAAGCGGCTGTGCGAATCTTTGTCATGGGTCTACTCCGTTTGCTCTCTGTTTCACGTCCCCAATCCCTGAATTGGCGGAGACATGGAGAGCTACGGAGGCGCGCGGCCTACGGATGCACGGATGCGGTCACAGACTCGTGAGCTTGCCGGAGGCAATCACAGGGCCAGTCGGCAGGCCGGTGGGCGAACCGCCCGGCGGCTCCAAAGACACCGCCAATACGGCGTTGCTGACCGTTTGCGCGATCAGTTCGGGCGGGATCGTAATGCTCACGGCCTGGTCGCCGCGCAAAATGCCCAGCGGGCGCGGCTTGCCGTCGGCGGGGATCAGCCACAATTGCGGCACCCGCGTCGCGTCGGCGGCAAAGGCCGCCGGTTGTACGGCGATGCTGGCGGATCGAGTGTCGACGGTGGCAACGAAATGGCGGTGCCCGCCGCCATCGAGGCCGGCGATCAGCGGTGCTTTTTGCGGGGCACTGCCGAGATAGACCAAGGCGCCAATGCAAGCGGCCGCAAGCGCGCCACCCGCTAGCGAAAGTCCGCGCCAGAACGCCAGATTCTGCCATAGCCCTGAGCCTTGCGATGCTTGCGCGGGCAGGGCGGCAGAAATGCGGTCCCAAACTTGCGGCGGGGCTTCGACTTCGGCGATTTCGCCGGCCCAGGGCGCGAGCTTTTGCTCCCAGTCTGCGACCATGCGTGCGAAATTGGCGTCGCGCTCCAGCAAGCGCTGAGCTGCGGCGCGTTCCGTGCCGGTGAGCACGCCGAGCACGAATTCCGCGGCGAGCAGGTCGTCGTCCGAGACGCCGCTATGGTCGGTCATGTCGCTCATGATTCAAGGCAGCTCTTGAGTTTGATCATCCCGCGGCGAATCCAGCTTTTCATTGTGCCGAGCGGCACGCTCATGCGCGCCGCTAGGTCTTCATAAGTGTTGCCGTCGAAATAGGCCCCGCGCAGCGCCTCGCGCTCGTGGCTGGCAAGCGTTTCGAGGCAGCCATGCAGGCGCGCATTTGTCTGGGAACTTTCCAAAGCCCGATCGGCGGTCGGCGCACTATCGGCGACTTCGGCCGCTGCATCGATCGGGTCCATGCGCCGGCTCTGGCGCGTCGCGCGCAGCCGGTCGATGGCGCGGTTGCGCGCAATCGCGATCAACCATGTCATTGGGCTGGCGCGGGTCGCGTCGAAATCAACCGCTTTGCGCCATACGGTCACATAGACCTCCTGAAGCACATCCTCAGCTTCGCTGCGTTCTCCCAAGATACGCAAGGCGACGCCAAAA
>JAYTFS010000121.1:0-27008 GCA_043734185.1 Pseudolabrys sp. | reverse complement strand
GCCTCGGACGCTGGGGCAAGAACATCGTCGAATCCGTGCAGGGCAAGAGCAAGCGCCTGCATTTCATACGCGGGGTCAGCAAGGAGCCCGACCTGGTGCGCGATTTCGCCGCCACCAAGGGCTTCGAGCTGTCGACGGATTTCGACGAGGCCATCGCCGACCCGAGGGTGCAGGCGGTGTTCCTGGCGACGCCGCATTCGCTGCATGTCGAACAGATTTCCGCGGTGGCCAGGGCCGGCAAGCCGGTCTGGTGCGAAAAGCCTTTGGCGCTTACCCGCGCCGAGGCCGCGCGCGCGGTCGCCGCCACGCAAAAGGCCGGCGTGCCTTTCGCGCTCGGCAACAACAAGCGCTGTTTTTCCTCGATGCGCGAGCTCAAGCGGGTGGTCTCGGAAGGCACAATCGGCGAAGTGCTGCATATCGAGGGCAATTTCACCAATGAGCATTCGACGCGCGTGCTCGGTGGCTGGCGCGACGATCCGCGTGAATCGCCGGGCGGCGGCATGACCGGCGCCGGGCTACACGTGATCGATGCCTTCGTGAATCTGGCGGGGCCGGTCGCTACGGTTGACGCGCATGTGTTCAAGCAAAAGGCGCCACCCGATCCGCGTGACGCGGGCGCGGCGCTGGTACGTTTCGAGCGCGGCGCCACCGGCGTGCTGGCGACCGTGCGGGCAGCACCCGCATACTGGCGCATCATGGCATTCGGCACCAAAGGCTGGGCGGAAGCGCGCGACGAGACGGTGCTCACCACGGCGCTGGTCGGCCAGCAGCCGGAAACGAAAGTCTATCCGGCGGTCGATTCGCTCGGCGTGATCCTGGAAGCCTTCGGCGAGACCATCGAGACTGGAAAACCCTTCATCGTCTCGGCCAGCGACATGCTCGACGTTGCTGGCGCTTTCGAGGCTATCATCCGGTCGATGGAGCAGGGTGGGCCGGTGAAGGTGACGAAATAAGTTTAAGTTATTGTTGCTCGATGCCCGCGGCGGCGCGCACTTTGTCCCAGCGCTTGAATTCGTCGCCCAGGAATTTTGTGAACTCGCCCGGGGTTCCACCTTTGACCAGCACGCCGGCCGCGGTCATGCGCTTGATCACTTCATCATCCTTCAGGCTCTCATTGATGACCTGGTTGAGCTTGGCGACAATCGTGGGCGGCGTGCCCGCTGGCGCAAAGACGCCGTACCAGGTGGTGACGTCGTAGCCTGGCAGTACGCCCGATTCGACGGCCGGCGGCACATTGGGAACGGCGGGAAAGCGATCCTTGCCGGTGACGGCGAGCGCCTTGAGCTGACCGCCCTGCACTTGTCCGATCACTGCCGACACCGTGTCGATCATGACGTCCGCGTGCTTGCCAAGCACGGCGTTAATCGCCTCCGGCGATGTCTTGAATGGCACATGCAGCATGTTGATGCCCGCGACCTGCTTGAACATCTCGCCGGCGAAATGCTGGGTGGCGGCAAAACCGGGACTGGCGAAAACGATCTTGCCGGGATCGGCCTTGGCGGCCGCGACCAGTTCTTTCACGTTGTTGGCCGGAAAATCCGGCCGCGTCACGATCATCAGGCTGGCGGTCGCGACCTGGCTGATCGGCGCGAACGCGGTGTTGGTGTCGTAGGGCATGTTCTTTTTGGTGACGGAGGCGATAATCTGACCCGCGGTCATGATGCCTAGGGTGTAGCCATCGGGCGCAGACTTCGCGACCGCGTCATTGCCGATGATGCCGCCGGCGCCCGGTTTGTTCTCGATGACGACCGGCTTGCCGAGCTTTTTCTGCATCGAATCCGCCAGAATGCGGCCGATGATGTCGGCGCCACCGCCGGGTCCAAACGAGACGATGATGCGGATGTTCTGCTGCGGATAGTCTTGGGCGGACGCGAGGCCGACAAGAAGCAGCAAAGAGGCGGCAATGCTCAGGCATAGCTTCTTCATGTTCTACTCCCTATGTGGCCTGCTCGGGAGTTACTTCTTCATACCCCGGCGGCGCACTTCTTTTATGATCGCGCTGTTGTCGAGCTCAGCTTCGCCTGCCTTGACGCAAGCTTCAAGCGTGTCGGCATGAACCTGCAGCGACTTTAGCGGCTGGCCGACCGCGGCGCCCTGATCCAGCATCATATGGGCGTCTTTCAGGGTCTGCTTGACGCGGCCTTCCGGCGAGAAATCGCCGCGCACCATCTTGTGCCCCTTGGTCTCCATGACCTGCGAGTAAGAGGCCGAACCCTTGGCTACTTCGAGAAAGGCCGCCGGGTCGAGCCCAAGCTTCTCGGCAAATACCAGCCCTTCGGCCAGCGCCAGCCTATTGAGGCCGAGGATCAGATTGACCGCGAGCTTGGCACGACCGCCGTCGCCGACCTTGCCGACGTGAAAGCGCCGCGCGAACAACGCATCGAAAATCGGTGCCACATCGTCGGCGATCTTCTCGTCGCCGCCAATCAGCGCCACGCCGTCGCCGCGCCGCACCTGATCGCTGGTGCCGGAGACCGGGACGTCCAGATAGCGGATGCCGCGCGGGATCACGCGGGCCGCAAGCGCCGCCACCTGGTCGGGATCGACGGTGCTCATGCACAGCACGATCTTGTTGGAGCCCTCGCCTAACTCAGGCAGCAGATGGTTCTCGATCACGTCCTCGACCTGGGCCGTGCTGAACACGGCAACGATGATGCAACGCGCGGGCTTGGCCAGTTCGGCTATCGTGGCGGCAGGCTTTCCGCCGATCTCTGCCAGACGGGCGCAGCGCGCGGGATCGATATCGAAGCCGCTGACCGGAATGCCGGCTTCGAGCAGCCGCTGGGCATAGACTTCGCCCATCAAGCCAAGACCGACAATGGCGACCGGGGCTTTGCTCATCGCAACATCATGCGCTGGCGGCGCTTTTGGACTTGCCCTTGGCGGCGCTTTCGGGCGCAAACAGCGGGATCATCGCGCGCTTGATCGCCGCCTGGCGGGTCGGCGCGGTGATCTGCGCGCCCATCAGATCGGTGATGTAGAACACGTCGACCACACGCTCGCCGAAGGTAGCGACGTGGGCCGAGGCGATGTTGAGATTGAGCTTCGAAAGCGTCGTGGTCATTTCGTAGAGCAGGCCGGTGCGATCGAGGCCGGTCACTTCCATCATGGTGTAGCGGTGCGACCACTGGTTACTGATGCTGACCGAAGGCTCAAGCGCAAAGGCTTTGATGCGGCCCTTCGGGGCGGCGCGTGTGCCAAGGCTCTCGGGCAGCCGCAATTCACCGCGCAACGCCTTCTCGATTGAATCGGCTATCCGGTTGGCGCGCCGCTGCTCGTCTTCGTCACGTTCGAATTCGCGCGACAGCGAGATGGTGTCGAGCGCCAGGCCGTCGGTGGTGGTGTAGATCTGCGCGTCCACGATGTTGGCGCCGGCCATGGCGCAGGCACCGGCAATAATCGACAACAGCCAGGGATGGTCGGGCGCCAGCACGGTGAGCTCGGTCACCGCGCCGCCCTGGAATCCGACTGTGGTTGCAAGCGTCTTACCGGCGTCTTCGGCGGCGATCACAAAATGCGCATGCTCGACTTTGTGCTGCAGGTCCACCTTGAGCCAATAGGCCGGGTAGAGCCGCGCGATATAGGCGTCGAGCCGCTCGGCAGGCCAGTGCCGCAGCGTCTTGCGGAACTCGTCCTGCGCAAGCGCCACGCGCTGGGCGCGATTGACCTCCGAGAAGCCGCCGGTGAGCACCGGCTCGGTTTCGTAATAAAGCGTGCGCAACAACTGCGCTTTCCAGCCGTTCCACACGCCGGGACCGACGCCGCGGATATCGGCGGTGGTGAGAATGGTCAAAAGCTTGAGTCGCTCGGCCGATTGCACGACGGCGGCGAAGTTCTCGATGGTCTTGCGGTCGGACAGGTCGCGCGACTGCGCCACGCTCGACATCACTAGATGATTTTCGATCAGCCAGGCAACCGTCTCGGTGTCTTTGGCGGAAAGCCCGAAGCGCGGGCACAGCCGCCGCGCCACGCGGGCGCCGGCGATGGAATGATCCTCAATGCGGCCCTTGGCGATGTCGTGCAGGAACAGGGTGACATAGATCACCGTGCGGTGACCGGGCAGCAGCTTTTGAAACAGCTCGTGGGCGAGTGGTGTTTCAGGGTCGCGGCCGGCTTCGATGTCGCTCAAGATGCCGATGCAGCGCAGCAGGTGCTCGTCCACGGTGTAGTGGTGATACATGTTGAACTGCATCATCGCGACGATCTTGCCGAAGGCCGGCACGAAACGGCCGAGCACGCCAGCCTCATTCATGCGCCGCAGCACGGTCTCCGGGTCGTTCTTGGAGGTGAGAATTTCCAGGAATAGTTTGTTGGCTTCCTTGTTCTCTCGCAGTTTCGCATCGATCAGTTCGAGCGAACGCGTCATCGCGCGCATGGCGTCGGGGTGAAACGCCAGATTGTGCTTCTGCGCGAGCTGGAAGATGCGGATCAGGTTGACCGGGTCGCGCTTGAATACATTGGCCTGGGCAAGCCTGATGCGGTTCTTGTCGACGATGAAATCTTCGGTCTCGGTCAGCGTCTTGCGCTTCACCATACGGAACTTGGCCATCACGCGGCTGAGCACCGGCACCGTCTTGTTCTGGTCGTCTTCCAATTGCGCGCAGACGATAGCCGTGAGATCGCCGACATCCTTGGCGATCAGGAAGTAATGCTTCATGAAGCGCTCGACATCTTTCTGGCCCGGATGCGCGGTGTAGCCGAGACGCAGCGCGATCTCGCGCTGGATGTCGAATCCCAGCCGCTCCTCGGCGCGGCCGGTGACAAAATGCATGTGACAACGCACTGCCCAGAGAAAATCCTCGCAGCGAAGAAATAATTGATATTCGTGCTTGTCGAATACGCCGCGCTTCATCAACTCGTCCGGCTCGCGCACGCGGTAGACGTATTTGGCGATCCAGAACAAGGTGTGCAGATCGCGCAATCCGCCTTTGCCGTCCTTTACATTCGGCTCGACCAGATAGCGCGACTGCCCGGAACGGCGGATGCGTTCCTCGCGCTCGGCGAGCTTGGCGGCGACGAATTGCGCGGCGGTGTTGCGCACCACGTCATTGTCGAAGCGCGTGATCAGTTCGTCGAACAGCTTCTTGTCGCCGAGCAGGAAGCGCGCCTCGAGAATAGCGGTGCGGATGGTCATGTCCGCCTTGGCCTGGCGGATGCACTCGTCCACCGAGCGGGTCGCATGGCCGACCTTCAGTCCGGTGTCCCACAGGCAATAGAGAATGGCTTCCGCGATCTGCTCGCCCCAGGCGGTCTGCTTGTAGGGCAGCAGAAACAGCAGATCGATATCAGAGCCGGGCGCCTGCAAGCCGCGGCCATAGCCGCCGGTGGCGATCACCGCCATATGTTCGGAATCGGATGGATTTTGCGACGGGTAAAGATGCTTGCGCGTGAATTCGTAAAGGATGCGGATGATCTCGTCTTCCATCCGGCACAGCCTCTCGGCGCAGCGGCGGCCATGACGATCCTTGAGCAGAAGGTGCTCGGCCTTGGCGCGCCCTTCGATGAGCGCCTCCTTGAGCCGCTTCGCCAGCGCGGTGCGCATGTCGCGGTCATTGCCGGCATGAACCTTGGCGATTTTTTCAAGGTCAGCGGTGATGGCTTTGGCGTCGATCAATTCGCCCGCCGGCCGTGGCGGGCTTTCGGGGCGGGCGCGTGTGAGGGAATCGACGGCGAGGGAGGCCATGGCGGGTTTCGGAATAGCGGAGGCGGGCGTTCAAGTCACCGCTTGCCCGAAAGATAATTGCCGGAGTGAGGATCGGCAGAATTTGGAATTAACTACTAATACTGCCGTAAAATCGGTATATATATTCTTTTGACCAGGCCTTATAGCCATTCTATAGAATAATCCTAGCGCCGATCGAGCAATCAGCTTGCGGGCGGAGGAGTTATCCATGCGTTTCATGAATCTGTTGTCACGCCGTTCCATCCTGGCCTCGGTCGCGCTGGTCGGTCTGTTGCCATCGACCGCGCTATTTGCCGCCGACAAGCCGAGCACGATCACCATCGACTGGGCGACCTACAATCCGGTTTCCATTCTGCTCAAAGACAAAGGTCTGCTCGAAAAGGAGTTCGCCAAGGACAACATCGCCATCCGGTGGGTGCAGTCAGCCGGCTCCAACAAGGCGCTTGAGTTCCTCAACGCTGGATCGATCGACTTCGGCTCGACCGCCGGCTCGGCGGCGCTGGTCGCCAAGATCAACGGCAACCCGATCAAGTCGATCTACGTCTATTCCCGCCCCGAATGGACCGCGCTGGTCACCGGCAAGGACTCGGCCATCAAGTCCATCGCCGATCTCAAAGGCAAGCGCGTGGCGGTCACGCGTGGCACCGACCCGCACATCTTCCTGGTGCGCGCGCTGCTCTCGGCCGGCCTTTCCGACAAGGACATCACGCCGGTTCTGCTGCAGCACGCCGACGGCAAGACCGCGCTCATTCGCGGCGATGTCGATGCCTGGGCCGGCCTCGATCCGATGATGGCGGCCGCCGAAGTCGAAGACGGTGCCAAATTGTTCTACCGCAACGCCGCCGCCAACACCTGGGGAATCCTCAACGTGCGTGAGGAATTCGCCAAAGATAATGCCGATCTGGTTCGGCGCGTGCTCACCGTCTACGAACAAGCCCGCAAATATTCGCTCGCGCATTACGACGAGGTGAAGGCTGACTTCATCGCCGTCACCAAGCTGCCCGACGCGGTCGTCGACAAGCAACTCAAGGAACGCACCGAACTCACCCACAGCAAGATCGGCTCACCCCAGCGCGAGTCGATCCTGGCCGCCGGCCTCGCGCTGCAGCAGGCCGGCGTGGTCAAGCCCGAGGTGGACGTCAAGAAGGTCGTCGACGATCTGATTGACAGCCAATATCTCGCGGCGGCGACCAACTAGGCTGTTCGTGGTTCAAACGGTTGAAACCTTGTCATGCCCGGCATAGCGCCGGGCTTGACGTTTCTGTTGCCTTTCCCGGGCTGATTGATGTCTCTTATTCAAATGAGCGTAGCGGCAGAACCGGCGGCGGAACAGCAACGAAAGTCCAGCCTGGCGCGCTGGGGGCGTCCGGCGCTTGGGCTCCTGTTGCCGCTGGGGCTGGCGCTGGGCTGGGAGCTGGCGGTGCGCACCGGCCTTTCCAATGGCCGCCTGGTGCCGCCGCCGTCACGCATCTATGCAGAACTAGATGAGCTTGCGCGATCCGGCGAACTTCTTCGCCATGTCACTGCGACACTTTTGCGGGTTGCGGCCGGATTTGGATTAGGGACTGTGATCGGGACATTGCTCGGCGCGATTGCCGGATATTCGACGCTGGTGCGCCGGCTGATCGATCCAAGTTTGCAGGGCATGCGAGCGGTTCCGTCGATTGCCTGGATTCCGTTGTTCATCCTGTGGCTCGGAATATTCGAGACGTCCAAAGTCGCGCTGATCGCGGTCGGCGTGTTCTTCCCGATTTATCTCGGCGTCATGGGCGCGGTGATGTCGGTCGACCGCAAGATCGTCGAGGTCGGGCGCATTTTTCGGCTGCCCGGCACGCAGATGGTGCGCCGAATTCTGCTTCCCGCGGTTCTGCCGTCTTATGTGATCGCGCTGCGCTCGGGACTGGGGCTGGGCTGGATGTTCGTCATCGCCGCCGAGTTCATGGGCGCATCCGAAGGACTCGGTTATCTGCTCATCGATGGGCAACAACTCGGCAAGCCGGCCGAAATCGTCGCTGCGATTCTCGCTTTCGCAGTACTCGGTAAGATTACGGACTGGATCGTCGTCGGTATCACAGCCCCGTTTCTACGCTGGGAAGACCGCTTCAACACGCAGGCGGGGGAGAGCTGAGCCATGCTTGAGCTCGAACGCGTCGGCAAAACTTATCCGAATGGCGTGCACGCGCTAGATGCCGTGAGTTTTTCGGTCGGCCCCGGCGAGATCGTCGCCATCGTCGGCGGCTCCGGCTGCGGAAAATCCACCTTGCTGCGCGCGATCTCAGGCCTCGATACGCCGAGCCAGGGCCGCGTGCTGCTCGACGGCGAGCCTGTGACGCAGCCGCACGAGAAAATCGGCATCATCTTTCAGGAGCCGCGTTTGCTGCCATGGCTGACGGTCGCCGGCAATGTCGGCTTCGGCCTTGAAGACCGGCCGCGCGCCGAACGCAACGAGCGCGTCGCCACGGCGCTGGCGCGCGTCGGCTTGACCGACAAAGCCGGCATGTGGCCGCGCGAATTGTCCGGCGGGCAGGCACAACGCGTGGCGATTGCGCGCGCGCTGGTGCCGCGTCCTGGCGTGCTGCTGCTCGACGAGCCATTCTCGGCGCTGGATGCCTTTACGCGCGTCGACCTGCAGGACCACCTGCTCGATCTATGGGCGGATCTGCGGCCGACTTTGATTCTGGTCACGCACGACGTTGATGAGGCTGTGGTGCTGGCCGACCGCATCATGGTGATGCGCCCGCGCCCGGGCCGCATCTTTGACGAAATCGCCGCCGAATTGCCGCGTCCGCGCGACCGCCAGTCGGCGGCCTTCGATTTCGTCAAGCGGCGCGTGCTGGCGGCGCTCGACCGTTCGCTGCAGCGGGCCAAGACGGTCGACGACACCGAAACTAAAGCCGACGCCGGCGCGGCGCTGTGGTGGTAGGCACCGGCCTTGTCCGGCTGCTATGCTTCCGGCCACGGAATTTAGCGTAGCCGGGGTAGCAACATGCGTATGTTCCAAGTGTGCCAATGCGGCGCGCCGCTGCAGCTCAATGAAAAGCCGACGCCGAAACCGGCCGGCACGGAAGTCCTGCTCAAGGTGCTCGCCGCCGGCGTCTGCCACAGCGACATTCATATCTGGGACGGCTTTTACGAGCTGGGCGGCGGCAAGCGCCTCGATCTGCTGGCGCGCGGCATCAAGCTGCCGCTCACCATGGGTCACGAGAATGTCGGCGAGGTGGTCGCGGTCGGACCTGATGCAAAAGGCGTCAAGCTCGGCGCACGCATGCTGGCGCATCCGTGGATTGGCTGCGGCGAATGCGCGATCTGCAAAACCGGCGAAGAGCAGCTTTGCAAGACGCCGCGCAATCTCGGCGTGTTCAGCGACGGCGGCTATTCCGATTTTGTCATGGTGCCGCACCCGCGCTATCTATTCGACATCGGCGATCTGCCGCCGGAAAAAATGGCGCCCTTGGCGTGCTCGGGCATCACGACGTTCGGCGCGCTGAAAAAGGCCGGCGCCATCATCAAGGATGAGCCGGTGGTGATAATCGGTGCTGGCGGGCTCGGGCTCATGTGTCTAGCGCTCAACAAGATGATGGGAAATAAAGGCGCGGTCGTCGTCGACATCGACCCGGTCAAGCGCGACGCCGCCAAAAAGGCCGGCGCCATCGCGGTGGTTGACGGCAAGGCATCGGACGCCGCGCAGCAAATCATGAAGCTGACCAATGGCGGCGCCTGGGCGGTGATCGATTACGTCGGCTCGTCATCGACGGTGCAACTCGGCGTCGACAGCATCACCAAAGGCGGCAAGGTAATCGTGGTCGGCCTGTTCGGCGGCGACATCACCGTCTCGACGCCGTTCTTTCCGCTCAAGGCGATGGCGATCCAGGGCTCCTATGTTGGCAGCCTGCCGGAAATGAAGGAACTGCTCGCGCTGGTGAAAGCCAAGGGCCTGCCGCCGATCCCGCTCACCACGCGTTCGCTTGATGAAGTCAGCAGCGCGCTTGACGACCTGCGCGCCGGCAAGGTAGTCGGCCGCGTGGTCCTCACGCCCGCCTGATTTCAAGTCTGCCAGCAAGGAAAAAGAAAATGGATGCCAACGAACTGCGCGCCATACAGGCGCCAATCAAGGACCGCTACAAGAGCGACGCCAAGGCGGCCTTCATAACGCTCAAAGCCAAGGGCACGCTCGACGACACCAACATCGCCTGCAAGGTGGAGACCGGCCGTGCGCTCGCGATTGCCGGCCTGCATCCGGCGACCGGCGGCTCCGGCATGGAATTGTGCTCCGGCGACATGCTGCTGGAAGCGCTGGTCGCCTGCGCCGGCGTCACCGTGAAGGCTGTGGCGACCGCGCTCGATATTCCGCTCAAGTCGGGAAGAGTGTCGGCCGAAGGCGACCTCGATTTTCGCGGCACTTTAGGTGTGGCGAAAGATGCGCCGGTCGGATTTGCGCAGATCCGTTTGCGTTTCGATCTCGAAACCGACGCGGCCCAGGAAAAGCTTGACCAGTTGCTCAAGCTCACCGAGCGCTATTGCGTCGTCTACCAGACCATCAAGAGCGGCCCGCCGGTCGATGTGAAGTTGGCGCGGGCCTAACAAACGCGTGCCGCCAGACCTTTATTTCGCGCTCACGCTGATCGTCAAAATGGCCGTCACCGCCGGCTTCGTGCTGGCGGCGACGGTGACGGCGGAACGTGTGGGCCCGTTGGTCGGCGGCCTGGTGGCGACGCTGCCGCTGGGCGCGGGGCCGGTCTATGTGTTTCTCGCGCTCGATCACGACACGCATTTCATTGCGCAGAGCGCGGCGGCAAGCCTCGCCATCAATGCGGTGAATGTCATCTTTGCGCTCACCTATGCGCTGCTTGCGCAAAAGCGCGCCGTCGGCGCCAGCCTTGGCGGTGCGTTTGCCGTCTGGCTGGTGCTGGCGCTGACCGTGCATTCGATCGAGTGGAGTTACGGTGCGGCGCTGCTGCTCAACATTGTGGTGGTGACGCCGTCGGTCTGGCTGGCGCGGCCGTTGCGCCACGTTCGCATGCCGGTCTTTCATGCGCGCTGGAGCGACCTCGCGCTGCGCGCCGCGCTGGTGGCCTTGTTGGTCGGCGTCACCGTGACGTTCAGCTTTCAGCTCGGCTCCATCGGCAGCGGCATTCTCGCCGTGTTTCCCGTCATCCTGATCAGCATCATGTTCATTCTGCACAGTCGCGTTGGCGGCCGGCCGGCGGCCGCCGTACTCGCCAACGCGCCGCTCGGCCTGATCGGTTTCGCCGGCGCCTGCACCGTGCTGCATTTCACTGCCGAGCCGTTTGGCAGCGCGATCGGATTGGCCTTGGCGCTGGCGACCTCGGTCGGCTGGAGCTTGCTGGTGCTTCTGGCGCGGCGCCGCGGCATCGCGGTCTAGGTCAGCAAGCCTTCTTCCAAAGCCTTGATCTGGATGGCCAGATAGCGCGAAAAAATCCGGCATTGCGCCAGGCTTCCGGCGGTGAACCAGAGGCCGGGCTGCGCGGTTTGCTTCCACATGTTGCGCAATTCGCCGCCCTTTTCGAAGCCCCAGACCGGGCCGATGGCGTCGGCAATCGCATCGCCAAGATAGGCGCGGACGGTGTCCTGCTGGTTCTTGTAGCCGGTCGCCAGCACCAGCAGATCGGCCGGCACGACGCGGCCGTCTTTGAGCTTCGCGCCATCGGCCACGAAAGTTTCAATGTCGGCGTATTGCAGCAGCTTGATCTTGCCAGAGATGATTAGGTCGGAACAGCCGACGTTGAAATAATAGCCGCCGCCGCGCCGCAGATACATCATCTGGAAGCCGGTTTCGTCTTCGCCGAAGTGCAGCTGGAAACTCCGGGTGGCAAGCCCGTCTAGAAGCACCTTGTCGACCTGGCGGCCTTGCGCGGTCGAAAGCTGATACGAGCGTTGCAGCACCGGATAAGGAAACGAGGTCGCCAGCAGGTCGCAGTCTTCGAACGGAATGCCTTCGGAATAGATCGCGTAGACACTCTGAGCCTCTTTCAGGCTCACTACATAAGTCGGGCTGCGCTGGATCAGCGTGACATCGGCGCCGTGCGAGTACAGTTCCTGCGCGGTGTCATGGCCGCTGGTGCCGGAGCCTAAAACCAGGGCTTTCTTACCCTTCCATTGCCCGGCATTGGCAAAAGAACCGGAATGCACTTTGACTCCGGCGTAAGCGTCGAGACCGGGTACCGGAGGAACCGAAGGAATGCTGCTCACGCCGGTTGCGAATATCAAATGACGCGGATGCATGATGCGTTCGCTGCCGTCCGATTTGCGTAGCGTTACCGACCATTGCTTGCGCTTTTCGTCATAGCTACCGACAGCGAGCGCAGTGCCGGTCCAGAAATTCAGTTCCATCGCCTCGACGTACGACTCAAACCAGTTCGCCAACTTGTCCTTTGGAATGTACGTTGGGAAAGTCGGCGGAAAGCGCAAATAGGGCAGATGGTTGACATGAACTTCGTTATGCAGCGTCAGCGAGTGGTAGCGCTTGCGCCAATTGTCGCCGATGCGCTCGTGCCGGTCGATGATCAACGTGTCGATGCCAAGCTGATGCAAGCGCGCCGCGATCGACAGGCCGGCCTGGCCGCCGCCGACAACGATCACAGCTGGGTCGTGGTCGGAATAAGTTCTCGCGCTGTTAAGACGGTCGAGCCAGTTATCGCCGCCAAAGTCTCGCGAACTGTCGTTCGCATTTGCCGAGGCTTTCTTGAAGGCTTCCGGATATTCACTGAGCTCTTCAAGCGTTGTCACAAGCGTCCAGGCGCGCAGCCGTGACGGCGTTTTCGCATCGGGCACCAGACGAACGACGCCATTGGCGTGGCCGAAGGCCGTATCGAACTCGAAAATAGCTTCGATACATTGCGTGCCGGCGCGGCTGACCCATCGCGGCGGCGTCCGTTTGGCCGGAATTGAAAAATTCGTCGGCCGTGTCCGGGCGAGCGTGTTTTGCAGCGTAGTTTTTATCTGATCACGCCCGAACTGCGTCTGCAAATTCCACGTAAACGCCAGCACGTCGCGCCACAGGCCATCGCTCAGGAACAACTCTGCAGCCGCGCCGGCGTCTTGCGACTTCAACGCTGCTTCAAAATCAGTAAGCCAGTTTTGCGCGTCTGCCGATGCCGTCGCGTTTTTTATGTCGGCGACATTCATAATAGCGTTACTTTTTGTTGGTCTGCGCCAGTTTTGCTTTCAACAAATAAAGCGCGTCCATCGCCTCGCGCGGCGACATGTCGTCGGGATTGAGCGCCACAACGGCGGCGATCATCGCCTCATAGGCATCTTCCTGTGACGACGCCGGCGGCGCATAGGGCGCGGCAAACAACGGCAGGTCTTCGAAGCCTTTGGGCTTGGCGCGGTCTTCCTGCTCAAGCTTGGCCAGCACCAGCTTGGCGCGCTCGATCACGCTAGCCGGAAGCCCTGCGAGCTTGGCCACCTGGATGCCGTAGGAGTGATCGGCCGAGCCCGGCACGACTTCGTGCAGGAACACCACATCGCCATCCCATTCCTTCACGCGCGCGGTCGCGTTGTGCAGCCGGTCGAGCCGGACTGCCAGCGCGGTCAGCTCATGAAAATGCGTCGCGAACAATGCGCGGCATTTGTTGACGCCGTGCAGATGCTCGACCGTGGCCCAGGCGATCGAGAGGCCGTCGAATGTCGCGGTGCCGCGGCCAATCTCGTCGAGAATCACCAGCGAGCGCGGGCCGGCCTGATTGAGGATGGCCGCGGTCTCCACCATTTCCACCATGAAGGTCGAGCGGCCGCGCGCCAGGTCGTCGGCGGCGCCGACGCGCGAGAACAGCCGGTCGACCACGCCGATATGCACGGACTTCGCGGGCACAAAGCTGCCGGTCTGGCCCAGAATCGCGATCAGCGCGTTCTGCCGCAGAAACGTCGATTTGCCGGCCATATTCGGGCCGGTAATCAGCCAGATGCGGCCGGCTTGCGTGTCGCCCGGCGGAGACAGATCGCAGTCATTGGCGACGAAGGGCGTGCCGTCGCGCGACAATGCCTGTTCCACCACCGGATGGCGGCCGGCCTCGATGACGAAGGAGAGCGTGTTGTCGATCTGCGGGCGGGCATAATCGCGCTCGGTGGCGAGGTGCGCGAGCGCGCTCGCCACGTCGAGGCAGGCCAGCGCCTCGGCGCATTGCTTGATGGCGTCGCTTTGCGCGAGCACCGCTGCGCTGAGCCGCTCGAAAATCTCCAGCTCCAGCCCGAGCGAGCGCTCGGCGGCGCTGGCGATTTTTGCTTCGAGTTCGCCCAGTTCAGTCGAGGTGAAACGCACCTGGCCGGCCAAAGTCTGGCGGTGAATGAACGTGGCATTGAACGGCGCGGCGATCAGCTTGTCGCCGTGCTGCGCGGTGACCTCGACGAAATAGCCGAGCACGTTGTTGTGGCGGATCTTGAGGCCCTTGATGCCGGTCTCGTCGGCGTAGCGCGACTGCAAGGCAGCTACCACGCGGCGGGATTCGTCGCGCAATCCGCGCGTCTCGTCGAGCGCGGCGTCATAGCCTTCGCGCACAAAGCCGCCGTCGCGCTTGAACGCCGGGAGTTCCACCGCCAAGGCAGCGGAAAGCTCCGCGGCCAGCATGCCGTCCGGGCGGCGGCAGGCTTGCATCGCCTCGGTGATTTCGGCCGGCGCGTCTTTCAGCGAGGCCAATGCACGGGCGAGATCGGCGGCGGCGAGTAGGCCGTCGCGGATGGCGGCAAGATCGCGCGGACCGCCGCGCCCGACGGCGAGCCGCGCCAGCGCACGCGCAAGATCGGGCGCCGCTTGCAGGCGTGAGCGGGTGTCGGCGCGCGCGGCCAGGTCCCCGACAAAACTCGCGACCGCATCTAGCCGACGTGCGATGGCCTTGGGATCCGTGAGCGGCGCCGACAATCTTTGCGCCAGCATGCGCGAACCGGCCGAGGTGACACTGCGGTCGATGGAGTCGAGTAGCGAGCCGCGGCGCTCGCCGGACAATGTGCGCATCAATTCGAGATTGCTGCGCGTGGCCTGGTCGATGGCCATGGTCGCGCCGGCGCTTTCGCGCAACGGCGGCGATAGCGGCGGACGTTTGCCGAGTTGCGTGCGCTCGACGTAAGTGACGCAAGCCGCGGCGGCGGTGACTTCCAGCCGCGTCAGCGTGCCGAAGGCCTCGCTGGTCGCGACCGCGAAGAACGAGGTCAGCCGCCGCTCGGCGCTGGCGCTATCGAACACGTCGCGCGTCAGCGGCGTCACCGCCGGCAGCGTGCGCCAATAGGGCACCAGATCGGCGTCGGCAAACAGCGCGTCCGACACGATGATCTCGCCCGGCTCAAGGCGCGCGATCTCGGCCGACAGCGAGGCGCGGTCGCATTCGGTGATGTGAAAGTCGCCGGTCGAAATGTCGATCCAGGCCAGCGCGAAACGATTTTCCTCGCCGGCCGAGGACAGCCGAGCGCGGGCGACCGCCAGCAGATAGTTGTTGCGCTTGGCGTCGAGCAGCGTGTCTTCGGTCAGCGTGCCGGGGGTGACGAGCCGCACCACGTCGCGCCGCACGACGGACTTGGAACCGCGCTTGCGTGCCTCGGCGGGGTCTTCGATCTGTTCGCAGACGGCGACGCGATGGCCCAAGGCAATCAGCCGGTGCAGATATTCGTCGGCGCGCACCACCGGCACGCCGCACATCGGAATGTCTTTGCCCTGGTGCTTGCCGCGCTTGGTAAGCACGATGCCGAGCGCGCGCGAGGCGGTCTCGGCGTCATCGAAGAACATCTCGTAGAAATCGCCCATCCGGTAGAACAGCAGGCAGTCCAAATTGGCGGCCTTGATCTCGATGTACTGCTCCATCATGGGGCTGACGCGGTCGGCCTCGCCGCCCGCTATGGGGCTGACGCGATCAGCCTCGCCGCCGGAAGGTGGAGAGTCAGGTTCAGACAGGCCGATGGGTCGCGCGACTGCCATGGGACATAACGCTAGCAGAGGACGCCGGGAATTCCACCCGGCGCGCCCAAACCGTCCAAGGAAAATGCCCAGTTACCGGCGGTTATGTCGGAAACTTGACCCCGCACAGCGCTTCGAGATTGCCGTGCCAGATCATCTCTTTCTGGGTCTTCGGCATGTCGATCTCCTCGACAATCCGCAGCGTCTCGCGGGTATACATCGTGCCCTTTTCTGGATCGAACGGGCAGTCGGAAGCAAACACGATCTTGTCGTGATCGTAGAAATCGAAACCGGCGCGCGTCGCCGGCTCGCCGCCGAACACCGCGGTGTCGGCATAGAAGGAGTGCCTGAAGTAGTCGAGCGGACGCTTCTTCAGACGCTTGAGCACCAGGCTGAGATCCTCGTCCGACGTGCGGGCGCCGAGCTGATCCCAGCCTGGGCCAATGCGGCCTTCCAGCATTGGCACGATGCCGCCGAAATGATGGGTGATGATTTTCACGTTCGGATATTTGTCGAGGATGCCGGAGAACACCAGCCGCGCCATGGCGGCGGCGGTCTCGTAGGACCAGCCAAAGGTCCACCAGATTTCATATTTCGATTTCTTCTCCGACAGATAATCCGGGAAATTGGCGGCGCGCGCCGGATGCATCCAGATCGGTTTTTTGAGTTTGTTCATGGCGGCGAAGAATGGCTCGAAGGCCGGGTCGTCGAGCGGCCGGCCGGCGATGTTGGTGTAGATCTGCACGCCGAGCGCGCCGTTCTTGAGCGCGCGCTCGCACTCGCGCACGCCGGCGTCCGGCGCGGCCAGGGGCGCCTGCGCCACCCAGCCGGGAAAATAATCGGGATATTTCGCGCAAATCTCCGCGAAGCCGTCGTTCACAAGCTTGGCGTATTCCTCGATCTGCTCCCCTTTGACCAGCAATTCCAGCGGCGGCATCGGATAAGAGAGAATCTGGGCGTAATCGTCGAACGTATCGACCACCTTGCGGCGCGCTTCGAGATCGTGAATGCACGGAATTTCGCGCACGCGCTTGCCGATGTCGGTGTGGCCGCTTTCCACCAGCTTGGCGAAAAACTTTTCCGGGATGAAATGGGTGTAGGCATCGATGCGCATGAGCGTTCCTCTTTGACTGACTCTTGTAGGACGTTTCGTTTCAGTAAGGCGTAATGACGTTAAGCAGCGCCTGGCGGCGCTCATTGACCACAACATCGCGAGCGCGCGCCAGGGCTTCCGGCAGATCGGCCGGTTTTTCCACGCGCTCGGCATGGGCGCCCTGCGCCCGCGCCATCTCATCATAAGGCGGCGGGGGACCGAGGTCGGCAAGCGTGTTGCCGTCGTTCTCGCCGGCGGCACCATCCTTGAACATCGACAGCGTCGAATTGCGCACCGCGCCGTAGCGGATATTGTTGAAAACGACAGTGAGGATCGGCAAATCGTGCTTGGCCGATACCCAATGTCCGACCATCGGATTGGCGAACATGTAGGCGCCGTCGCCGAGCGTAGCGACCACGAATTTGTCCGGCGCCGCCAGCTTGGCGCCCAAGGCCGCGCCGAGGCCCCAGCCGAGCCCGCCCGCGGGACCCAGCGCGAACAGCGTGTTGGCTTTTTCGCGCGCGCAATGGTCGGCGCGCAGCGGATATTCATTGAAGATAATGGCGTCCTCGCCAACCGCTTCACCGATGGCGCGCGACAGGTAAGCCGGCGAAATGCGTTCGCCTGCCGCGGAATCCTTGGCGAGTTGAGCACGGCGCGTGCGCATGCGCTCGGTGAGGCGGGCACGCCGCGCGGCAATGCGCGCTTCCGCCATTTGCAGGCGCGGCTCGACCGCCTCCACCAGTGCCTCCAGCGCAGGCGCGATGCCGGCTTGCACCGCGAGGTCGCTTGGAAAGGACCGCATCGGATAGCGCACATAGAACGGATCGCCGCCCATGTGGGCGACGCGGCAGCCGGCGGGCGGATGTTGCAGATGCGGAATCCACGGCACGTCGGATTCCAGCACGATCACCAGATCGGCATCGGCGAGCAGCGCGCCCGGCTCATAACCGAAATGCATCGAATGGCTCGACGGCAGCGCCACGCTGCGCGGATTGTGCGTGACGACGGGAATGGCGCAACGCTCGGCCAGCGCCGACAGCGGCGTGACCGATTCGCCGGGCATCGCTCCGGCAATGATCAATGGCCGCTCGGCGGCGGCGATCCATTCCGCCAAGGTGGCGATCGTGCGCGGATCGGGATGCGCGGCGGCGGCCTGCGGCCGCGGCTTTAAGGGTGAGATCGGCTCAGTGACCGGCGCGGACAATGGCTCGCGCGGCAACACCAGGTAAACCGGGCCACGCGGATGCGCCATCGCGACCTCGACACCGCGCGCCACGACATCGCCGATCTGGCCCGGCTGACGCAGTTCGTAATCCCACTTCACCATCTCGCGCAGCATGCCAGCCTGGTCGAACATTTCCTGCGCCCAATGGATCGGCCGCGAACGCGAACCGAACGAACCTTTCTCGGTGATCGGCGTTCGCCCGGCGCACAGGATCAGTGGCACCCGGTCGCGGGAGGCGTTGGTGAGGTTGTTGATGGTGTTGGCGGTGCCGACATTGACATGCACCATCACCGCCTGCGGCTGCCCGGTCATCAGATAGGCGCCATGGGCCATCGAGACCGCCAGATTTTCATGCGGCACCAGCACGGGCTTGGGAATTTTGGCGTTGGTTTTTCGGGCGCGGTCGAAGGCTTCGACCACGGGGGGAAAATCGGTGCCCGGATTGGCCAGGAAATATTCGACGCCGTGATCGGCCAGCGCCCGCAGGAATGCATCGGCAGCAATGGCCGGCTGTTCGCGTCCTGTCGGTGATACGGCCATGAGTGTCGCCCTTCGGGCGAGGGTTTTACGCGACCGGCGTTGGGCTGACAACGAGGGGGTTACTCGGCGGCGATGCGGAAACTGGCCTGCCCATCGATCTCGCTCAGGCATTTGGCGAGACTCTCGCCTTCCGGGTCGACCAGAGCGGCTGTGCGCGCGCTCGCCACCGCGTCGGCGGCGCGCGGCAGCGGGATTTGGCCCGCCAGCGCCGGTTGGATCAGCCGCGTCTCGATACTGCGATAATTGGAAAGACCGCGCGCATAAGTGTCGCCATAGCCTTTGATCAACCTGGCGCACTCGGCGACTTCGAGGCCGAGTTCGGTCGACCGCCGCGTCGCTTGCGCAATCAGCCCAATCCAGGATGCGATCTGGGCCTGCTCTTGCGCGTAGCGATAGCCGTAAGGCCGAAGCCTCCGCAGTTTGGCAAGGAGCAGAAAACGCAAATAACCGCTGATCGAAGTCGAATTTATTTCCATGCCGAAATAGACCCGGCCGAGCCAGCCCTTGCGGTCGCTGTAACGCAGGATCGGCCGCGCCAGAAACGACGGCAGCAACTGGCACAGTTCCTCGATGCCAGGCTTGAGGAAATCATGCACCGAGTAAGGCTCGTCCTTCACGCGCAGTTCGTCGCGCACGATGCGTTGCATGCGCGACGGCGAGATCTTGGCCTGTGCGACGCGCACCACGTCTTCGTAGGACATGCGCACCGCAAGATGGCGCGCGACTTCCTTCAGCAGCTTGCCGTGCGCGCCCGCCGCCGCATCGGCCTCGTTGATGGTGCGCAACCGGTCGAGATAGAGCTTTGCATAAACTACGCTCTGGTAGGCGATCAGCCGCCGCACGCCTTCAATCGCGGTGGCTTGCGCCATCGCCGGCATCGAATAAGAAATCTCATGCTCAAGCAATTCCGGGCTGACGGGAGCGTGTTTCTTCTTCTCGATGGGTTTTACGAGCTGCAGTTTCGCGCGCGCCGCTTCCAGCCCGGCGCGGAAGCCGCGTAAATTACTGTCGACCGATTTTCCCTCTTCGCGGATCGCCGCTTCCAATTGCTCGGGCGTCATCGGCAAGCGTCCGCTGCCGGCGATGGCGCCGAGCATGACGGCGCTCACAATCGAGCCGCTTTGCTTTGCCAGCACGTCCATGTCGAGCAGCAGGCTGTCGCGCGCGTTATCTTTGACGGTCGCGATCAGCCTGTCCTGGTCGAAGCGGCCGTCGCCCATCGCGGTCTTCTCGTCCATCGCATAAAAACGGCTGAGCGACGCAATGAGCGTGGTGCGGTCCGGCGTGACGAAGCCGTGCGCCACCGTGCGGCCGGCCTCCAGCAATTCGCTCGCCACCGCAATGTCGATGTCGCCGACACCGGGCGTAAGCGCTAGTACCGGGCGCCTGCCGTCGAGCTCGCCGGTGAGCACCGGCAGGATCTCAATATAATAAGTCGTAGCGCCAGTGCGCTGCGCGACGCCGGGAATCGAGGTGCTTTGCACTGGAAAGCCGGCCGCTTCGGCGGCGCTGACGATCCAATTGGTCAGCACGCCGCCGCCTTCGCCACCCAGCGCGGCGATCAGCAGCGTGATGGGGCGCGGGCTCGCGGTCATGCTCGCGCCTCACCGCTATAACCACCGAGCCAGCCGATGACGGTCTGGCGCAGGCGAAACAGCGCGCGGTCGCGCCACGTGGCGTTGCGCACGATTTCGGCGCGGTAGAATGAGGGGCACAGCACGGCGGCATGCGCGACCTCGCCGCACAAGCCGCAGCCGACGCAGGATTCGATGACGGTGGCCACCGGATCTGTGCGCAACGGATCGGTGGAGGGCTTCACCGTCAGCGACGGGCAGCCTGACAGGCGAATGCAGGAATGATCGCCGGTGCAGATTTCTTCGTCGACGCCGTAGCGCGTGCGGGTGACGCGCTCGCCGCGCTCCAGCTTCACGACATCTTCGGCGCGCACACGGCGTTGCCGCGCCAACTGGCATTCGCCGTCCGCGATGATGACCTTCAGGCCCTTTTCGGCGGTGCGCATGGCTTCCTTGAGCGTCTTCACCATGGCCGCAACGCCATAAGTGCGCACCGTGCGCAGCCATTTCACGCCCATGGCGCGCAGCGTCTGCTCGATATCCACGCCGGGCGTCGGGCCGTCGCGGCTGGTCACGCTTGAGGGGATGTATTGCTGGCCGGTGGCGGAGGCATAGCCGTTCTGCATCACGATCAGAACGCCGTCGCCTTTGTTGAACAGGTTCGAGGCGACGCCGGTGATCAGGCCGTTATGCCAGAAGCCGCCGTCGCCCATAATCGCAATCGAGCGCCGGTCAAAATTGGGTCCGATCGCGGCGGCGCTGGCGAGCGACATGCCGTAGCCCAAAATCGTATTGCCTATGCTGAAGGGGGCAAGCGTCCCGAATGAATGGCAGCCGATGTCGGCGCTGATATGCGTCGGCCCCAGTTCGCGCTGCATCAGCTTGATGGCCGAGAACACCGGACGTTCCGGGCAGCCGGTGCAGAAAGTCGGCGGCCGCGGCGGTAAAAGCCCGAGCGCCGCGGCGGCTTTGGCCTTGTGCGCGAACAGGCCGCGCGCCTTTTCGGCGACCGCGTCGGTGTCGATGGTTTTCGGACGCGCTGCTTGCAGGAACGCAGCGAGGCCTTCGAGCAGAATATCGGACGTATATTCGCCGGCGTTCGGCAATGCGCCTTTGCCGATAACCTTGGTCTGGATGTCGGCGCGGCGCAGTTCGACATTGACCGCCTGCTCGATGTAATCGGGGAAACCTTCCTCGACCACCAGAACGCTGCCTTTGCCGGCGCAGAATTCGCGGATTTCCTCCGGCACCAGGGGATAGACCACGTTGAGCACCAGCAGGGGCACGCGCGAGCTACCGAAGATGTCCGCAAGTCCCATGCGCTCCAGCGCGCGCAGGACGCTGTTGGTTAGTCCGCCCATGACGATGATGCCGATGTCGCTCAAGTCGCCCGGGACGATTTCGTTGAGTCTGTGCTCGCGGATAAATGCGCGCGCTGCCGGCAGACGCTCTTCCACTTTGAGTTTTTCTTGCGAGAAAATCACCGGCGGATGGGCGAGGCGTCCATATTCGAAGCGCGGCGGGCCCTGAATACGGTTGAGCCCAGAGACGATGCCCTTGCGGTTGTCCTTGGCAGCGAATTCGCCGGTGGCGTGGCAGGCGCGGATGCGCAATTCCAGCATCACCGGGGCGTGGCTCGCCTCCGAAAGCTCGAAGCCTTTCTCGACCGTGCGAACGATCGACGGCAGATCGGGACGCGGATCGAGCAGCCACATCGAGGATTTCAGCGCATAGGCATAAGAGCGCTCCTGGATGACGCTGGCGCCTTCGCCATAATCCTCGCCCAGGATGATCATGGCGCCGCCCATGACGCCGGGCGACGACAGATTGGAGAGCGCGTCTGCCGCTACATTGGTGCCGACGATGGATTTCCAGGTCACCGCGCCGCGCAGCGGATAGTTGATCGAGGCGCCGAGCATGGCGGCGGCAGAGGCTTCATTGGAGCAGGTCTCCAGATGCACGCCGAGCTCGGTCATGATGCCCTGCGCGTCCACCAGCACGTCGAGCAGATGCGACACCGGCGCGCCCTGATAGCCGCCGACATAAGACACGCCCGACTGCAGCAGCGCCTTGGTGACGGCGAGGATGCCTTCGCCGCGGAAGGTGTCGCCATCGCCCAGCCGCAGCGATTGCACTTCTTTCGAAAACGAGCGTTCCAACAAATGTCTCCGGCCGATGGTTTGGGCCCCAACTATCTTATCAAAATCCTTCTAAATAGGCGAGGGCGTAGACACATGCGTCAAAACGGAGTTTCATGCGCCGCCACAATGCGCGGGATATTCGCCCATGGCACTGCTAGGTGGAATTGGAGACGTGTCCGTGCGGGGTAGCAACGGCATTGGCAACGGTGCGGCGAGCCTGCACCGCGGCAAAAACGGCGCGGCAGCCGACGACGCCATGAATTTCGGCCCCCTTGCCCATTGGGTCGGGTTCAATCTGCGCATGGCGCAGGAAGCCGCGTTCCAGGCATTTTCGCGCCGCTCGCAGGAGATCGGTGAAAGCCCCGGCCGCTTTGCCACCTTGACCCTCATCGCGCGCAATCCCGGCATCAGCCAAACCGAACTCAGCCAGGCCGCGGGCCGCGACAAGTCCAGCCTGACGCCCGTGATAGAAGGCCTGGTGCGGCGCGGGCTGGTGGAACGCAAGCGCGTGCGGGACGACCGGCGAACCTATCGTTTAAGCGTGACAGCGGCCGGCAAGAAGACACTCACGCAGTTGACGCGCTGCGCGCGCCGGCACGAACGCATCCTCGACAGCATCATCGGGATGCGCGACCGCAAGCGCTTCATCCAGATTCTGAAAAAGATCGCGGCCGAGATCGAATAATTTCGTCTAGCGGAATTTCGCCAGCACCGCGTCTGGCACCGGATACGATTTCAGATGACCGTTCGTATCGCGCGTCGTCCACACCCGCTTTTCCGAGCATTCGGCGCAGAGCTCGCCCTTGAGGCTGAGGCGATGCTCGATGTCGAAACTGGTGCGGCCGAATTTGACGCTTGTGTCGACCGTGACGTCGTCGCCGAAGCGTGTGGGTTTAAGAAACCGCGCCTGGGTTTTGACCAGCGGCCAGCCGGAAAACTCCAGGGTCTTGAACATTTCCGCCTTGGTGATGCCAAGCGCGCGCTCGAACAGCGCCGCCGTCGAGGCGTCGAAGATCTCGAAATAGCGCGGATAAAAAATGATACCGGCGGGGTCGCAGTCGCCCCATTCGATGCGCACCGTACGGGTGTTGGTCAATGTGCTCATGGCTCTTTTCTTAAATGTCTTTGTCGCGCCGTGCCAGCCATGCGGTATGTTGGCCGCAGTCCGGATCTTCCGCGGCATAGTCGAGGACCGAAAAGCCATTCGCGGCCAGCAGCGCCCGATATTCGGCGGGATCGAGGCTGGCGTGATAAAGTGGCTCGCCGTGCTTCGGGCCGCTTGAGAACAGCAGCGCGTCAGCGCGGTGCCATGCGCAGCGCGCCGTCGAGACGGATGACCTCGCCGTTGAGATAGCCGTTGTGAATGATGTGCAGCACCAGCGCGGCAAATTCGCGCGGCGCGCCGAGGCGCTTCGGGAACGGCACCGCAGCGCCGAGCGAATCCTGCGCCTCCTGCGGCAGCGCGCGCAGCATCGGGGTGCCGAATATGCCGGGCGCGATCGCCAGGACGCGGACGCCCCATTGGGCGAATTCGCGCGCCGCAGGCAAAGTCAGCGCCGCGACGCCGCCTTTGGACGACGAATAGGCGGCCTGGCCGATCTGGCCTTCGAACGCCGCGACCGACGCGGTCGAAACGATGACGCCGCGCTCGCCATCGGCGAAGGGTTCGAGCGGCTGCATGGCTGCTGCCACCAGCCGCATCATGTTGAAGGTGCCGGTCAGATTGACGCGGATGACGCGTTCGTATTCGGCGAGCGGCTGCGGGCCCTCGCGTCCAACAATGCGCTTGGCCGGTCCCACGCCGGCGCAATTAATGAGGACGCGCGCGGGCCCATGTGCGGTGGCGGCTTTTTTGACTGCCGCCTCGCCGCTGGCGCTATCGGCGACGTCGCAGGTCACCGCGATGCCTTTGATGTCGGCGGCGACTTCGGCGGCGGCCTTCTCATTGACGTCGAAGATCGCGATCTTGGCGCCCGCCGCCGCCAGCGCGCGTGCGGTGGCAGCACCCAAACCCGATGCGCCGCCGGTCACGATGGCCGCCTGTCCCTTGATCTCCATTTAGCCGTCCCTTTTGCTGCCGTGCGTTTCGCCATTTGACCCTGCCAGGAGGCCGCCGTAAATACGGGGCCCAACCGGGAAGCAGTCACTATGGCGCGTATTTCGTCTCTGGCCGAAGCGATCAAAGACACCGTTCGCGACGGCGATACGGTGGCGCTGGAAGGCTTTACTCATCTCATTCCGCATGCCGCCTGCCATGAAATCATCCGGCAGGGCCGCAAGCATCTGACGCTGATCCGCATGACGCCAGACCTGGTCTACGACCAGCTCATCGGCATGGGTTGCGTCGACAAGTTGGTGTTCTCATGGGGCGGCAATCCGGGCGTCGGTTCCTTGCATCGCCTGCGCGACGCGGTCGAGAACGGCTGGCCGCATAAGCTCGAATTGGAAGAGCATTCGCACGCTGCCATGGCCAACGCTTATGAAGCGGGCGCGGCCGAGCTGCCTTGCGCGATCTTCCGCGGTTATATCGGCGGCGACCTGCCGAAAGTGAATTCCAAGATCAAGCGCGTGACTTGCCCATTCACCGGCGAGGAACTTGCCGCCATCCCCTCGCATAGGCCCGATGTTGCGGTGATCCATGCCCAGCGCGCCGACAAGGTCGGCAATGTGATGATCGAGGGCGTGCTCGGTGTGCAGAAGGAAGCCGTGCTGGCGTCCAAGCGCTCGGTGGTGACCGTTGAAGAAATTGTCGACGATTTCGGCGAGCGCAGCCTCAACGCGGTCATCCTGCCGCACTGGACGCTGGGCCATGTCGTCGAGGTTCCGGGTGGCGCCTTTCCTTCTTATGCGCAGGGCTATTACCCGCGCAACAACAACTTCTATAAACAATGGGACGAGGTCTCGCGCGAGCGCGACTCGTTCCATACGTGGATGAAAGCCAACGTGCTCTCCAGCAGCCCCGAAGCCTTTGCCAAATACGGCCGCAAGCTGCGCGCGGCGGCGGAGTAGGATCATGGCCGACTACAAGCCCAATGAGATGATGACCATCGCCGCGGCACGCGCCCTGAAGAACGACGACATTTGTTTTGTCGGCATCGGCCAGCCTTCGGCCGCCTGCAATCTGGCGCGCCTGACGCACGCACCCGGCATCACGCTCATTTACGAATCCGGCACGCTCGCCACCAAGCCGAACATTCTGCCGCTATCGATCGGCGACGGCGAATTGTGCGAGACCGCGATCACCACGGTGTCGGTGCCGGAAATGTTCCGCTACTGGCTGCAAGGCGGCCGCATCAAGGTCGGCTTTCTCGGCGGCGCGCAGATCGACAAATACGCCAACCTCAACACCACAGTGGTCGGCCCCTACGACAAGCCGAAGGTTCGCCTGCCTGGCGGCGGCGGCGCGCCGGAAATCGCGACATCCTGCGGCGAGATTTTCATCATCATGGCCCAGGGAAAGCGCAGCTTCGTCGACAAGCTCGATTTTGTCACTTCGATCGGCCATGTTTCGGGGGGCGACTCGCGTGCCAAGCTCGGCGCGAAAACCAAAGGCCCGACCAAGCTGATCACCGATCTCGCAATGTTTGAGCCCGATCCCGTGACCAAGGAAATGACTGTCGTTTCGATTCATCCCGGCGTCGCGCGCGAGCAGATCCAGGAAAACACCGGCTGGCAGGTCAAGTACGATGCCAAGGTCGCCGAGACGCCGCCGCCGACCGCGAAAGAACTCGAAGTGCTGCGCGACCTGCATGCCCGCACCAAGCGCGCGCAAGACGAGGCGGCGTAATGGCAACGCGGGAAGTTTTTCTCTGCGATGCGGTCCGTACCCCGATCGGCCGCTACGCCGGCGCGCTTGCCAAGGTGCGCGCCGACGATCTTGCCGCCGTGCCGATCAAGGCTTTGATGGCGCGAAACGCCAAGATCGATTGGGAAAAACTCGACGAAGTATTTTTCGGCTGCGCCAACCAGGCCGGCGAGGACAACCGCAACGTCGCGCGCATGGCGCTGCTGCTGGCCGGTCTGCCGGTGAGCGTTCCGGGCGTGACATTGAACAGGCTTTGCGCATCGGGCATGGACGCCGTCGGCACTGCCGCGCGCGCCATCCGTTCCGGCGAAATGGAATTTGCCATTGCCGGCGGCGTCGAATCGATGACGCGCGCGCCCTTCGTGCAGGGAAAGAGCACCGAAGCCTTCGCCCGCGCCGCCGAAATCTACGACACGACCATCGGCTGGCGTTTCATCAATCCGCTGATGAAGAGCCAATATGGCGTCGATTCCATGCCGGAAACCGGCGAAAACGTCGCGGAAGAGTTTCAGGTCACCCGCGCCGATCAGGACGCATTTGCCGTGCGGTCGCAGCAGCGCGCCGGCAAGGCAATGGCGTCGGGTTATTTCGTCAAGGAAATCGTCGCGGTCGACGTGCCGGCCGGCAAGGCCGGTCCGGTCAAGGTCGACAAGGACGAACATCCGCGTCCCGACACCACGCTCGAACAACTCGCCAAGCTCAAGACGCCGTTCCGCAATCCGGGCACGGTGACCGCGGGCAATGCCTCCGGCGTCAATGACGGCGCTGCAGCCATGATCCTTGCCTCCGAAGCGGCGGTGAAGGCGCATGGCCTGACGCCCCGCGCGCGCATTCTCGGCATGGCTTCGGCCGCGGTGCCGCCGCGCATCATGGGCATCGGCCCGGTGCCGGCGACGCGCAAGCTGATGGCGCGGCTTGGGCAAAAAATAAGCAGCTATGATTTGATCGAGATCAACGAAGCCTTTGCCTCGCAGTCGCTCGCTTGCCTGCGGCAGTTGGGGCTCGCTGACGACGCGGAACACGTCAATCCGCATGGCGGC